>JACRLG010000013.1 GCA_016235345.1 Deltaproteobacteria bacterium | reverse complement strand
TCTCTCACTCATGGTTCAACCGTTTCAGGAAACTACTGGTCAGGTATGAAAAACTCACCGACTCCTACTTGGCCCTTTGTCATTTGGCTGCGGCAATAATCGCCTCACGAAAGGCAGGGCTTATTTACGAATAAGCTCTAAATATGGTAAGGAACCGTCCATGATGAACTTTCCATCAGACGTGGAAAAAATCGCGGGAGCCATCGAGAACGAGGCCATAAGGGCCGACGGGCGGCCCGTTGTGGGCTACCTTTGCTCCTACGTGCCGGAGGAGATCATCCACGCCGCCGGTGCGATCCCCTATCGCCTTCGGGCCGTGGGAAGCCGCAGCACGGTCCGGGCCGACGCCTATTACGGGGCGCGCAACTGCTCCTTTGTCCGCCACGTTTTCGACCGCGTGCTTTCCGGGGCCTGCGATTTCCTCTCCGGCATGGTCTTCATGAACGGCTGCGACCACTCCCGCCGCATGTACGACAATTGGCGGGACGCCAGAAGCGGCGATTTCCTGCACCTCATGGCCGTTCCCCACAAGGCCGGCCCCACCGCTCTTGCCCAGTACGAATCCGAATGCCGCCTTTTGGCGAAGCTATTGGAGGATCACCTTAAAACCTCCATCACCGATTCCGCCCTTTCAAGCTCCATCGCCCTTTTCAACGAAAAGCGAAGGCTTTTGGCGCAGATCGCCTCCATGCGCGCCGCGAGCCCGGCGGCGCTCACGGGCTCCGAGTTTCTGTCCATAGCCCTTGCGGTAACGGCCCTTCCGCCCGAAAACGCGGTGGCGCTTCTGAAGGAATGCCTTACAGCCCTTGATGGACGCGACGTTTCAAGGAATTTTTCCGTGCGCCTGGTTCTGGTGGGCGGGTGCATGGAGGACGTGGATCATCTGAAGCTCATCGAGGAGGCGGGCGGGGCCATCGTTGCCGACAACCTCTGCCTTGGAAGCAGGCTTTTCGAGGGCGAGGTGAACGAAACCGGCGACCCCGTAAAGGCCATCGCGGCCCGGTATCTCACCCGCATAGCCTGCCCCCGCATGATAGACGAGACAGGGCGAAGAATCGAATGGCTCCACCGCACCCTTCAGGAAACAGGCGCGGACGCGGTTCTTGCCGAAAAGCTCATGTTCTGCGACCTGTGGGGCGGTGAAATCTTCATCCAGAAATCCGAGGCCCAAAAAAGGCAGGTCCCCTTTTTAAGTCTGGAGCGCGAGCTTTACGGCGGCGGAAGCGGCCAGCACGCAACGAGGCTCCAGGCCTTTTTCGAGACGGTGGTGAACCTGAAAGGCAGGGTCGGCGAAAATAGATAAAATTTTATCGGCAATTAAATTTTCCGATTGTAAAATATTTGCCGGTTGGCTACACTATGGCAGGCTCTGGCAACCGGCTGCCTGGACGCTCAGCCGCAAGGCGAGGGTTCACCCAACAATTGTATAATGAATATAGGGTGTTGGATGAACATGCGCTTCGCGCGGAACCACCCAACCTACGCAAGATTATACAATTACTTCAACCGCTTGTCTGCCCTTCACCTGCCGTAAAAACAACTGGAGGCGGAACATGGCATACGACTACATAATCGTGGGAACAGGCCCCGGCGGAGCGCCCGTGGCGCGGGCTTTGGCGCGGGCCGGGAAAAAGGTTCTCATGGTGGAGCGCGGAGCCCGGCACGAAAAGGGCCTTGGCTTTCCCTTCGGTCCACGGATAATGCACGGCATGGGCCTTTTCTGCCGGTCAAAGGAGGGCGTTTACGTGGCTCGCGGCATCACTGTGGGCGGAAGCTCCCTTATCTACAACTCCAACGTGTTTTCCCCGCCCGATCGCCTTTACAAACAGATGGGGCTCGATTTTTCGCTGGAAGTGGCGGAACTGAGAAAAGAAATCGGCGTGAACACGCTCCCGGAGCGCTTTTTCACCCACGCCCACGGCGGAAACAGGGTGCGTGAGGCCGCCTACAAAATGGGCCTTCATTTCGAGCCCCAAGATAAGTTCATAGACCCGGACAAATGCGTGGTGGGCTGCGACTGGTGCATGTTGGGCTGCGCCCACGGCGCGAAGTGGACCACCAGGGTCTTCGTGGATCAGGCCGTGAAAAGCTGCGCGGAGCTCATGGTCTCGTCCCCGGTGGAAAAGGTGCTCATCGAAAAGGGCAGGGCGGGCGGGGTGGTCCTCAAAAACGGCGAAACCATCCGCAGCGAAAAGGTGATAGTGTCCGCCGGAGGGGTGGGGACACCGGCCCTTCTCAAGCGTTCGGGCATCAAAGGCGTGGGCGGAAAATTCTACATGGACCCCATGAACATAATCGTGGGCTACGCGGATAAGCTGGCGGGCGGGGCGTGGAGGGAAATGAGCTTCACCCACGCCATTGAAAGCCTTGCCGAAACCGAGGGCTTCATAATCGGCAACATCTCCGCCGAGGCCGTGGGCATGACGGCCTTCATGCGGGCCAACATAATGCGCCACAACCTGCCGCGCCTCCCGAAACTGCGTCGCGGCATAGGGCTTTTCGTGAAGCTGGCCGACGACCACATGGGCTCAATAGACGCGGACGAGGCCATCTCCAAGCCTTTCACCGAAAACGACATCCGCCGGATGAAGCGGGCCACGGACCTTTCCATCGAAATATTGATGAAGGCGGGGGTCAAAAGAAGCGAAATAGCCGTGGCCCCCTCCATAGGCGGGCATCCGGGCGGCACTGCGGCCATGGGCGAGGCGGTGGACCGGAACTTTTCCACAAGCGTCGAAAACCTTTTCGTGTGCGACGGCTCGGTGATCCCGTCCTCGCCGGGGGTGCCGCCTTCGCTTACCATTATGAGCCTCTCCCGCCTTTTCGGAAAGATGCTGACCGGCGAGGCGACAGCGGAGGAGCGGAAAGTCTGACGTACATTCCGACCGGGGAAGCGGGCGCTTCCCCGGTTGGACGGCCATCATTCATCATGCCTTGAGATCGGGAAAATCGCTCTCCCAGAATTCCAGCTTTCCGCGCACATCCCTCGAACGGCCGCTCTCCTCGGCCTTTCTTAAGTCCACCCGCCTTATTTTTCCCGATATGGTCTTGGGAAGCTCCGCGAACTCGATCCTGCGCACCCGCGTATAGGGCGCGAGCCTATCGCGCAAAAATTTCAGTATCGCAAAGGCGGTTTCTTTGGAAGGCTCGATTCCGGGTTTCAGCATCACGTAAGCCTTGGGAACCGAAAGTTTGATGGGGTCCGGGCTCGGCACCACCGCCGCCTCGGCCACCCATTCGTGCTCGATTAAGGCACTTTCCAGCTCAAAGGGGCTTATGCGGTAATCCGAGCTTTTGAAAACGTCGTCGGCCCGGCCCACGTACCAGAAATAGCCTTCCTTGTCACGGCCCGCCACATCCGAGGTGAGGAAATAATCGCCGTCCAGAAGCTCGCTGGTGCGCTCCGGGTTATCCAGGTAGCCGGTCATGATTCCCACGGGCGCGGGGTTCAGGCGGATGCCTATCTCGCCCTCGTCCGCCTCTTTCCCCTCCACGTCCACAAGGGCTATGGCGTAGCCCGGCATGGGCCTGCCCATGGAGCCCGGCTTCACCGGCTGCCCGGGCGAGTTTCCGACCTGGCAGGTGGTTTCGGTCTGGCCGTAGCCGTCCCTTATGGTGAGCCCCCAGGCGGCCTTCACCTGATCGATGACCTCCGGGTTCAGGGGCTCGCCCGCGCCCACCAGCTCGCGCAGCTTCACCGGGTAGGATTTCAGGTCTTCAAGGATGAAGGAGCGCCACACGGTGGGCGGGGCGCAGAGGGTGGTGACGCACGAGCGGGCGATGACCGAAAGGGTCTTTTTGGGGTCGAACCGGGCCTGGTTGTAGACGAAGACCGTGGCCCCGGCGTTCCAGGGCGCGAAAAAGGAGCTCCAGGCGTGCTTGGCCCAGCCGGGGGAGCTGATGTTGAAGTGGATATCGCCGGGTTTCAGGCCCACCCAGTACATGGTGGAAAGGTGGCCTACCGGGTAGCTTGCGTGGGAGTGCTGCACCATCTTGGGCTTGGCCGTGGTGCCGGAGGTGAAATAGAGAAGGAAGGGGTCGGAGGAGCCGGTGGGGCCGTCCGGCGAAAAACCCGCGTCCTCCCTGAAGGCGTCCTCAAAGCTGATCCAGCCGTCGAGGCTCCCGCCCACCATGATTCTGGTGTAGTCGCCGGGAATCCCGTCGAACTTGGGGGCACCGTCCGGGTCCGTCACGACGACCCGCATTCCGCCGCGCTCTATCCGGTCGGCAAGGTCCGCCTCGGCCAGAAGCGTTGTGGCCGGGCCCACCACCGCGCCGAGTTTTATCGCGGCAAGGGTGATCTCCCACAAAGCCGTCACGTTCGGGAGCATGATCAGAATGCGGTCGCCGCGTTTTACGCCGAGCCGCCTCAAAAAGTTGGCCACCCGGTTGGAGCGCCCGGAAAGCTCCGCAAAGGTGAGCCTGGTCTCGGCTCCCGATTCCTCCACCACCCAGAGGGCCACGCCGTCGTTGCCCAAAGCCTCCCTGTCAAAAAAATCCAGCGCCCAGTTGAACTGCGGCATTACGGGCCATTTGAACCCCTTGTAGGCCGCTTCGTAGTTTTCGCGGTTTTCGATGAGAAAATCGCGGGCCTTGACGAAATTTTCTGCCGAACCCATAAATCTCCTCCGTTTGAGTTAATTCGGGCCATGTGCGGCCCGTTGAAGATTGTCGACCGGAGGCGGAACCCGCCTTGCAGAAATGAAGCAATTGCCGTGCCGGATGTTCGAACCTTTGACGGAGGGAACAAAAATTATGGAGGCATCCCTCCACATCAGCCGGAAACAGGGCATTGCGCTGTATTCGGGAAGGGCGGCCCTGATGACTCATGATTAGGCTCCGCCCTTATCGGGGAGCAGCCCCGGCTTTCTTGCCTGCGGGCCTCTTATCCGTCGCCTGCCCCCCGGTTGTGCGGTACAGGCTGCGGAAGAGCCCTATCACCCGTTCCCGTAACTGCCTCGCTTCCAGGATGAGGCGGTCTCCGGTCTGCAATGTCTCCGCCAGCCTGCCGCGCAACAGGGCGGCTGTTTCAGGGGGCACCCGGTCTCCGGCGGTTTCCAGGGAGTGTTCGAGGGTCCTCGCAAAATTCACATCCACGCGCAGGCGGTTCAAAGCGCGCCTATAGGCCCGGACCTCCCGGCGAAGCGCCAGTCCGGCCTTGCCGGCCGCAAGCCGAGCCTGCCTGAGAGCGGCCTTGCTTCCTTTTTTTCCTAAAGCGGCCCTGGTATCCTCCAAGGCCCCTGCCAGGTCATCAGCCTTGCCGAACACCGACCCGCCCAGGACGGAAAGCTCCCGTTCCATGCGGCTCACCTTGGCGGCGGCGCGTTCAATGACCATGGGAAGCCGGTCCGGAAGCCGCACGGCCCGCTCCGCCCGCCAGGCCATCCAGTCCCGCCGTCGTCTTTCCGGTGCGGGGGCCAGGGAGCCTTTCCCGGTATCTGCATCGACCTCGGCCATTGACCCCTTGTCCACCAACAAGGTCTCCCCATCCACGGCCATTTCGACGGAACCCTCGTCCACAGCCATCGCCGCGCTGCCATCTGCTGCTGCGGCGAGCTCGAACTCGGTTCCGCGCACACCGGCGATGACCGTGGGCGTGTGGATTTCAAGGCGCCTCGGCGAAGACGACAGGCGGCTGACCCTGGCCCACAGGTATCCTGCCGCCATCCGCAGCACCATCGGCTCGTCCTCGGCCTCTTCGAACAATTCGTCGATGCTGACACTGGTGTCGGATTCTAGGGTGAAGGAGCCCGCGTCAGTAAGGGTGAAGCGGATCCGGCCGTCCTTGCCGGTTATGAGGGTGTCTCCGTAATGGATGGCCGCTGACCGGCCGATCGCCCTCCTGCCGCCGCCGCGCTCCACCCACACAGAGCCTGAGGCCTCCTCCACCCGTCCGGCCGCCCCGGTCGCCGGAAATGAGTCGGCGGTCAATACAAGACAAAGTATCGCCACAGCAAGGAACGCCCCTCTTGACAAGATCGATTTCATCCAGCTCTCTCCGCGTGAAAATTTACCGCCGGACCCAAACTCCGCTTTGTGGTTTGCCGACGATCCGAAACTCGATTCGGCCCGGAGCCTGCGAGCTTCGGCTGAAATTATGGTATCACGCCGGAAGGCCGGGAAACAAGGCCCCAGACGTCCTCGCCGGCATTTGTCCGCCCCCTTGCGCCCGGAGCCTGCAGGATGAATTATTTTCTTTATCCCGGCCATCTTTTATTGTTTAATACCAGGTGTCGTATCCTCTGTCTCTCCCCCAGGCCCTTGGCGACGCAGCGCGTTACAAAAGTCTTTGCCAAACAAGGGCAATGGGGTTATTATAACAGGATAGCGGGGGGAGAACTTCAAAAAGACCGGGCGGACAAGAAGGCAATGGCCAAAGAACAAGCAGGGAAAAAGCGCACCGTCTCCCTGACCATCAAGCTGGCGGCGTCATTTGCGGTGTTCGCCACCCTCATAGCGGCAATGCTGACCTATGCCCTCTATTCCGAAGTCAGGGGCCGCCTTAAAGAGGACATCCGGGTGCGCTTGAGGGACGTGGCCGCCGTGTCCGCTCTTCTGGTGGACGCCGAGGCCCACGCGCTCCTCACCCATCCGTCCCAGGAAAGCACCGACCAGTACCGCAGGATTCGGGAATCCCTCCAGCGGGTCCGGGGCCGCGCAACCGAGGTGCGCCATGTCCGCACCATGCGGAAAAATGAAAAGGGCGAAATCGTCTTCGTGGTGGACGCAACCACTCGATCAGGCGAAATGGCCCACATAGGCGAGGTCTACAAGACCGCGAGCAAGGCCCTTATAAGCAATTTCGACACCCTTGCCGAGCCTTTGGTGGAAAACGGCTTCTACGCCGATAAGCGGGGAACCTGGCTTTCCGGCTACGCTCCCTTTTACGACGCCCAGGGCCGCCGGGAAGGCATCATCGGAGTCGATATAGCGGCGGGCTCCATCCTCGAAAGCCTGATCCTTTTCCGTGTCCGGGCTATTTTCGTCCTGGCCTTCACCATGCTTCTGGCCGTGGTGCTGGGGCTTTTGCTGGGCCGCCGTCTTGCCTCGCCCATAGCGGGCCTCACCCAGGCCGCGCGGAGGGTCGCGGAAGGCGACCTGTCCATGCGGGTCCCGGTGATGACCAGCGACGAAACCGGCGAGCTGGCCGCCGTGTTCAACGACATGACCGCCAGGCTCCACGAGTCGCGCCAAAGGCTCACCACCGAAATCGAGGAGCGAAGGTCCGCCCAGGCCGCACTTTCCCAGAGCGAGGAGGAGTTCCGCAAGCTCTACGGCGACGCCACGGTGGGCCTTTACAAGACCACCTTTCCCGAAGGCCGGATTATCACGTGTAACAACCGTTTCGCCAGAATGCTGGGTTTCGCCTCCTCTGATGTGGTCCCGGAAATCCGCCTGGGCTCGGAACGCTACGTCAACCCGGAACAGCGCGAGGAACTGAAACGCCTGCTTCTGGAAAAAGGCACGGTGGATTCCTTCGAGGCCCTGTTCTACCGCGAGGACAACACCACCTTCTGGATTCGCTTTTCCGCAAGGCTCGTTGACCACGGCGAAAACATAGAGGGCATGGCGGTCGATTTCACCGAGGAAAAGACCGCAGTCGACCGCCTGAAGGCAGCCGAGCAGAAATACAGGGGCATTTTCGAAAACGCGGTGGAAGGCATTTTCCAGTGCGCGGGCGACGGCAGGATCCTTTCGGCCAACCCCGCCATGGCGCGCCTCATGGGCTATGAATCAGCCGATCAACTGATCTCACGGGTCGAGGACTTCCCCCTGGCCTTTTTTGCGGCCCCGGAAAAGCGCGAGGACTTTTTTCGCCAGATTTCGGCTAAAGGCTCGGTTTCAGGTTTCGAGACATGCTTTCTAACCAGCGACGGCTCCCTTCGCCACGGTAACATCTCGGCCAGGGCGGTTTACGACGAGGGCGGCCTTCTGGCCCTTCTGGAAGGCTCCCTTGAGGACGCCACGGAACGTCGGCGGGCCGAGGAGCTGGAAAAGGCCAGGATAGAGGCCGAGGCCCGGCATCGGGCCACCCGCACCTTTCTGGGCGACCTGGGCCGCCAGATGCGCACCCCCATGAACGCGGTGACGGGCATGGGCCAGCTTCTCCTTGCCACGGAGCTTGCCCCCACCCAGCGGGAATACGTGGAAACCCTAAAGGCCGCAGGAGAGCGTATGCTCACCCTGGTGGCCGACATGCTGGTTCTTTCCAAAGCGGAGGCCAGAACCTTGGAACTGGAAAAGATCCCCTTCAATCTTCTGGAACTGGTGGAAAAGACCTGCGAGGCCATGGCGGAAAAGGCCCACGAGAAAAACCTGGAACTTCTCTGCCAGGTGATGCCAAACACCCCGCACAACCTTCTGGGCGACCCCTTCCACTTGAGGCAGGTCCTGGTCAACGTCACCGCAGCCATTCTCGGCATAGCCCCCGTGGGCGAGGTCTCGGTCTCGGTACAGCCCGTGAAGGACCCCTTGAGGAAGGATTCGGGCGAAGGCGTCCAGTATTGCGTGGAATGCGCCGAGGGAAGGCTCCCCACCGAAAGCGTCGCGGCGCTTTTCGCCTTTTTCGCGCGCATGGGCGGCGAAGCCCAGTCGGGCGCGGGCGACCAGGCCCTGGGGCTAAGGATCGCGGCCCAACTGGTGGAACTCATGGGCGGAACCATATTCGCCAAAAACAACGAAAGCGGCGGCTGCGCCCTGTGTTTCACCACCTTTCTGGAGCGCCAGAAAAAAAGCGCCGAAGCCGCTTCGCCCTCCTCCCCCTTGAAGGACCTCTCCATACTGGTGGCGGACAACGACACCAAGAGCCGCAACCTTTTGAAGGAAGCCTTGAACGAGGCCGGAGCGCGGGTGACCGAGGCGGAGGACGCTCAGAGCGCCATAACGCTTCTCAAGGACGCCTGGATGCTCCCCCGGCCCTTTGACGCCGTGCTCATTTCGCGCACCATGCCGGACATGGACGGGCTGGAAGCCGCCGAAATCATAAAGATCGAGCATCTCTGCCCCGTGGCGGTTCTGGTTCTGGGTTTTTCCGCCACCCACGAGGATGTGGAACGGGCGCGGGAAATCGGCATCCACCACTTTCTCAAAAAGCCCCTCAAAAAGGGCCAGGCGGTCAGCGTGCTGCGAAGCGCCGTGCGCCAGGAAAGGGGCGACAAGAGCGGCGAGGCCGACGACGGCGAGGGCCTGCCGCCCATAGACATCCTTCTGGTGGAGGATTCCGAGACCAACCGCTTCGTCATACGGGCCTATCTCAAAAACACCCCCTGCCGCATCCACATCGCGGAAAACGGGGCCAAGGCCGTGGAAAAGTTCATGGCCCAGCCCTTCGACGTGGTCCTTATGGACATGCAGATGCCGGTGATGGACGGCTATGAGGCCTTAAGTCTCATAAGGAAGTGGGAGAAGGAGAACCGGGAGAAGAAGACCCCCATCATAGCCATGACAGCCGACGCCAAGGAAGACGACGAGGTGCGCTACATAGACACCGGCTTCGACGCCCTCCTGGCCAAGCCCATCAAGAAGAACTCCCTGCTCACCATGCTTTTGCATCAAATACTTGGCAAGAAGACGGTCGCCCCCAAAAAGGAGGTCGACCGCATAATGGACACCCTCGGAATCGGCGGGGACGAGCCCATTCTGGCCTGGGTCAACCCCGATCTGGAGGAGCTGGCCCCCCAATATCTGAAAACACTGGCGAAAAGCGCCGACACCATGATGGTTTGCCTCGGCTCTTCGGATTTCGATACGGTGCGCACCCTTGGCCACCGCAT
This sequence comes from Deltaproteobacteria bacterium, assembly GCA_016235345.1. Taxonomy (NCBI): domain Bacteria; kingdom Pseudomonadati; phylum Myxococcota; class Myxococcia; species Deltaproteobacteria bacterium. The sequence continues at coordinate 171,893 of JACRLG010000013.1, read as the reverse complement.
GAAGGGCGAAGGCAACGCCTTCGGATTCGAGGCAATAAGCCGCCTGGGAGCCGTGATCGAAGACGCCGCCGCCCGCAAAAACAGCCAGAAGATTTCCGACTACGTCGAAAAGCTGCGCGATTTTCTCACCCGCGTCGAAATCGTCTGACAATCACCCCCCGCAGCAGAGGCGAATGCATCGCTGTCGGCCACAGGGCCGCTTGGCGGTGTATTCCGAACGCCTTTGGCATCTTCATGCAATTCAACCTTGACTCGCCGGATTTGTTGTTATAACCAAGCCAAGGCCGAATTTTGCCGGTTTCCAACAGCCTTGAAAAAGACTTGAAAGGCTTTCACATTAGAAGAACGCGCAAGGCGTTTTTTGACAACCCCAGAAAGGAGACAGTCTCATGGCTTTCAATCCCATCGTCGATCATGACAAGTGCGTAGGTTGCGAGGAGTGCGTGGACGTTTGCCCCGTTGACGTTTACGAAATGCAGGATGGAAAATCCGTGGCCGTCCAGGCCGACGAGTGCCTCGGCTGCGAAAGCTGCGTGGAAGTTTGCGAGCAGGGTGCCATCACCATAGAAGAAACTTAGGCAGGCTGTGTAAAAACGCGAACTGCTGTGTCAGGCGCGAGCCGTGCATGACTGTGCACATCGCATCTCCCGCTCGGCTCGCGCTTCCCCTTTCATCGTTTTTACCCAGCCTGCTTAAGGCTTGCGGTTTAGAACGGTGATTGCAAGGCAATTTCCAAGAAAATGCGGCGGGTCGGTTTTTTTGATTTCGGAAGGCGGGGCTCCGGGCTGTGGTTCGGCGTCCCGCCTTTTTTCGCCTGAAGGATTGTAAACCGCGCGGCAAGGGATGGACCGTGAGCCACGGCATACAAAAAATCCGTTTTCCCGAAACGGCGCTTGTGGGGCAGAGCCTCTTCAAGGCGGCGGATTTGGACGCCTTTGAGGCCGTGGAAAAGGCCCTTTTTTCCATAAGGGAAAATCTTGTTGTAAGGCCGGGCCAAACGGTTGCCGTGGGAGTGGGAAGCCGGAACATCGACCGGATCGGCGAAATTGTCGCAAAAACGGTGGAGTTCCTTCGCGACCTGGGCCTTTCGCCCTTTCTGGTCCCGGCAATGGGCAGCCACGGGGGGGCCACGCCGGAAGGCCAGATCGAGGTGCTGGAATCCCTGGGCGTGAAGGCTGCGGGAATGGCGGTTCCGGTGCGGGCGGGCATGGGGGTGAGGGAGCTTGGCCGCCTTGGCCCCGGCTGCCCGGTGTTTTTTTCCGAAGACGCCCTTTCCGCCGACCACGTGGTCATCATCAACCGCATAAAGCCCCACACCAAGTTCACCCTGCCCATCGAAAGCGGGCTTTTGAAGATGCTTTCCATCGGCCTTGGCAAGGAAAAAGGCGCGGCGGCCCTTCACAGGGCGGCGGCGGGCCTTGGGTTCGGGATTATCGAGCGGGCCGGTTGCCTCATCCTGGAAAAAATCCCCCTTCTTTTCGGCCTGGCGCTTCTGGAGGACGGCTTCGGAAAGCTCTCCGGCGCACACCCGCTTTTGCCCGAAAACCTGGTTGAAGGCGAAAAATCGCTGTTAAAGGAGGCCTACGCCCTTCTTCCCCGCGTTCCCTTCGATAAGCTCGATATCCTTGTAATAGACCGCATCGGAAAGGACATTTCGGGCATCGGCATGGACTCCAACGTCACGGGCAGGCACCGGGACCTGACCGGCGATTTCAACGTTTCTCCCCGCCCCAAACGCATATTTGTACGGGAGCTTTCGGAAAAATCGGGCGGGAACGCCAACGGAATCGGCCTTGCTGATTTCACCACATCACGGCTTGTGGCCGCCATCGACAGGAAAAAAACCTACTTGAACGCCCTTGCGGCCATTTCCCCGGAAAAGGCGGCGGTGCCCATGCATTTCGACACCGATTCCGAGGCCCTTTCCGCCTGCCTTGAAACCTGCGGCTGCGACGATCCTCAAAAAGTGCGCCTGGTCAGGATAAAAGACACCGCACACCTTGATATTTTGGAGGTTTCGGCGGGCCTTGCCGGTGAAATCGCCCAAAACCCGTCCTTGAGCCTTGTTTCGGATTTCCGGCCCATGATTTTCGATTCGGAAAAAAATCTCATCTCCCTTGCCTGAGGGCAGATCCGTCCCATTTTCCCGTCCCCGCCGCCCCGTGAAAATCGTATATCAACCGATACTTGTTATAACTATTCTTGACAGCATCCTTTCATCCGTATAGATTGACCCGGATTTTTGCCCGGCCTTGGGTTCATGCGCCGGATGTATGCGGAAACGGAAACGGAGGAAGACGACGGATGACGAATCAGGTCGTAAAAATCGGCAAAAAGCGCAAGAGCGCTTTCATGGACATGGTGAAACAGATTCTTCCCGAAGGCGGAAACCTGGACGCCTGCCTCACCTGCGGGCTGTGCTCGTCCGGGTGCCCCGCAACGGGCATAGGGGACATGGACCCCCGGAAGTTCCTTCGCATGGCGGCCCTGGGCCTTGACGAGGAACTCACCACCCATCCCTGGGCGTGGCACTGCACCATGTGCATGCGCTGCATCCATGCCTGCCCCATGAAGATCAACATTCCCCAGCTCGTTTTCAACGTGCGCGGGTCCTGGCCCCGCGAGACGAGGCCCAAGGGCATCCTGGGCTCCTGCGACATGGCCTTGCGGAACGACTCCTGCTCGGCCATGGGAGCCACGGAAGAGGACTTCGAGTTCGTGGTGAACGACATCCTGGAGGAAGTCCGGGCAACCCAGGTTGGCTGGGAGGAACTGGAGGCACCGCTCAACAAACAGGGCGCCGAATTCTTCCTCAATCAGAACTCCCGCGAGCCCGTCACCGAGCCGGACGAGATGGTGCCCCTGTGGAAGATACTCAGCAAGGTGGGCGCAGACTGGACCTACGGCACCAAGGGCTGGGCCGCCGAGAACTACTGCCTGTTCATGGCGGACAACGAGTCCTGGAAACACATAGTGGAAGTAAAAGCCAAGGCCGTGGAGGACCTTGGCTGCAAGGTCTGGCTCAACACCGAGTGAGGGCACGAACTCTTCGCGGTCCGGGCTGGACTGCAAAAATTCAAGATTCCCTTCAATTTCGAGATCAAGAGCATCATCCAGTATTACGCCCAGTGGATTCGTGAGGGCAAACTGCCGGTCAATTCCGACTGGAACAAGGACTTGAAGGTCAAGTTCACGGTGCAGGACCCCTGCCAGCTTGTTCGCAAGACCTTCGGCGACCCCGTTGCCGATGATTTGAGGTTCGTGGTGAAGGCCGTTGTGGGCGAGGAAAATTTCGTGGACATGAGCCCCAACAAGAGCAACAACTACTGTTGCGGCGGCGGTGGCGGATTCCTCCAGAGCGGCTACCCGGACGAGCGCCGCCAGTACGGCAAGCTGAAGGACGACCAGATAAAGGCCACGGGCGCGACTTACTGCATAACGCCCTGCCACAACTGCCACGCCCAGGTTCATGACTTAAGCGAGCACTACGAGGGCCATTACCACGTGCTGCATCTGTGGACCCTGATCTGCCTTTCAATGGGCTGCCTTGGGCCCAACGAGCGCACCTATCTCGGCCCAGACCTGGCCGACCTCCTCATGCCCGAAGTAAGGGGAGAGGAAGAGTAGCCATATCGCTTGTTCAACGCTTCACGAATAAAAAAGTCCCCGGACGGAGATTAAATCCGTCCGGGGACTTTTTTTATTGACCTTTGATCCGTGCCTTCGCAACCCGGAAATGCCCGGCGTAGTCCTTTACGAATTCGGGTTCGCCGAAACGGCCCGATTCGGTGAAAAGGGCTGTGGCGGCTTCCTTCTGGTCAAAGCCTATCTCGAAGATCAAACATCCGCCCGGATGCAGGAACTCCGGCGCGCGGGAAATGATGGCGCGTATGGCGTCCAGGCCGTCCGGGCCGCCGTCCAGGGCGGAGACAGGCTCGTGGCGGCAGACTTCCGGGCTAAGGGTGGGAATCACCCTTGACGGAATATAGGGCGGATTCGAGACGATCACGTGGAATTTTTCGCCGACGGGCAGGGCCGAGAACCAGTCCGACGCAAGGAGCCGGATATGGCCGAGGCCGAGCTTTTCCGCATTTTTCCTGGCCACTGAAAGGGCCTTTTCGCTTCTGTCCAGGCCGGTAAAGGCGTTTCCGGGCCTTTCCCAGGCAAGGGCGCAGATTATCGCGCCGCTTCCTGTTCCCAAATCCAGAACAGACATCGGGGCGAGGTCCTTCATGGAGTCCATTGCCGAAAGGGCGGTTTCAACGAGCATTTCGGTTTCAGGCCGGGGTATCAATACATCGGGCGAAACGGAAAAGGGCAGGGAGAAGAACTCGCGCTCGCCAGTTATGTGGGCCAGAGGCTCGCGGCTTGCGCGCCGTTTGATGATGTTTTTGAAGTCGGCAAGCTCTACGGCGGTGAGGGGCTGGTCAAAGCGCAGAAAAAGCTGCGTGCGGGTGAGGGAAAGGATTTTTGCGAGCAGTACTTCGGCGGTGAGGCGCGGGCTGTCAACGCCCTTTTCGGAAAAATACCCCGCCGTCCATTGAAGGGCCTTGCCGACCGTCCAAGTTTCGCTGGTCCGGGTCATGGCGGGCGGCCTTACCTTCCGGCTTGCAGGGCCAGGGCCTGGTGGTGGGTGGCAAGGGCCGAGACGAACTCGGACGGGTCGCCTTCCATGATGGCGTCCAGCTTGTAGAGGGTAAGGCCGATGCGGTGGTCGGTGATACGGTTTTGGGGGTAATTGTAGGTGCGGATGCGCTCGCTTCGGTCGCCCGAACCCACCTGGGTCTTGCGGTCCTTGGCCTGGGCCGCCGTCTGCTGGCCGAGTTCCTGGTCGTAGAGCCTTGCCTGCAGAGCCTTCATGGCCTTGGCCTTGTTTTTGTGCTGGCTGCGTTCGTCCTGGCAGGTCACCACGAGCCCGGTGGGCAGGTGGGTGATGCGCACGGCTGAATCCGTGGTGTTGACGTGCTGGCCGCCAGCGCCCTGGGAACGGTAAACGTCTATGCGAAGCTCGGTAGGGTCGATTTTGACATCCACGTCGTCAACCTCAGGCAGGACCGCCACGGTGACGGCGCTGGTGTGGATGCGGCCCTGGGCCTCGGTTGCGGGAACCCGCTGAACCCTGTGGGTGCCGGACTCGTACTTGAAGGTGGAAAAGGCCCCTTTTCCGGAAATCATGGCCACGATTTCCTTGAAGCCTCCCCGTTCAGCCTCGGAGGAGCTCATGATTTCGACGCCGTAGCCCTTGGTTTCCGCGTAGCGGGCGTACATCCTGAAAAGGTCCGCCGCGAAAAGCGCCGCCTCCTCGCCCCCTGTGCCGGCCCGTATTTCCAGGAATACGTTCTTCTCGTCGCTGGGGTCTTTGGGCAGAAGAAGCAGGGTGAGTTCCTGTTCGGCTGCGGCCTTCAGGCTGGTTAAGCGGTCAAAGTCGTCCCTGGCCATTTCCTTGATGTCCGGGTCCGGGTCTTTTGAAAGCTCCCGCACGTCGTCGAGATCATTCAGGATTTTCTTGTAGCCCCGGTAAGCCTCCACCACCGATTGAAGCTCGGAGTGCTCGCGCACGTATTTCTGGTAGGTCTCCAGGTTGGACACCACCTTGGGGTCGGAGAGAAGCCCCTCCACCTCCATGAATCTCTGTTCTACCCCGTGCAGTCGTTCGAGCATGGATCAGCGCCGATTTTTAATGACCAGTAAAAACAAACAATTCCGCCGGAAGGCGTATTAGGGGCTGTTTCCGAAAAAACTTTTGCATTCGGTTGCGCCTTCATCCCCTCCGACTGTGCCAGCGCTCCTTGCGAAATACGTTAAGTATTCCGCAAGCAGACGCGCCTTGTCGGCGGGGCGAATTCGCAACCTCGGTGCCACAAATTTTTTTCGGAAACAGCCCCTGCGCCCCCGGCGGAATCGAAACTGAGGAAAAAAACTCTACTTTTTTTCCGGTGCCTGAAAATTGGCGTACTTGCGGCGGAAACGCTCGATGCGCCCGGCCGAGTCGATCAGTTTCGGCTTGCCGGTGAAAAAGGGGTGGCACTGTGAGCAGATTTCCACGCTGATGTTGTCCATCACCGAGCCGGTCTCAATCGTTGCGCCGCAGGCGCAGCGGATGGAGGTGGGCTTGTAGTTGGGGTGGATGCCGTCTTTCATGTTGCTTCTCCTTTAAATGATCGAAAGCCCGCCTTAAGGCCGGATTCTTCTTTCTTCTGCCTTATGCGGCGCTCGCTACTGGTTCATCGAACGCAAAAACTCCTCATTATCTTTTGTTCCGCGCATTTTATCAAGTAAAAATTCCATGGCGTCCACCGGATTGAGGCTGGTGAGGAGTTTTCTCAGTATCCACACGCGATTCAGGACTTCGGGGCTAAGGAGGAGTTCCTCCTTCCTGGTGCCGGAGCGGTTGATGTCTATGGCCGGGAAGGTGCGCTTGTCGGCAAGGCGGCGGTCGAGCTGAAGCTCCATGTTGCCGGTGCCCTTGAATTCCTCGAAGATGACTTCATCCATGCGGCTTCCGGTGTCAACCAGGGCGGTGGCTATGATGGTGAGGCTGCCGCCCTCCTCCACGTTTCGGGCCGCGCCGAAAAAGCGCTTGGGCCTGTGCAGGGCGTTGGAGTCCACGCCGCCCGAAAGGATTTTGCCCGAAGGCGGAACCACGGTGTTGTAGGCGCGGGCCAGGCGGGTGATGCTGTCTAAAAGGATGACGACGTCCTTCTGGTGCTCCACCAGGCGCTTGGCCTTTTCGATGACCATCTCGGCCACCTGGACGTGGCGCTGGGCCGGTTCGTCGAAGGTGGAGCTTATGACCTCGGCCTCGACGGAACGCTGCATGTCCGTGACTTCCTCGGGGCGCTCGTCGATGAGGAGCACGATGAGGAAGACCTCCTTGTGGTTGGCCACGATGGAGTTGGCCACGTTCTGCAAAAGCATGGTCTTGCCGGTTCGGGGCGGCGAGACGATGAGCCCGCGCTGGCCGAAGCCGATGGGGGTCAGAAGGTCCATGATGCGCATGGAGTAGTTGTCGTAGCCCCGCTCCAACTGGATGCGGCGTTCGGGGTAGAGGGGGGTCAGGTTGTCGAAGAGGATTTTTTCCCGCGACACGTCCGGGTCTTCAAAATTGACCGTCTCCACCTTCAAAAGGGCGAAGTAGCGCTCGCTCTCCTTGGGCTGGCGTATCTGGCCGCTCACGGTGTCGCCGGTGCGCAGGTTGAAGCGCCTTATCTGGCTTGGGGAGACGTAGATGTCGTCCGGGCCGGGCAGGTAGTTGTAATCCGGGGCGCGCAGAAAGCCGAAGCCGTCCGGCAGGATTTCAAGGGTGCCCTCGCCGTGGATCACGCCGTTCTTTTCGGTCTGGGCCTGGAGTATGGCGAAGATAAGGTCCTGCTTGCGCATTCCGGAGGCGTTCTCAACGTTGAATTCCTTGGCCATCTTGTTGAGATCGGCGATTTTTTTGTTTTTGAGTGAGGCGAGGTTTAAGTTGCTTACCTCGAGCTTGTCTGGAGCCATTGTCGTTTCCTTGGGTTGTAGGCGTGTTATGTAGAAACCTTTTCGCTTTTACGATAAGGGGATTTCCTTGAATAAGGGCGTCGCACCGGCATTGGTCCCTGAAACGGGCCTGCGCGGGGACGCTTTTGAAAAATAATGGACCGACGCCTTCTTAGCCGCCTGGTGAAAACAATCACAGATTATCGACCGACCGGTCGGATTTATGACGGCTTCACAAAAAGTGCAAGTCAAGATTGGCGGCTTTTTCAAAAGCCTTGTTGCGCCTCCGGCAAATTCCGTGAGCCCGCAAAAAAGCCCCGAAAGGTTTTTGCACGACCGTCAAATTCGGCCTGCCACGGCTGCTCCGGCGGATTCGAGGAAGGCGCAAGGCCCTTTTCAAGTCCGGCCCTTGCGCCGTTTTCCGCCGCCTTCTTTGAAAAAGGAGTAGGGCGCGGAAAGAGGCTTTCTCGGACTTACGGAATCGGAGCGTGCAAAACGGAGGCGTAAAACCGTAAGACTGGTTTTATGAAGGCTTGGTTGCGGCCATCAGGGCATGTCCCAAAAAAGCGTCGTCGTGTGGGACAACCTTGTTCCGGGCCGGGGTTCGCGTTGACGGGAAGGAGTGAACTTTTCGTTCTTCCGGTCGGGGCGCTTAAGCCTCGAGGGGGTTGCAGTGGCACGAGCATCACGCCCTAATCGTACCGGGAACGGTCTCCTTGAAAAGACGGATCAGCACGTTTCGTATCTAAAATATTGCGTGCGTTTTTTCGATTTCGGAAGAGAAAAGAGTTCCAGGGAATTTTCCCGGTGCGAAAAAAAGACGGTTTTGACGCAGTGTTGTCCCGGCATTCCTTGTTGCCGGCTTATAGAGCCCATTATGATGGCACAGCCCCCCAACTTCATACTTGAATAATAGAGCAAGATAAGAGTCATTGTCAACAGAATTGGAAAATTTTTTTGACGCAGTGCGTCTTTTTTTTGACGCGACCGGCGAACCGGAAGGGCAAAAGGCCCGGCGCGTGGTGCGCCGGGCCTTTCCGGGCTTCCGGCTTATTTTTTCGCTTCCGGTTTTTCCTCCTTGGCGGGCGGCTTGGCGGCCCTGGTCAGGGCTTCGGCCAGGGGCTTGGCCTCGCCGGGCATGGGGACCTTCTTTTCCGTGAGGATTTCCGATGCCTTCAGTTTCTGGCCGTAGAAGGCGGCGGTGTCGTCCTCCTGAAACACGATGCGGGAGCCCTCTATGGCCACCCCGGCGTACAGGCCGCGCTTAACCTTGGAGTAGCTTAAAAGATTTGCCTCAAGGTCCGCCGTGGTAGTGGCCTCCTTGCGCTTCTTGGCGGGCCCGGCGGCCACCGCCGCGTCCACGCCCACGCCGAAATCGCCGCTCATGAAGCTTTTGAGGCCCTTTTCATCCATGATGGCTATCACCGTGTCCATCACCTGGACCCCGATCTGAAGCCCGGTGTTCAAGGCCCTGATGCGGAAAAAGGCCGGGGCGCTCCACTCGCCCTTCTCGTCCTTGGCCATGACGAGGCCGAATCCCTGCATGGCCCCAATGCCCCAGCCGATCTTCTTCATGCCCGGAAAAATGGCCACGGCCTTGCATTTTGCCAGGATTTCCTCGGGGATGGCCGTTTCGTCGCTTTCCATGAGATCGTTGAATGCCGCCACCGAGTCTGAAATGCGCTCCGTTCCCTCCGACTTTCCGGCAAAGGACGGGCTCGTGAAAAGAATGACGGACGCCAGAATCGCCGCAACCGCGATAATTTTCCGCATAAGGATTCCCCCAAGGGCTTGGTGTTGTACCGGCCGATTGCAAAGGGCGTCCCGGCTGGCCGCCCCTTTGCCTTAAATGATGTGCTTTGCCATGAAAATACTGTAAACTTATCTTAAGGTCAATGGGTTTGGGCAATCATGGGTTTGGGCAATCAAAATTTGGTTTTGGCCCGGAGGGCCTTGGCGATGAATAATGTAACGCATGTCGGCAACAATAAGGTGCGCCCATGAAAAGATTGCTGCTATGCGCCCTTTTGCTGGCCTTTCTTATTGCCTCTCCCGCATCAGCGCTTGCGAAACCCGGCGGCCCCAGGCTGAAGGAGGGAACGGATAAATGGGGCATGGGCCAGGTTTATGTTCGGAAGAACGGTAAATGGCTCAACCTCACCCGTTTCCGCAACCCCCACAATATTTACGATTTCAGCGTTTCGCGCGATGGAAGACGCGCCCTTGTGCATCACATGGATTTTAGCCCCACCAGGATTTCCGTTTACGATCTTGAAACTCTTAAAGCCCTTCACACGTGGAAACCCGGCGCTGGCGGAACATGGACCTGGAGCAAAACCGGCAGAATTGTGCTTGTCAACGGGTGCGGTACGGGCTGCGCACAGATTACCGTCTTCAGAATAGACGGGGGGATTATCTATCAAGGCCCTGATAACGAATATTCTGAATCGGCTCGAATAGCCATTAACCCGTCCGGCGAATATGCGGTTTTTTTGCCGCAAATGGAAAGTATGCCGGACCGTCCTGAAATCGTAAGGCTTGACGACGGAAAAATCTGGACCGTAAAGACGGAAAAATTAGTGGCCTTTGACTATGAGTGGCTATCTAGCGGCACAATATCCATCACTCTTCTGGTTCCGATGGATTATCCGGAAGATTATTATGGCGGCGACATCCCGGTTCGTATCAACGTATCAAAATACGTTAAAAAACATAACCCCGACCGGATTTATTCGGGCCACGCCCGATGACCGCCGCCGTGCAGGTGGTAAGCGAATTGAAAATTTTGGCCTTGACTTTAGGATTAATTATCAATATTATTTTGCGTGACAAAATTTCGGGTGGGTTTGGTTTTCAACAATAAAGGAGGATGGTACATGGCTTTTTTCATCTGGAAGGACGACTACTCGGTAAAGGTCAACCAGCTTGACGACCAGCACAAGCGGCTCTTCACCATGCTGGACGAGGTTTACGACAAGATGATGGAGTTCAAGGGCGGCGAGACCGTGGCCTCGGTGCTTTCGGGCATAGTGAACTACACCATGACGCATCTGGCCGACGAAGAACGCCTGATGCAGAGCTACGGGTATCCCGAATACGCCACCCACAAGCTGGCCCACGACAATCTCAAAGCCAGGGTGCAGGAGTATCTTGACAAGGAAGCGCGCGGCGAGCGGGTCGATCTCATCGACGTTGCGCTCTTTCTCAAAAATTGGCTCTTCAGCCATATAGCTGAAGTGGACAAGCGCTACAGCGCTTACTTCAATTCCCAAGGCTTAAGCTGATTCCCGTCAGATTCGAGTTCGAAAAGAGAACGCGGCCCCGGTGAAATCGCCGGGGCCGCAGTTGTTATAGGTGCGCTCGGAAAACGTGAGAACTCCTTTGTGGTCGATCAAAAGCACGGTGGAGCACCTTGTTCCGTAAACCGGGCTTTTCACGAAAACCGACGACAGAATCCGCTCGAAATCGAGCCCCACGCCCGTATCCGGCAGTTTGTCGTCCGGCGCGGTTTCCGTGTCAGCCAGCATGTCGAAAAGGGGCTCCAACCTTTCGGGACGCTGTCCCCTAGCCTCCTTACCCCCGTCAACCTGCTTGAAAACCAGAATATGTCGGCCCCGCTGGCAGCAACGAGATTGAAGGGGTTGTATTGGGCCGCTTCTTTCTCCACGCAAAGAAGCCACTCTTCGGGCGGTTTTTCTCCGCACAGAAAATCGGTTACCAGCCCTCCCCGGCTTGGCCGGTCGGCCCTGACCGAAGACGGGTCGCGGAAGTTGGTCAGAAGCGCCCAGCGGCCCTTTCTGTTCACTCCCATCCAGGTCCCGCCGTCCCTCTCGTCGCGCCCCGCCAGCATGTCCGGAGGCGAAGGCCAGAAATGCGCCGCCTTGGAGCCGCGCTCCAGGAACTCGTCCCGGTTACCGGCCACAATGACCGGAAAACGCGGATTGACGTTTATCGCGAAAAAATACACGCACATGGGTCTTCCTCCGAAACGCCCGCCCTTTTTGACCGGCTCCAGCCTTTTTGAAGCTCTTTACATCCTTTGTCAAATCTGGTTAAAACCGGCAGGAGAGAATTCCGGTTTCCGGTTCATAAAAAATGAAAGGATGTTCAAGATGAACGAGGCAGTTATCGTAAGCGGCGCAAGAACCGCCATCGGCTCCTTCGGCGGGGTTCTGAAGGATGTGGGCGTGGTAAGCCTTGGAAGCATTGTTTTGAAGGAAACCCTCAAAAGGGCCGGGCTCCGCCCTGTGGCCGAAGGGGCGATGCTGGCCACGGCTCCTGAAAAAATCCAGGAAAACGGCCTGATTCCCCTTGAAAAGGAATCCTACAACTGGGACCAGACCCTGACCCCGGTGGCGGTGGACGAAGTCATAATGGGCAACGTGCTCGTCGCGGGCCAGGGCCAGAACCCGGCCCGTCAGTCCATGATAAAGGCGGGCATCTGCCGCCAGACGCCGGCCTTCACGGTGAACAAGGTCTGCGCGTCGGGCCTGAAAGCCATAGCCCTTGGGGCCCAGTCCATCATGACCGGCCAGAGCGAGGTTGTGCTTGCGGGCGGCCAGGAGAGCATGTCGAACGTGCCCCTCGCCCTTCCCAAGGCCCGCTGGGGCTACCGCATGGAGCTAACCGGAACGGGCGAGATCACCGATCTCATGGTATTTGACGGCCTTTACGAAATCTTCTACGGCTACCACATGGGCGTCACCGCCGAAAACATAGCGCGCCTGTATGAAATAAGCCGCAAGGAGCAGGATGAACTCGGCGTGCTTTCCCACGCCCGCGCAAGGGCGGCCATCGCAAACGGCACCTTTGCCCAGGAAATCGTTCCGGTGGTGATAAAGGGCAGAAAAGGCGACGTCATAGTTGACACCGACGAGCGCCCCATGGACACCGACATGGAGAAAATGGGCAAGTTGAAGCCCGCCTTTGCCAAGGACGGCACCGTCACAGCCGGAAACGCCTCCGGCATCAACGACGGCGCGGCCTCGGTGCTGCTCATGAGCGCGAAAAAGGCCAAGGACTTGGGCCTTGCCCCCATCGTGAAGGTGAAGTCCTTCGCCTCGGCGGGCCTCGACCCGGCCTACATGGGCTTAGGGCCGATACCGGCCATCAAAAAGGCCCTTTCAGCCGCCGGAATGGGAATCAACGACATTGACGTGATAGAGCTTAACGAGGCATTCGCCTCCCAGGCCATAGCCTGCATGAAGGAACTCGGCATTCCGGTGGACAAGCCCAACCCGCTCGGCTCCGGCATTTCCCTTGGGCATCCCATTGGGGCCACGGGAGCGCGCCAGATGGTGAGCCTTGTCAACCAGATGAAGCGGGTAAACGCCAAAACCGGCCTGGTCTCCATGTGCATAGGCGGCGGGATGGGCATGGCGATGATCGTTGAGGCCGTCTGAGGGGCTCCCCAAAACGCGATCTGCGGTGTCAGGCGTCGTAGGACGGCGCGTCGCGTACTTTTAGTACGCGTCCTTCCCGTCCTCCTCGCCTTCCTTGCAGCTCATCGTTTTGGAAAGCCCCTCAAGGTCGCGGTTAGAAAAAGAATAAAAAAGAAGGGTTGCCGATCCGGGTGTTTCCTGGGAGCGCGGGCGTCCCGCCCGCAATGGGCGGCGAATAAAAACATAAAAGAAGGTGTCAGGCCATGTCACGCAGGCTTGGGGTTTTGGTGGTTTTCGGGGTTCCGGCCATTGTGGGCGGCGGGATCGTCTACGCGCTCGCTGGTCATTCATGGATCGCCGTGGGGGTGTTCGAGGCGGCGCTTTATGCCGGAGCGGCGGCCACGGCCTTTCTGGGCGTGAAAAAGACGGACGGGGGGCATTGATTTAAAATGCCTGTTTCCGATTATGAAAAGGTTATTTACTGGCCGCTTGGCCTCGATGTGTGGAAGGGCTTCCCGGTTTACGCCAGGGGCCGGATTTTGGATGGACGCCGGGAAGGGGCCTGGGTCTTTTTCCACAAAAACGGCCAAAAGCTGATGGAAGGCTCCTACCGGGCCGGAAAGCAGGAAGGCCCCTGGATCAAATGGTGGGAAAACGGCCAGATTCAGAGCCAGGGAAGTTTTCTTGAAGGCAAAATGCACGGAACATGGATCGACCGCTTCGACAACGGCGACATAGCCCAGCAAAGCGGGTGGGACCGGGGCAGAAGGAGCGGCGAGACCGTGGTGTTCGAGCGAGGAACCGGCAGAGTCCGAAAAAGCGCGAAGTTCGACCCGGCGCGTGAACAGGACCTGGGCTATCGGCTCATGACCGACCGGGACGCGGCGTTCGCCGTCAAATGCGCCCAGAGGGCGAGAATCCGCCGAAGCTGGGAGGTCCTGGTGGGAAAGCGCATCGCGGCCACCCTGGAGCCCTGGCACATAGCGAGCTGGATCATCTTAATGGTACTCGTTTACGGGGCGCTCACCAGCTGGGCGGACATGGGCGTCATGGCGGTGCCTGCCTCGGTGATCGGCGCAAGCATAGTCTCCGTGGTCATCGTCCTTTTCTCCCTCTGGTTCGACCACCACACAAGGCCCGACATCGGGCTGTGAGCCCGATCAAATTTATTGATATTTTAGAGAGTTCCGCTATGCTATATCGATAAAGGAAGGGGGCGGGTCGCCTCCACGTGTTTCCATTGCCCGGAGAAAAGTGATGATCCGCCGGATTGAAGCCTTTAATTATCGATGCTTGAAAAAGATTGATTGCAGGCTTGATGATTTTCAAATTCTCGTGGGCCAGAACGCCAGCGGAAAGACGACGTTTCTCGATGTAGTAACGTTTCTCGGAGACCTTGTAAGAGATGGATTAGATGCAGCAATCGATAACAGGACGAGCAATTTTCACGATCTTGTGTGGGGCCGCAAGGGTGATCGATTTGAGCTATCCATAGAATCGGAAATCCCGGAAAAGTATCGCTCCATTTTGGAGATGGATTTTTCTCTAGTACGATATGAAATTTCATTCGGACTTTCAGAAAATGGCGAACTGTGTATTTTGGCGGAACGCGGTGTTTTGAAAAATGACGAGCTGCCAACAATATCCCAGGAAAAATTAATTTTCCCGGACGCGCCGCCTGATGTCAGTACGATCTTGAGCCATGTGAGAAACCCGAAATTCAGAACCGTTTTTTCTAAAGTTTTGGGTAAAAATGACAACTATTACTCCGAAACATACAAGGAAAAAGGCAAAGGTTGGAAGCCTTCAATGCGGCTTGGGCCAAGGCGAAGCACCCTTGGCAATCTACCGGAAGACGAATCCAACCTTCCGGTCAGCACATGGCTGAAAAACCTGCTTGCTGAAGGCGTCCAGCAGATTGTCCTGAACAGCCAATTGATTAAGCGGGCAAGCCCTCCGGGACAAGCCCGCCAGTTCAAGCCGGACGGCTCCAATCTCGCATGGGTGGTGCAGAAACTAAAAGATGAGGCGCCGGAGAGGTTTTCCGATTGGGTCAGGCACGTTCGCTCCACACTTCCCGATATTGTGGATATCCGCACAGTTCTGCGCGAAGAGGACCGCCACCGCTATATTATGGTGAAATACGACAGTGGCCTGGACGCGCCGTCATGGATGCTTTCCGACGGCACCCTTCGGATGCTTGCCCTAACCATTATAGCATATATGCCGGATTTTTCGGGGGTCTACCTCATAGAGGAGCCTGAAAACGGAATACATCCAGGAGCGGTGCAAGCGGTTTTCGCCTCCTTGCAGTCGGTTTATGACGCTCAAATCCTTTTGGCCACACATTCCCCTGTAATTTTGAGCATGGCTGAAGCAAGGCAGGTTTTATGTTTTGCAAAGACCAAAGCCGGTTACGTTGACATTGTTCGCGGAGACCGTCATCCAAATCTGCGCGAGTGGCAGGGGGAAACCAATCTGGGGGAGCTGTTTGCCGGGGGTGTTTTGGGATGAGCCCCGAACAAAACGATTTGATCATTCTCGCAGCAGACGCAGATATCCACGCTACCTTGGAGGGATTGTTGTCCCGACCTTTGGATATGGGCATCAGGAATATAAAATACAAAATAATCAATCACCCCAACAGGGATTCAGGTTGCTACGGCAAATGCCACGAATTTCTGAGGCAGTTTTCAAGCCAATACGCCCACGCGCTTGTAATCTTCGACTTTGAAGGATGCGGCCAGGAGCACCCTTCAAAGAAGAAATCAAAGGAAATTGTTGAGCGGGAAGTCGAAGACCGCCTCAACGCCAACGGATGGGATAAGCGCAGTGCTGTGGTTGTATTGGACCCTGAGTTGGAAATATGGGTGTGGTCTGACTCCCGAAAAGTCGAAACCTGCCTTGGTTGGAAGGGCCAAAGCATGGGATTGAAAGAATGGCTTGTAAGCGATACCGGGCTTTGGATTAAAGACGCTCCAAAACCACACAGGCCCAAAGACGCCATGGCGAATGCCCTTCGAAAGGTTCGTAAACCCCAGTCAGCGTCCATTTTCAACGACTTGGCCAAAACTATCCCCCTTACAGGCTGCCTGGACAAATCCTTTGAAAAATTTCGACAGACCATGCAAAAATGGTTCAAACTCGACAGCCCCGACATCGGGCTTTAGGCCGCCGGGGAAAAATGCAAAGATTCGTCCTTCAAGACGGCGCGGTTAAGGACAATCAAACCGGTCTTGTCTGGGCGCGGGATGCTTCCATCAGCGAGTTTCCACTTGCCTGGAAAGAAGCCTTCGATTTTATCGGGGAGCTTAACCGCTCTCTTTTTCTCGGCTTCGACGACTGGAAGCTCCCCAACCGACGGGAGCTTTTCAGTCTCGTAAGCCACCAGTTAATCAATCCCTGCCTGCCCCCGGGTCACCCGTTCGTAAACGTGGAAAACACCTATTACTGGACCTCCACCACCTGCGCGAGGTTGCCGGAACAGGCTTGGTACGTGCACTTCGGCGGAGCCCGCGTGTTCAAGGGAATGAAGGACGTCTCCTACATGGTCTGGCCGGTGCGGGGGGCGGCGGGATACAAAATTTCGCGCGAAAAATGGCGCGGCGCAACACCCCTGGCTGCGAGGTTTTCCGTTCTCGGCCAAACAGTGACGGACCGCGCAACCGGACTTGTCTGGACAAAAAGCGCCGACTGCGCCAATGGTCCGCTCGACTGGGAATCGGCATTCAAAGAAGTGGAAAGGATGAACCGGGAGGAAAGATTCGGTTTCCGCAACTGGCGGATTCCGGGAATATCCGAGCTTGAAACCCTGGTGGACCTGGATCGGCACTCCCCGGCCATTCCTGCCGGGCATCCGTTTTCGGAGGTTCGGGACTTCCATTGGTCATCCACCACAAGCAAGTACGACGAAACCTACGCATGGGCGCTTTATCTGCGCGACGGAGCCCTGGGCGTGGGGGTCAAAACATCGCCCGAATTTTACCTCTGGGCCGTAATGGACGGAGATGCCCACGGGCTTCCGACATAATCCCCTGTCAGCGCTTTCCGATGTGGCTTGAAATGCGGGGGGCAGTCGGTTAATGAAATGCGCTCAACCAAGAGCGCCAATCTTGCCATGACCTCAACTTGAACGGACTGCCAAATGTTTTCAGTGAAAAAGATATCATCATGCTTGGCGGCTCTTCTCGCCGTCATGGTTTTTTCGGCTGCGGCCCTGGCTGACGGCGAAGGCCCTCCGCGCCCGGCCACCGCCGCAGAAAAGGCTCACTTTACAAAGTACAACAAGGCAATGATGGCCCTTTTGCCCGCCATGCCCAAGGGCTGGGAAAAGCGGCCTACCGACATTACGCCCCTTAAGGAAATGTCCGCATCCCAGGACAAATACCCCTGGTCCTTTTCCGTTGAATGCCTTTTCGAGAAAAAGCAGCCTGTTGACATGGGGCAAATGAATCGGGACATGGACACCTTCGGGGACATGACGGGCCGGATAAACGCCCTGATGGCCAAAATGAACGAGGCCATGGCGAGCGGGAATCAGGCCGAAATGGAGCGCATCCAGGCCGAAATGCAGAACGTGGCCCAAAACTCCGAGGGCGGAGAGCGTTATCAGGATATAGAAGCCGAAAACAGGCGGAACAACGCCCGAATCACAATCACCGTCAATTCAGGCGGCTTCGACAACATCGGCTTTAACAGCATTGCCGCTCCGCCCCACGCCAAGGCCGCCGTGCGCAGGATTTCCGCCGACAAGCCCGGCGAGCAGTCCCCCACCGCCTACACCTTTATCTTCGTGGGGCCGTTCAGCGTTCGTGAAAGCCCGGAAAATATAGAGGTCTATCCCGATCCCAAATGGCGCGCCAACCACTACATGAAAATTCAGACCGTGCTGGTGGCCATTGAGGCGGTGTCGGAGGTCTGCGACGACATCATTAAAAGGATTGACTGGAAGGCCGCAGCCGGACTCATCAAGTGATTTTTTTTGCAGGGTTCGGGTAAATTCGGGCCTGCAGGAGAGGCCCTCAAAAGCCGGCCTGCCCGCAGAAAGCCGGGCAAGGTTTATAATTCGCCGTGTTGGCGTGTTCATACGGGGCATTGCCTACAACATGTTGTGGATTAAACCTTGGCACGGAGTCTTTTTCCGGGTTTGTCAAAATTGGGTTGACAATAATCGCATATCAAAGCTAAGAAGAACGGTTTTCGGCGACCGGGCGACCGGCGCTCATCAAAGTTTTAAGGGGAGGAAGGCATGTACGCCATCATTGCTACCGGCGGAAAACAATACCGCGTCACCGAAGGCGAAACCCTTCGCGTGGAGAAACTTGTCGGGGACAAGGGCCAGAGCGTCAGCTTCGACAAGGTCCTACTGGTTTCCGACGGCGAAAACCTCACCATCGGGCGTCCCTACGTGGAAAACGCCCTGGTGACGGCTGGAATCGTTGAGCAGGACAAGGCCAAGAAGGTCCTGGTTTTCAAGACCAAGCGCCGTAAGCGCTATCGCCGCCTTAACGGCCATCGCCAGCCCTTCACCTCGGTGAGGATCCAAAAGATCGATACCGGCCTGTCGGCGGCCCCGGTTGTGCCAGAGGGCGCGGAAGCCGTGCAGGTCGAAGCCTGATGCAGTTTGCGGGATGAAGCGGGTTCTCTGAACCTCCGCCATCCCGTCAAAACCGCTCAAAGCTGAAATTTTTTCCATAAAAAAAGCCCGGTTGCGGCTTCTGTCAATAATCTTTCGGCCTTTTGCAGGGACTGAAAGGGTTGCGACACGCCGCGCTTTTGGCCGAGGTTTTGGAGGAATCTTATCATGGCGCACAAAAAGGCAGGCTCCAGTTCCCGCAATGGCCGCGATTCGGCAGGGCAGCGCAGGGGCGTAAAGCGTTACGGCGGCGAAAAGGTCCGGGCGGGCAACATTCTCATCCGCCAGGTGGGCACGAAGATTCATCCGGGCAACAACGTGGGCATGGGCAAGGATTACACCCTGTTCGCCCTCATTGACGGACGGGTGACCTTTGAGCGCTACGACCGCACCCGCAAGAAGGTGAGCGTTTACGCAGAAGCCGCTTCCGATGTTGCGGCGGAAGCAGTCGCCGCGTCTTAAGAAGCGGAAATCCGCTGGCTGATTGGCGTCCACAACCGGGGAAAACAGGCTTTTTCGCCTGTCCCCCGGTTTCGGTGTTTGTCCGCTCTTCCGGCGACCATAATCACATCCCTGTAAGGTAAGCTTTTCCTGTGCGATTCATAGACGAGGCAAGGCTTTCCGTTCGGGCCGGACACGGCGGGGCCGGAAGCGTGAGTTTCCGGCGGGAGAAGTTCATCCCCAGAGGCGGCCCTGACGGCGGCGACGGCGGCAAGGGCGGCGACGTGATTTTTGCCGTCACCCGCGACCACCGCACCCTGGCCCATTTCCGCCACAAGGTCCGTTTTGAGGCCGAAAACGGGCTTAACGGCGCGGGCGTCCAGAAGACCGGCCACGGCGGGGACGATCTTATCCTGGAAGTGCCTCCAGGCACGCTTATCAAAGATGCCGAAACCGGCGAGGTCCTTGCAGACCTCACCGAACCCGGCCAGAGCTTTATAGCGGTCTTTGGCGGCAGGGGGGGCAAGGGCAACAAGCACTTCGCCACGGCCACCCACCGGACCCCGCGTTTCGCCCAGCCCGGAGAGCCGGGCGAGGAAAAAAGCCTCGTCCTGGAACTGAAGCTTTTGGCCGACGTGGGCCTCATCGGCCTTCCCAACGCTGGAAAATCCAGCCTCATAGCCGCCATTTCCGGGGCCAAACCCGCCATCGCCAACTACCCCTTCACCACCCTTACGCCGAACCTCGGAGTCGTGGAAAGCCCCTACGGAGAGCCCTTCGTGGTGGCGGACATCCCCGGTCTCATAGAAGGCGCGCACCAGGGCCTGGGCCTTGGAGACCGCTTTTTGCGCCACGTGGAGCGCACGAGGCTCCTGGTCCACGTGATCGACGCTGCGGCCCTTTCCCCTGAAGATCCCTTGGCCCCATACTCTGTTGTAAGAAACGAGCTTTTGGCCTATAATCCCCTTCTATGCGAAAAGCCCGAAATCGTGGTGCTCAACAAGAGCGACATCCCGGAGGCAGCCGACGGTTTCCGCGCCTTTGTGAACGCCTTTGACCGTGACGTGATCTTCCTCTCGGCCATGGGGCGGGTGGGAACCCATGATTTCATGCTCCTTCTGGCCCGGAAGGTGGCGGCCCTGGACAAAAAGGCAAAAGAGGCGGCGCTGGAAGAGGAAAATTCCGACAGGCGATATTAGGCTGTCGGGACCAAATCAGGCGTATTTCAAAAGGTTGGAAAGCAGAACCGCACCTTCTCGCACAAACATCGAACCGCATATCCGAATACTTCTATGCAAGGCAGGGATATCGAAACCAGGGGCGGACGCGGGGCCCTTCCGGCGGCCCGCCGGGTGGTGGTGAAGGTGGGGAGCGCCGTGCTCACCGCCGAAGACGGCCTGGACCTTGCCGCCATCGCCGAGCTTAGCCGCCAGATATCCTCGCTGTGGGACCAGGGCCGGGAGGTCATCCTGGTGTCCTCCGGGGCAGTGGCTGCGGGAATGCGCCGCATGGGCATAGCCAAAAAGCCCGCCGTGATGCGCGAAAAGCAGGCCGTGGCCGCAGTGGGCCAGGGGGCTTTAATCCGCAAGTACGAAAAGGCCTTCGAGGAGCACGGAAAAATCGTGGCCCAGGTGCTTCTTGCGGGTTACGACCTCTCGCGCCGGGTCAGCTATCTGAACGCCAGAAACACCCTTTCCACGCTTCTTGCCTGGAAGGTGACCCCCATCATCAACGAAAACGACACCGTAGCCACCGAAGAGCTGAAATTCGGCGACAACGACAACCTCTCCGCCATGATGGCGCACCTTCTGGACGCCGACGCCCTGGTGATTCTTACCGACATTGACGGCCTCTACACTTCAGACCCCCGCACGGACCCTTCGGCCCGGCTTGTGCCGGAGCTTTCCTGCACCGGGAAAAAGGGCCGGGATATAGTCTGCGCCGGTTCGGGAAGCGCCGTGGGCACGGGCGGAATGGCCAGCAAGGTGGCTGCTGCCAAAAAGGCCACGGACGCGGGCATTCCGGTTGCAATCACCAACGGCAAAAAGCCGGGAACGCTACTTAGCGTGCTTTCCGGGGAAAATTGCGGCACCTTTTTCCCCCCTTCGGAAAAACGCATGGCCCGCCGCCAGTGCTGGCTCGCCTGGGCCGCCCGGCCCAAGGGGGTTCTGGTTGTGGACGAAGGCGCGGAAAAAGCCCTGGTGACGGGCAAGAAAAGCCTGCTTCCGGTGGGAGTGAAAGAGGTTTCGGGCGTTTTTTCCGAAGGCTCGCCCGTGGCGGTCAAGGCCCGGAACGGGAAAATCATCGCCAAGGGGCTTTCCAGCTTTTCATCGGCGGACATCCTGCGCATCATGGGAAAGCCCTCGTCAATGATCGAAGAAATTCTGGGCGGACGCCAGCATGACGAGGTGGTCCACCGGGACAACCTGGTTCTGATCGACGAAGCAAAAGAAGCTGACAAGGATTCGACCAATGCGTGACTCCATCGAAAAAATGGCCAAGGCCGCGCGGGAAGCCTCCCGAAAAATGGCCGCCTGCCCCGGAACCGTCAAGAACGCGGTTTTGGGCTCGATCGCCAAAAAATTAAAAGCCCAGGCTGACAAGATCAAGGCCGAAAACGCCAAAGACGTTGCGGAAGCAAGGGAGCGCGGGCTTTCCTCAGCCATGATCGACCGCCTTACGGTAACCGACAAGGTGATAGCCGGGATGATCCAGGGCCTTTCCGAGGTCGCGGCCCTAGCCGATCCCATAGGAAGCCTCACCGAAACCGTGGTGCGCCCCAACGGCCTGGAAGTGGCCCGGATGCGCATTCCCTTGGGTGTGGTGTGCATGATCTACGAGTCCCGCCCCAACGTCACCGTGGATTCGGCGGGCCTGTGTCTGAAGGCCGGAAACGCCGTGATACTCCGGGGCGGCTCGGAGGCCATACGCTCCAACCGCATACTTGGCGACATAATCCGCGAAGCCCTTTCGGAAAACGGCCTGCCCGAAAACTGCGTTCAGGTGGTGCCGGTCACCGACCGGGAGGCGGTGAAGATTCTGCTTGCCTGCGAGGAAGAGATCGACCTCGTGATTCCCAGAGGCGGCGAGGGCCTTATACGCTTTGTCTGCGAGCATTCGCGGATTCCGGTTTTGAAGCACTACAAGGGCGTGTGCCACGTTTACGTTGACTCTGGCTGCGACCTCGCCATGGCCGAAAAAATCGTGATGAACGCCAAGGTCCAGAGGCCGGGGGTGTGCAATGCCCTGGAAACCCTTCTGGTCCACAAGGATGAGGCGGAACAATTCCTGGCCCTGGCGGGAAAAAGCCTCAAAGGCGCTGGCGTGGAAATAAGGGGCTGCCCCAAGACCTGCGCCGTTCTTCCCTGGGCCAAGGCGGCCGCTGAGACCGATTACGGCTTCGAGTTCCTTGACCTGATCCTGGCCGTGAAGGTGGTGGCGAACATGGACGAGGCCCTTGACCACATCGCCCGTTACGGCTCCCAGCATTCAGAGGCCATAGTGACCACAAGCCTTGAACGCGCCAAGCGTTTCGTGCGGGAGGCCGACGCAAGCATGGTGGCGGTGAACGCCTCCACCCGTTTCAACGACGGCGGCCAGCTTGGCCTTGGGGCGGAGATCGGAATCTCCACCTCCAAGCTCCACGCCTTCGGCCCAATGGGTGTTGACGAGCTGACGGCGAAAAAATTCGTGGTGATGGGGAGTGGGCAGGTGAGGTCCTGACGGTTAATGCAATGGAGAGATCGCCCTTCATGAACCTTATCATTCTGCGCAAAACCCTAGCGACCCTGGTGCTCTTAATAATTTTCTTTTTTAGTGGCCTTACCAGTTTCATCGCTATTATTGAGTTCCGCGATGCGCTTAGCATATCAAGGCCTTTTTTTATAGGTTTTGCGTTGGATTTCAATGCCATCACTTGTCTTATCTTCTTATATGCCGCTGTTAAGCGTAGGAAAAATCAGCAAGTTTTTGGCCTGTCCCTTCGCACTTTGCTTATCTTGGCGGCTGTTGGATATAGTGCAGCGCCTGTATTGTTTGCAGGTTTATTTATATATGTATGGTTGAGTGGCGGGTTCTATTGAATTACGGGTAGTGAAAAAAGCGGCCGGACCTTTTATGGCAGCCGGGTGAGGTTTTTTCAACAATGCCGCGCAAAAGGCTGGGCATATTCGGCGGGACCTTCGACCCCATCCACCTGGGGCATTTAAGGGCCGCTCTGGAGGCGCAGGAGGCGTTCGGGCTGGAAACGGTCCATTTCGTGCCTTCCTTCCGGGCTCCCCACAAGGCCACCGGAGGTATTGCCGCAAGCGCCGACCGCTTCGCCATGACGGCGCTTGCCGTGGAAAACACGCCCGGCTTCGTGGCCTCGGACGTGGAGACCAGTCGCCCGGTTCCGTCCTATACCATTGAAACGCTTTCCTTTTTCCGGGACAAATATCCCAACTGGGAGCGCTTTTTCCTGGTGGGGCTGGACGCCTTTCTGGAAATCCACACATGGAAGGAATACGAGAGCCTTTTTCCCCTTGCACGGTTCGTGGTGATGAACCGTCCGGGCTTTGCGGAACCGGGCCGAAGGGCGATGGAGGCGTATATTTCCGCCCGCCTTGCCCCGATCCTGGAAAAGGCTGGTGACAAAAGCCTGGGAATCGAGTATTTTGCTTGCACCAGCCTTGCCATCTCGTCTTCAGCCATACGCCGGGCCGTGGCCGGGAGGCGCAGCATACGTTTTCTGGTCACCGACGCCGTGTTTCACTACATTCAAGAAAAAGGTCTTTACCTGTGAGCAACATCAAAAGGGCTCAGAAGAAAATTGCCCTGGACGAAACGGGCATAGCCCCGTTCCTGGAGGCCATGGGCCTCCGCAAAGCCAAAAACGTCATGGCCCTTGATCTGCGGGGGATTTCCAGCGTTGCGGACTGGTTCATAGTGGCCTCGGCTCGCTCCACCCGCCAGGCGGACGCCATCGCCGACGCTGCGGAGAACTTCCTGGCCGCAAAAAAAATCAAGCCCATAGGCGTGGAGGGCAGGCCGGAAAACCAGTGGATTCTGCTGGATTACGGAGACGTGGTGATCCACGTGTTTTTCGAGGCGCAGAGGTTGCGCTTCGATCTTGAGGGCCTCTGGGCCGAGGCCCCACGTATCCACGTTCAGACGGCGAACGCCGAAGACGACGGGGAAGACGATTTCGGCGAGGATGAAGACGCCTCCGCCCCCATTGAAGATGATGAAACCGAAGATGACGACCGATTCTGGAAAGAGGAAAGGAACCGGTGATGACCTCCCCTGCTCACCCCAAAAGCCTTTTGGACTACGTGACGGGAAAGACCGTGCCCGATTCCGGGTGCGAACAAAACCGCCAGGCGGTGGAACGCTTTCTGGTGGATGAGCTCGGTTACGAAAAAAGCGACATACGAGTGGATTTCCCCCTGTCCTTTGAAATAGGTGAGGGCGTGATCTATCGCTCGGCGGTGGACCTTCTCGTTTTCGTGGAGGGCAGGCCCTTCATGACCGTGAAGACGGCGGCGGGGAGCATAGATTCCTGGGAGCGTATGGCCCTGGCCGCAGCCCGGATAATATCCGAAACTCCGGCTAGGCTTGCGGTATCGTCGGACGGCAAGGACGCCGTAATCCTCGATTCCGAAACCGGAAAGCGCTTCGGCAGGGGGCTTTCGGCCATCCCCCCCAAAAACGACGCATCCAGGCTTTTAAGCCCAACGCCGCCCATACCACGGGACCGCCTTTACCGGGAACGCCTGATCTTCCGCTCCTACGACAAGGACGTGGTGAACGCGGCCTATCTCAGGGGCGACCACCCCGCAACCTGATTCCAGCCACGTCATGGCCGCCGCGTATTGCTTTTTGCCATCATCTTGAAAAAGGCCGAATCCGAAGCCTGGATGCCAGTCTGAATATTGGCGATGAAATGCGAAGGTTGAGTGAAGCGGGCGGGAAGGAATAGTACTTGTCGTACATGACGACCCGCCCGCTTTGCTCTGACACAGCAGTTCGCGTTTTTAGACGGGCTTTCACGCCCCTTGGTGTTTTTTGCGATACTCCGCCAGATGGCGCAAAATTTCATCCAGGGTCTGCCGGGTGTAAATTTTCCCCGCAAGGGCGTCCCACGCAGGCCTGGTTTTTTTCCGCATGGCGTCCATGGTTTTTGCGTCCACCTGGGTCTTTCTCACTCCGTAGCGCACCAGGGCCGTCAGGGCCTTTTCGTTGTCCTTCCTCGTTGCCGCAAGAAACCTGTTGACCAGCCTGTCCCGGTCCACGTCCATGGGGGCCCTGTATTTTTCGGGCATCCTGGTCCAACTCTTGGCGGAAAACACCGCCAGGGCCGGGGAGTAGCGGATCTTTATCGGGTTCATGAACTTGATCTGGCTCTGCATCTGAAACCCGATTATGCCGAAGGCCGGGCAGATCAGGGCGTCCACCACCCCCTGCCGGACCGACGAGGCCGCCTCCGGCACGTTCACCGGGATGGGCGAGGCTCCAAGGGCTTCCAGGCATTTTTCCTCCACCGGGCCGTACCAGGTGAGGAACTTGGCCTGCCTGAAATGATCCGGGCTCGAAAAATCGTATTTGGTGGAGTAAAGCTGGTCAAAGTCCTGGTCAATCCAGAAAATCAGCTTGAAGCCCTGGGCGTTGGTGAGAAGGTCGAAGGACGCGAACATCTTCTCCCTTATGTAATCCACCTCCCCGTAGTTGTTGAAGAGGAAGGGAAGCGTAAGCACCGTCATGGCGGGGCAGATGGCCCCCACACCCTGGCCGGAGACTGCTGCGGTGTCGATCTGGCCTAAGCGCATCTTTTTGACGATGTCCTCGTCATCGCCCATCACCCCGCCCCAGAAGCACTTGAAGGCCACCTCGCCGTTGGTGGCCCTGTTGATTTCCGGGAGCATTATTTCCTCGTACTGCCTGGCCCAGCCCGTGCCCTTGGGGGCGATGGTGGCCATCTTGAAAACGTGCAGGGGCTTTTTTTCTGCGGCCCGTGAAACGGGCACCGCGAAACCCGAAAGCGCCAGCATCAGGACCATGGCCAGGGCCGCCACCCTTCCGATATACGTTGTTTTCATCTTCCCCCCGGAGAGTAAAGAATAGCAGTTTATCCTTAATGATAGCTTATCGTTACCAACTGTAAAAATGGCTATATGCAAATCCTGGATAAAAACGATGAAATGCAAGGAGCGCGAGAAGCCAATGAGCAAGCGTACCAAAGGTACGTGGCGGAATTGGCTTTGAATCGCGACACAGCAGTTCGCGTTTTTAGACAGGATTTCAGACCACGTAATCTTTGGGATCCGGTACAAGCCCTATGGGGCGAAGGCGCGGGGTGAGATGCTCCACAATTGCGGCGATTCCCTGGCTGGGCGAACGCTTCACGTAATAGGATGCGTCCCTTCCCATCTCGGCCAGTATGGCTTGGGCTGCCAGCCAGCCCGATCCGCAGGCGCTTTCCATGGATGCCGGAACATTGGTCTGAATCCAGTCTCCGGCAACCTTCAGGTTTAACACGTCGGTGTCGACCGCCGGACGAAGGCTCTCCACCCCCACGCCGGGGCAGTGGATGGCCATGGGGATGCGCACAACGAGGCTGTGGACCAGCTTCGCGCTGGCGGCTTCGGGCAGGAAATCCGAAAGCTCCCTCACCGTTCTTTCCACCACCTGGGCGTCTGTCATGTGGGAAAAACGGGCGCAGTAGATGCAGTTGGTGGTGATGAGGCTGGTGTCGGTTTTCCTGTTTCTGTAGATATTGGAATAATCGTAGAAATCGCAGTTCAGGTCGTTTTCGTCATACTTCCTGGCCCAGAACTGGCGGCTTGTGAGCTTGCGGTCAAACCACAGGTAGGTGGAGATGTAGGGCGAGGGCGCGAACTTGTGCGCGGTGCTGAAGGGCTTTTTGAACCTTTTCCAGGCTTCGGGCACTATGGCCCCAAGCTGGGTGGGCGGAAGGGCGGCCAGCACGTGCCCTGCAACTATTTCGGTTCCGTCTTTAAGTCTTACTCCGGTTGCCCTGTCGCCTTCACCGGTGATGCGGCTCACCTCAACCCCCGTGAGCACCCGGCCCCCGCCTTTTTCGATCAGGGCCTTCGCCTGCTCGGTGAACATGTCCCCAAGGCCCGAATCGCCGAAGCCCACGTCATATTGCTTGTGGCTTATCATGAGCTTGAAAAAGCGCATGATGGAGCCTGCCGAGCACTCCGAAAGGGGTACGTTCATGATGGCGAGACCCGTGAAGGCCCAGAAATTTTTTATGTAATCCTCGGTGACCCCAAGGCGGCGAAGGACGGTTAAGGCGTCCATGCGGTCCAGGGTTAAGACGTCCTCTTCGGAAAGCCCCATGCACATCAGGGCCGTCAGGCGGTTGGAGCGGATGTCCTTAAACGGGAAAAACTTCGGGTTTTCGATTATGGCCGGAACGTAATGGGTTGGCGGGGGGAGGGGCCTCATCCTGATCTCGGTGATTTTTTCGCCGTCCACTATGTCTATGAAACGGCCCTTCTGCCACACTATGCGGTCATCCGTTCCAAGCATTCCCAGGAATTTGCGCATGTTGGGATACTCGGAAAGAAAGATGTGCGGCCCCACGGTTACGGAGTCGCCCGTTACGGGGTCGATCCAGCTTCTGGCCCTGCCGCCCAGTATGGCGTCGCGCTCCAGGATCAGGGGCTTCAACCCGTTTTGGACAAGCCCAAGGCCCGCCGTGAGCCCGGAAAGCCCGCCGCCCACAATGACGACATCCGGTTGGAATCCCCCAAGATTTACCGCTTCGGACATGACTTACCCCCTTAAATCACGGTTGACGAAAAAGGCTTTCGGGATTTTTGGAAAATGGACCGGGATTAACACGGATGGACCAAGTATGCACCAAGCGCCCCATATTTGCAACCAGACGGAAAAAGGCCGGAAGCGGGCTGCCTGCTAATCGACGCCTAATTCTGGCCCGGACATATGAAGCCTGGATAAAAACGATGAACACGGCGCGCAAAAAGCCAATGAGTAAGCGTACTAAATGTACGTGACGGAATTGGCTTTGAAGCGCAACACAGCAGTTCGCGTTTTTAGACAGGCTGCTAATCGACGCCCAGCTCGGCCCGGACAGCCTCCGCTATCTCGTCGGCGGCCCTCTGGGTTTCGGCCTGGGTGGGGCCTTCCACCATCACCCGGAGCACCGGGCGGGTTCCCGAATAGCGCACCAGGACCCGGCCCGATGAGCCGAGGCGCGCCTCCACGGCGGCTATGGACGCCCGGACTCCGGTCAGGGACTCCAGGGGGACCTGGCTTTTTACCGGAACGTTGATCAGAATCTGGGGGAAAATCTCCAGAAAGGCGGAAAGCTCCGAAAGGGGCTTTTGGGCGTCCTTCACCGCCTCGCACAGGAAAAGGGCCGTGAGGATGCCGTCGCCCGTGGTGTGGCGGTCAAGGAAGATCATGTGGCCGGAGTCCTCGCCGCCAAGGCTTGCGCCGGTCTCCATCATGGACGAAAGCACGTAGCGGTCGCCCACGTCCGCCGTCACGTGGCGGATGCCCATTTTGGAAAGGGCCCGGCGAAGGCCCAGGTTGCTCATGACGGTGCTGACCACGGTATCGCCCGAAAGCCGCCCGGCCTTTCGCATGTGGCCGGCCAGGATGGCCAGCATCCCGTCGCCTGAAATCCGCCTGCCGGTCTCGTCCACGCAGATGCAGCGGTCCGCGTCGCCGTCAAAGGCGAAACCCGCGTGGGCGTGCTTTTTCCGCACCATATCCATTAGGACCTGGGGGTGCTGGCTTCCGCAGCCTTCATTTATATTTACGCCGTCCGGGCTGACCCCGATGGATATGACCTCGGCCCCAAGGCCTTCAAACACCATCCGGGCCACCTCAAAGGCCGCCCCGTGGCCGCAGTCCAGGACCACCCGGAAGCCCTTCAGGGAAAAGCCGCCCGGCATGAGCCCGGCCAGGAAGGACGCGTAGTGGTCGGCAGCGTCGGAGGCCCTGATCACCCTGCCGGTTTTCACCGGCGGATCGGACTTCTCCTCCATCAGGGCCTCCACCTGGTCCTCCACCTCGTCCGGGAGCTTCACGCCAGCTCCGTCGAAGAGCTTCACGCCGTTGTCCTGCCAGGGGTTGTGGGAGGCGGAGATCACGATTCCGCAAGACGCCCCAAGGTCCTTCACCGCAAAGGCGACTCCTGGGGTGGGCAGGACCCCAAGGATCACGGCGTCGAAGCCCGCCGAGGCCACGCCCGCCGCCGCCGCCGCTTCCAGCATCTCCCCCGAAAGCCTGGTGTCCCGGCCTATGACCACGGGCCTGCCCTCCTGCCCGAAATGCCGGGCCGCAGCCCGGCAGATTTTCACCACGGTCTCGCAGTCAAGGGGTGCTGCGTTGGCCCGGCCCCTTACGCCGTCGGTTCCGAACAGTCTTTTTTCCGCCATGATTTTTCCTTTGGAATCGTTTCCTGATTCAATGGATTTAGGCGAATTGAGGGACTTAAGTCAAGCGCCCGGAAGCCGGGAAAGCACCCACCCGTATTCTTTTGCGATGGAGGTGACCACCCCGCAGGCTTTAAGTTCCGGGGGAAGCACATCGAATGTGTAGGTTTCGATCTCGAAATGGCTCACCCCGCCTTGAAGGGCCAGGGCGAAGAATAGAGGAGAAAGGCCCTCCGCCGTGCTTGAAAAGCCGGGCATGGGAGGGGTGTGAAGGGGAACGTGGAAGTGGACCCGGCAGGTTCCTTTTCCGCCGTTGTAAGCGTCGAGGGCCTCCGGGAGGTCGTCCCATGCCCTGA
This sequence comes from Deltaproteobacteria bacterium, assembly GCA_016235345.1. Lineage (NCBI taxonomy): Bacteria > Pseudomonadati > Myxococcota > Myxococcia > Deltaproteobacteria bacterium. Next base: position 142,195 of record JACRLG010000013.1, on the reverse strand, counting down.
TGCAACCGTCTTCGCCTATTATCCGGGTCTGATGCAGATAGACCGGATCGGCGAATTTTTTCAGCGCGGCAAGGCCTTCCGGAAGCTCCGCCGAAAGGGCCGCCGAAACCTGCACCTTGAACACCGGAACGCCGTTTTTCAAAAGTGCGGCGAGGCTTTCCGAAGGCTCCTCGAAAACCGTGGCGGCGTGGCAGGCGTCCAGGCAAACGCCTATGCGCCCACGGGCCTCGTCGGGCAGGGTGTCGAAAAAATCTATGGTCTCACGGGTTGTTTCAAGAAGGCAGCCGGGCTCCGGCTCCAGGGCGAGATTCACCGTGCGGCCCGTGCGCTCAAAGATTTCGGCAAGGCCAAGGGCGGCCCGGCCAAGGTTGGCGCGTATTTCCTCCACGTCGCCAGGGCCTTTCAGCCAGGGCTTCCAGGAGCCGGGCACGGTGCTTACGGAGCCTGAAATTCCATCGGGAAGAAGGCCCGCAAGGATTTCGGCAAGCGAGAGGGTATAGGAAAGGCGATCCGCATCCCTCCAGTCGGGCGCGTAAACCCGCTCCTTTACCGGGGTCGCGTGAAAATTACCGTAGGGGAACCCGTTGATGGTGAAGACGTAGCAGTCGCGGCTTCTGAGGAAGTCCCTGAAAGCCGCAAGGTTTCCGGGCCGGATGAGCGTGTCTGCGGCCTTTTTCGAGAGCCTCAAGCCCAGTCCGAAGGGGCTAAAGGGCGAGACCCTCTCCCGAACAGCCAAGGCGTGGGTGCTTATGGCCGAAAATGCCTCGTCCCAGGTTTCCGCCGGGTGAACGTTTTGGCAGTAGCAAAGAAGGGTGTCTGGATATCCCGGTATTTTCAAGGGGCCGCCAGTTTTTTGAGATGCATCACGCTCTGCTCTATCACGGCCTCGTTCATGGCGTGCACCTCGATTTTTTTTCCGAGGCCGTCAGGAAGGGTAACCGTAAGCTCGCCTCCAAGATGCTCCCGAAAATCCGTCAGGCCCTTTAAAACCGCCAGCTTGCCTTCCGGGGTACGGGCTTCAAGAAGCGTGGAGAAAACCGGCAGCCCGGCGCGGGAAAGGGCCGCCAGCACTTTTTTCAGCTCCGCGTGGGAGAGAAGGCCCTCCTGCTCGGCGTAAACGCAGTCCAGGGCGATTCCCACCGAAACCGCCTGTCCGTGGCCCATTTCGTAGTTGGAGAGGACCTCCAGCCGATGGGCGCTCCAGTGGCCGAAATCAAGGGGCCGGGCGCAACCGAACTCGAAGGGGTCGCCGGAGGTGGCGATATGGTCCAGATGCGACTTGGCGGCCTTTTTCACGAGATGCTCCATGGCGTTAAGATCGCGCCCGGCAAGCAGTTCCGCGTTTCTGGCGAGCCAGTTGAAAAAGGCCCTGTCCTTTATTATGGCCACCTTGAAGGCCTCCGCCGCCCCGCCTATCCAGTGGTCCTGGGGCAGGGTCGTGAGAAGGCGCGAGTCGTTCACCACGGCAAAGGGCGGGGCGAAGGAGCCCAGGAAATTTTTCGCCCCGTAGGCGTTGATTCCGTTTTTGACGCCAACCCCTGCGTCACACTGGGAAAGCACCGTTGAGGGAAAACGGATGAGCCGAAGCCCCCGGTGAACCAGACTGGCGGCCATGCCCACCACGTCCAGCACGCTTCCGCCCCCCACCGCAACCACGAAGCTATGGCGGCAAAGGCGGGCGCGGGCCATGGCGTCGAGTGCCGCCATCAGGGGCTCCGCGCTCATCTTGGCCGCCTCGCCCCCGGGCACCGCCTGCACGGGACCGGCCAGGGCCAGGGCTTCCGGGTGCGCCCTTGCGTAGTCTTCAAGCTGCCCTGCCAGATCTGGAAAGGCTTCGTGAACCCCAGAATCCAGGAAAAAAAGGACCCTGAAAGGGCCGGATTCGCCCGTTGAAAGCGCGAGCGAGGCTATGAGCTTGTTATCCTTGGAAAAGGCGTCCCTTACGAAATGCACCGGGTATGAATAGGAAACCGTTATCCGCTCAATTTGACGGGACGCCCGAAAGCCGTTCGTCGGGCCTTGGGGACTGGGCTTAGGCATGAAGATAGCCCTTTCCGGGGTTGTAATTCATGGCAAGTCAAATTCTTACCGCATTTTCAATATGAATACCTAAAAGAAAATGAGATTCGAGTCAACCATGAGGATGAGTGCGGGATGGGGCGCGCGCCGTTGGAAAAAATAAACGGCACGATTATTGCTTATCTTGAATAGTAAGGATACGGTATGATATTTAAACAATGGGGTGTCAGGAGTAAAAATTCTGTCGGGCGCTTAAGGCGTCGGGCAGGCATCCTCAAACCCAACCCTCCGGCCTATCATCCGAAAGGCCAAGCCCATCCAAGAAAGACTCTTATGCAGGAGTATGGCCATGACAGGTAAATCCATCAGGAAAATCGCAGTCAGGAAATTCATGCCCGCCCTTATGCTGGCGGTACTTGTTCTGGCCTTTTCCGCCGCTCCAGCGCCTGCCGCAGTCCTTTATAACAGCTTCGACGCGGGCGACACCTTCAGCGCCGATTCCGGCCTGGGCTTCGGGTGCTTTTACATGTTTTTGAGCTGCATGTTCAGGACCGAGCGGGCCATGAGCTTCACCCTTCCGGCAGGCACCGATTATTACCTGGACAGCATAGAAGTTCCCGTGGTTTTTCTGCAATCCCACGACGCCATTCCCGCCAAGACCTTCAATATAATGATTGCCACCGATAACGCGGGGCAGCCCGGAAACGTGCTGGAAATCCAGGCTGCGGTGGCCCCCGACGCTGCGGCCAAGGTGACCGTTAATTTCGGCGGGACAACGGTTCTTACCGGCGGCTCCACCTACTGGGTCTGGCTTTCGGGACCTCCCGACCACACCGACCTTTTCAACTGGCGGAACACCACGGCGGCCCTTACCGGAGACATGGCCCAAAGCCTTGATTTCGGCCAGACCTGGACCGTCACGCCCAACACGACCTACGCGGCCTTCCGGGTGAACGGAACAGCCACCCCGCCCGCCCTGCCCGCCACCGTGGACATGGCCAACGCGGCTGAAGACCTCCTCATTTACGGCGGAACCGCAGGCGACGGACTGCCCGCCGGGGAGCCTTCGGTTGCCGTGGGCGACGTGAACCGCGACGGCGTCGTGGACGTGATCGTGGGAGCACCGGCGGCCCAGGGCGGCAAGGGCGAAGTTTACGTGTTCTTCGGGGACGCGCCCCTTGCCGGAACCCGCGACGTGGCCGGAACCAGCGGAACCATTCCGGGCATGACCATCACCGGAGCCGAGGCAGGTGACGCCTTAGGCTCCGCCGTGGCGGTGGCCGACATTACCGGCGACGGAATAGGCGATCTGGTCCTGGGCGCTCCGGGGGCCGACGGCCCGGCCAACGGCAGGGCCGGGGCGGGCGAGGTCTATCTCATAGCAGGGGCTGCAAGCCTTCCCGTAACACTCACCATCGTATCGGGAACCGGGTTCGTGCCGGTATACGGTGCCACTGCGGGCGACGCCGTGGGAGGCGCGATACTTTTGGGGGACATCACTGGAGACGGCAGGGCCGACGTGGTCCTGGGCTCCCCTGACGCAGACGGGGCGGGCGACCTTCTGGCGGGCGCGGGCGAGGCTTACGTAATCAACGGGGCCGCCACCCTGCCCACGTCCGTGGACCTCGACACCACCCAGCCCGGAACACACCAGAACGTGACGGTTTACGGCGGTGGAGCGGGCGAGAACCTCACCATAGACAGGGCCATGATCCTGGGCGATATGAACGAGGACGGGGTGAGGGACCTCATCCTTGGAACCAAAAACGCGGGTAACGGCGAGGCTTACATCATTTACGGTTCCGGGGCCATGAGCGCCACCTACGACATAGGAACAGGAGCCGAGGACGTCACCATTCTTGGGGCAACCGCAGGCGACGCCCTCACCTCCGGCGGGGCAATGGCCGTGGGCGACGTGAACGGCGACGGCACCGACGACCTGGTGCTGGGAGCGCCGGGGGCCGACGCATCGGGCGACGCCAAGGCCGGGGCGGGTGAGGCATACGTCATATACGGATCAGCCGCCCTGGGGGCCACCATAGATTTCTCCACCAGCGGCGAAGACCTCACCATCTACGGGGCCGACGCAGGCGACGCCCTCACCAAGGAAGGTGCTTTGAAGGTGGGCGACGTCACCGGTGACGGCATCGACGACATCGTGCTGGGAGCCATGGACGCGGCAAGCGCGGGCAACGCAAGGGCCAACGCGGGCGAGGCATACCTTGTAAAGGGCAACGCCGGGTTCGGGGCCACCCTTGATCTTGCCGCCAGCGCAGACACCATATTCTACGGGGCTGACGGGGGCGACGCCCTGACGGCGGGCGGCGGAATAATGCTTGCCGACGTCAACGGCGACGGCAACGCGGACGTGGTGCTCGGCGGGCCGGGTGCGGACGGGCCGTCCAACCTTCGCGCCGACGCGGGCGAAGCCTACGTGGTTTACGGCTCCAACGCCCTTGCCGCCTCCATAGACTTCAACGGCAGCGGCGAGGATGTCACCATTTACGGGGCCACGGCGGGCGACGCCATGACTGCCTCAGGCGCGATGGCTTTTGGCGACGTTAACGAAAACGGCGCGGACGACCTCATATTCGGCGCAGCCCTGGCCGACGGGCCAGCCGAGGGCCGTGCGGCTGCGGGCGAGGTCTACGTGGTGTGCGAGGGCGTGCTTCCGGCCTCCGACACGGTCAAGCGCACCAGCCACAGCGGAAACCCCGCACCCAAGAGCTTCGGAACAACCGGCGTCACCATGGACTTTTCAAGCGGCACCAACGACAGCACCACCACGGTGGTCCTCACCCGGAGCGACGCCGGGGTGAACATGATACTCGCCCGCACCGCCAACATGCAGTGGCAGATCACCTCGGACCGGGCCGCCTTCGCCACGTCCATCACCTTCCATTACCAGGATTCCCAGGTGGCGGGACTGAACGAAAAATACCTCGACATCTATGCTTCGCCAACCCTTGGGGGAACCTACACCCTGCTTACCACCACCCATAACCGCTTCCTCAACACCGCAACGGTTACGGGGGTGACGGGCTTCTCCTTCTTCGTGCTTTACGAGAGCGACCCCGACCCGGTATGCTTTATCGGATCGGTTGCGGATGAAGGCTCGGCTGGCCGCATGGTGCTGGAAGCGGCCTCGTCCCTTGCCCGCAAGGTAAAGGAGTACGTGGCGAAGCTCTGATCCGGGCTTGATGTGAAGCCTGTTGAAAAAGGCTTGATGCGAAGCCTGGATAAAAACGATGAAATGCAAGGAAGGCGAACGGCGCGGGAGCAAGCGTACTTTTCGTACGTGGCGGACCGCGCCGTGAAGCCTGACGCAGCAGTTCGCGTTTTTAGACAGGCTGGTAATTGAAGCGTTCTCCACTTTGTCCCCCCGTCCGCACTGCCGGACGGGGGGACTTTTTTTTGCGATTTTTTACCCACCCGAATTATTTTAATGCATAAATTCCCCTTCGGCGGCCCGGATCAACGCCCTGCCCCAATGCCACTATTACTGAGGGTTTACAGCATATTATATACGCTTGAGAAAAAATTTGAGGCTGCGGCTTCATGCAAAATTTTATTCCGGGCGCACACTTTTTTCAGCAAGCCTTTTTTTTCATTGACACTGACTGAATGTTCATTCATTTCTAATATCTGATGGTCCCGACCACCCTTTTCGAAAAGGGTGAAAAACAATACTACAAAGGCATGAAAGGAAGCACATCATGGCGCAGTTAATTGCCGACCGCAGGGACGTGGACTTCGTCCTTTTCGAGCAGATGAACGCGGAGGAGCTTTCCAAGACCGCATTTTACAAGGAGTTCAACAAGAAGGCCATCGACCTCATCGTCAACGAGGCCCGGAGCCTTGCCATCAAGGAAATCCTTCCCACCCAGGCCATAGGCGACTCCGAAGGCGCAAAATGGGACAACGGCAAGGTCACGGTGCCCGAAAGTTTTCACCGGGCCTACCAGAAGTACTGCGAAGGCGAGTGGATCGCCATGGCCGAGGACCCGGAAGTGGGCGGCCAGGGAATGCCCATCATGGTGACCCAGGCTGCGGCTGAGTATTTTGTCGGCGCGAACTGCGCCTTCATGATGTATCCCGGCCTCACCCACGGCGCGGCCCACCTTGTGGAGGTGTACGGCACCGAGAAGCAGAAGAAGCTCTACATGAAGAAGATGTATTCCGGAGAATGGGGGGGCACCATGCTCCTCACCGAGCCCGGAGCCGGAAGCGACGTGGGGGCCCTCGAAACAACCGCCACCAGGAACCCCGACGGAACCTTCTCCATCAAGGGCAACAAGATTTTCATCTCCGGCGGCGACCACGACCTTTGCGACAACATCGTTCACCCGGTCCTGGCCCGCATTGAGGGCGCTCCGGCTGGCACCAAGGGCATCTCGCTCTTTGCCGTCCCCAAAATCTGGGTGAACGACGACGGCTCCCTGGGCGAGCCCAACGACGTGATCTGCGACCGCATCGAGGAAAAAATGGGCATCCACGGCAACGCCACCTGCTCGCTGATCCTGGGCGGCAAGGGCAAGTGCCGGGGCACCCTTCTGGGCGAAGAGAACAAGGGCATGAAGGTCATGTTCCAGATGATGAACGAGGCCCGCCTGGGCGTCGGCATCCAGGGCTACACCTTCGCCACCTGCGCCTACATGTACGCGCTTAACTACGCCCGCCAGCGCAAGCAGGGGAAAAGCCTTCTGGATTTCATGAACCCCGATGCGCCCCAGGTCACCATCAACGTGCATCCCGACGTCCGCAGAATGCTGATATGGATGAAGGCCCACGTGGACGGAATGCGCTCCTTCATCTATTTCATCGGCAAGTGCTTCGACACCATGCGCTCCTCCAAGGACGAGGCTGCCAAGGAAGCCGCCAACGGCATGATTGAGGTCCTGACCCCCATCGTCAAGGCGTACTGCACCGACAAGTCCTTCGAGGTCTGCACCTACGCTGTCCAGACCTACGGCGGCTACGGCTACTGCAAGGAATACCCGGTGGAGCAGCTTCTGCGCGACTGCAAGATAACATCCATCTACGAGGGCACCAACGGCATCCAGAGCATGGACCTTCTGGGCCGCAAGCTGGGCATGAAGGGCGGCAAGCCTTTCATGGACCTGATCGCCGCCATCCAGAAGCAGGTGGCCGAGGCCAAGGCCATTCCCGGCCTGGAAGACTTGGCCGCCAAGGTCGAGGAAGCCGCCAATAAGCTCGCCGAAATCGCCATGCTCATGGGCGCCACCGCAATGAGCGCCAAGGTGGGAACGGCCTTCGCATACTCCTACAACTTCCTGGATGTCACCGGCGACACCATCATGGCCTGGATGCACCTGTGGCGCGCCGCCATCGCCAAGCCCAAGCTGGAGGCCCTCACCGGCGGCGACGCGGCCAAGATCGCATCCAACCGCGACGCGGCCTACTACGACGGCCTTGTGAAGACCGCCGAGTATTTCGTGAACGCCATCCTTCCCGTCACCAAGGGCAAGATGGAAGCCATCAAAAACATGAACTCCGCCCCCATGGACATCACGGACGACGGGTTCTCCGGTAAGTAGCTCCCGGCAGTAAGCTGAAATAAAAAAAGGCTCCTTTCCGCTTATCAGGTGGAAGGGAGCCTTTTTTTATTCAATCGATTTCGGGCCGTTATGCGCCCGGCTTTTTGGAATTCGGCGCGGGAGGGGCGTTTTCCCTGAAAACGGCCACCGCCGCCCGGACCTCTTCCATGAGGTCCATCTGGAGGGTTTGAAGCTCCAGAAGCCTGTCCCACTGGCTTGACATAAGGTGGTCCAGCTTTTGCTGGATGTTTCGTATTTCAAGCTCGGCCTTCAGATTGATCTGATAATCGTGCATGGAGCTTTCCCTGTCCCGCGCCTCCTGCCGTTTCTGGCTCATCATTATTACCGGGGCCTGGATTGCGGCTATGCACGAAAGCATCAGATTCAAAAATATGAACGGATACGGGTCAAAGGGCTTTGATAAAAGGATATGGGTGTTTATGCCCATCCAGGAAAAGAGGATTACCCCAAAAATGGAAATAAAACCCCAACTTCCCCCGAATTCGGCAATTTTATCCGCCATTTTCTGGCCCAGGGTAAGGTGTTCGACCAGGTCCTTTATCGGATCATGGGCAAAAATCTCCCCTTCCTTCAAACTCTTTATAACTTCGTTTTCAAGGTCGGTAAGCTGGCCTTTTTCGGTCCTTATGAGCTCCTCCACGAATTTCCCGCGATAGGCTTTGTAATCGATTGCGCATATCCATCCCTTGTCGTCGAAGTCGCCGTGATCCCGCCTTATTATCTTGGCCAGGGCTGGCCGGACCAGAATCGCAGGCTTCAATTCATCATGCGACCCGCAGATCTGGCAAAGCGCGGCTTTTTCGCTTTTGGAATGGCTCATACTTAATCCCCCCTGGCAAAAAAAATGATGAACGGATACCGGCGAGCAAAACTGATGGAGGATGTCGGAAAGGACTATGTGCCCTAAAAGCGCTGGGATCGAAAAGAATTGGCAAAAACCGCGAAGGAGGCCCGGAGCATGGACTGGAAGGCTGCAAATCCGTTACTTGTCGCCACGGATAAGGCTGATCAAAAACGATGAAGAGCAAGGAAGGCTGGCTTGGGCGGGGAGGCCGTGTACTAAATGTACATAACGAGCCGACCAAGCCAGCCTGACACAGCTATTCGCGTTTTTGGACAGCCTTACAACTTGGTGACCAGTTCCGCTGCGACTTCCTTCACTCCGGGGCTTCCGTCCAGTGTGATGTAGCGGGGGCCGTTCGCCTTGTCGCGGAAATAGTAGGCCGAGGCCAGGGTGCCGGTATTGGTGTCGTAATAGATGTCGTGGCGCTTGCTGATGGCGGCCTCGTCCTGGTCGTCTGCGCGGGTTTTGAGGTCGCCTCCGCACACCCGGCACTTGTCGCCGTTGGGCTTGATGGCGTCGATGAAGATGTTGTTGGGGTGGTTGTTGTCGTTGACGCAAAGACGCCTGCCCATGATGCGGTTTTTGGCGGTTTCGCGGTCAAGAAGGATTTCGATGACGATATCGAGGCCCATGTTGGCCTTCTGAAGGGCCTCGTCCAGCATCTTGGCCTGGTTCACGTTGCGGGGAAAGCCGTCCAGGAGCCAGCCCTTCTTGCAGTCATCCTGGCCAAGGCGGGCAAGGATCATGGGAATGGTGATGTCGTCGGGAACGAGGTCGCCCTTGTCGATGAAGGCCTTGGCCTTCATGCCAAGCTCGGTGCCCTTGCCGATGGCCTCGCGGAAAATTGCGCCCGATTCGACGTGGGGCAGCTTGTACTTTTCCTTTACGATTGCGCCCTGGGTGCCCTTGCCGCTGCCGTTCGGTCCGAAAAAAAGAACCCGCATGATGTTGACTCTCCTTGTGGTTGATTTTAGCCCAAAAAATCGGGTCAGGTTAGGGAAGCGCCCGAAACCGTCGGTGCGCTTCGGCTTCAACGTGGGTCCGGGTTGCCGCTTTTTCGCAGCACCCTTGGAAATTTCCCAAGTATTTCAATTACCGGCCTTTTGGCCGATTTATTCCATCGAACGGGGTTCTATGCGAAGGACAGAGGCTTGTCAAGCGGGACGGGCCATTTTAGGGGGCTTTCGGGCAATGGAGGGCGGCTGTCCGGGAACCGGCCATCTTGCAAATCCGGCAATAGTGCGGTATGCCCCAATCAATCCAAACACCTTTTCAGGGCGCGCCCGCAACCGGGCGAATGGCGCGCCGGAATTCGAATCGTTTGAGACTTTTCAATTTTTGCGGGGGAAGAGACATGGCGGAATCGGGCAATATCCAGATGGCGGTTCTGGGCGGGATAATGAAGACCCTTGAAAAGCACCCTTTCCTGGTTCGGCGGCTTCTGCGGCCCCTGGCCAACGCACCGGTGCTTGGCCGGAGGCTTCCGGTCTTCGCCAGGGCCTACATGGGGGCCACGGCCTTCGAGATTCACGACGTGGACATGGAAAAGGGCCGCATAGGCATCGGCGGGGTCGAGGAGATAATGGCGGGCTCGAAAATTATCGAGCTTCTGCACGCTACCCTTGGCGAGTACGTGTCCGAGAAGGAAAAAAACGAGGCCCTCTACCGCATGGGCCAAAAACTCTGCACCTGGGAGGTCGGGCAGGCCCTGGAACACGGCAGGTGGGCGCCTTCCAGCTTAACGCCGCTCATAATGAACAGCAAAATCCTGGACCAGGTTCAGACCGACCCGGTTGTGGCGGATTTTTTCGGCCAGATCGTAAAGACCATGTCGAGGCTCATTACTGACGAGGGCGGCTGGGGGCACCTGGATTTCGATTTTTCATCCATGCCCTTGAAAGTCAGCCTTAAAAACTCCCAGGAAGCCCGCTGGCTGGGGCCGTCCAAAACGCCTGTCTGCCATTTTTACGCGGGTATCGTGGCCGGTTACGCGAGCACCATTTCAAACGAGCCGATGAAGGCCAGGGAAACGGCCTGCAAGGCCATGGGAGCGCCTTGTTGCGTGTTTACGGTGGAGAGGGTTTAGCAGCCTGTTGAGAAAGGCTGGGCAGGGAAGGGGCTTTCGGAATCAGGCGTCCTCGTTATGGGAGGCGCTTTCGATAAAGCGCTTCAGGGTCCTGTAGTCTTCGGCGGCCATGTCCACGAAACGGATGCCCACCTCGTAGCCTTCACGGCGTTCCGCCCTCATGCACCACACCACCTCGGCCACGGCGGAAAGCGCTGGCGCATCCACGCCCTCGCCGGGGATTCTGATTGAGAGCATGAGCCTTGCGCGGGGTTCGTAAGGCACGGGAACCCAGAATTTCATCCCGCCGCCGGAGACGTCCCTGCCCTGCCCGCCCTGGGAGGTGCTGTCGTCAACCGGATAGCTGAGCCGGTTCACCTCGATGGGCACGTCTCGCCCTATTCTCAGGAAACGCCGCTTGTCGCCTGCTTTCACCATGTTTCCCCCCGGAGAACGCCAGAATCGTTTTTAAGGATACAAAAAGGCGTCAATCGCCTTGTATTATTTTTTTCCCTGTCATACCTTACCGGAAAAGGAACTTCAAGAAGAGCCTTGCGCCATGATGCGACGCACCAGGGAAAGCCAAGCTGCAAGTCTCCGGTCTTTTTTCGGCAAGCCCGGCCCAAGGCTTGCCTTTGACCTTGCGGTCTATCTGGCCGTGGCGGTTTTTTTTATTTACGTGGCGGTGACGGGGGCCAGGGAATCGGGCTACAACTGGCAATGGCACAGGATGCCCGCGAAGTTTTTCTCCTTTACCGATTCGGGCCTCGTGGCCGGGCCGCTTATGCGGGGCCTTGCCACAACCTTGAAGGTGACTGCCTGCTCCTTTTTTTTCGCGTCCCTGGCAGGCCTTCTGGCCGCCCTTGCGGCCCTGTCCCATTCCTTTTCCGGGCGGCTTTTTTCGCGGCTCTACGTGGAATCGATCCGCAACACGCCGCTTTTGATCCAGATTTATTTTCTTTATTTCGTGGTTGGCAAGGTTTTTCCCATGGACCGCTTCACCTCGGCGGTTCTTGCCCTGTCTCTCTTCGAGGGGGCCTACGCCTCTGAGATAATCAGGGCCGGGATTCTTGCCGTGGACCACGGCCAGTGGCAGGCCGCCCAGAGCCTGGGGCTTTCAAGGCCGCAGGTTTACGCCCACGTGGTGCTTCCCCAGGCCCTCTCCCACGTGCTGGCTCCCCTCACCAGCCAGGCGGTTTCCCTGGTGAAGGACTCGGCCCTGGTGTGCACCATAGCCCTTTTCGATTTGGCCATGGCCGCCCGGAGTGTGGTTTCGGACACCTTCCTGGCCTTCGAGACCTGGCTTTGCGTGGCGGCGGTCTACCTGGTTCTCACGCTTTTGCTTTCCGCTGCGGCTGACGTGCTGTATCGCAGAACCAAAACAAAATACTGATGGCTTCGTAAAAAGGCGTGATGCTGCGTCAAGCATCGCGTTGAAGAGGGGCCACGCACGAAAAGTACGCTCACCCTCAAAAACGCTCGCTTTCCTTGCCTGACGCCTTTTTACGAAGCCATCCGGGTTGGTTGGCTAACGTCAGAGACATGGCCATATTGCTAAAATCGAACACTAATGACCACTTTTTACGGAGTCATCAATATTACCGGGAGCGCTATTTATTTCCATTTTTCGCTTTACCGAAAAGGGCGGCGGCAGAAGATCGGGGCATTTCTTCTCCGGGCCGGATTCCCTTAAAAAAGGGAAAAGAATCATGCTCCGCTTAATACTTTCAGTCTTTTTCAACAGGCTGCTACAGGCTGTCTGAATCAACCCCAAAAGCCAAGGGAGGCGGCATGAAAAAATCCGTGTGGGGGTTTTTGACGATCCTTTTATCAGCTTTGATTTTTTTCGCCTGCACAGGCCCCAAGGAGGAGCCCAAGCCGGAAAAGCCATTGAAGGAGAGGCTCGCCGCCGAAAACGGCATAGAGGAGATAATGAAGAGGGGGGTCTTGAAGGTTGGTTTCGACACCTTCGTGCCCTGGGCCATGAAGGACAAGACGGGCCGTTTCACCGGCTTTGAAATCGACGTGGCCTCGCGCCTTGCCAAGGACATGGGAGTCGCCGTGGAATTCGTGCCCACCGAGTGGAACGGAATAATCCCGGCCCTGCTTTCGGGCAAGTTCGACGTGGTCATAGGCGGAATGGGCATAACCCCGGAGCGCAACCTGAAGGTCAACTTCACCGTTCCGTACGATTACACCGGCATGGCCATTGCGGCCAGCAAGGCCCTGGCCCCCGGCCTCACGAGCCTGGAAGCCTTCAACAAGCCCGAAATCACCATAGCGGTACGCCAGGGCACCACCGCCGAAAAGGCGGCCCGGAAGTTCTTCCCCAACGCCGCCATAAGGGCCTTTGCCGACGAGGCCCCGGCTGTTCAGGAGGTGCTGGATGGCCGCGCCCACGCCCTGGTGGCCTCGGCCCCCCTTCCGGCCCAGCAGGCCATAAAGAACCCGGAACGCCTTTACCTGCCCGTAAGCGGCACCTTCACGAAAGAGCCCATCGGCTTTGCCGTGAAAAAGGGCGACTCCGACACATTAAACTATTTCGACAACTGGATAAGGACCGTTGATGCCGAGGGCTGGCTTGCCGAACGAAAGCATTACTGGTTCGAAACCGACGAGTGGGAAGCTTCGCTCAAATGACCGATTTTAAGGACCGGCGGGGAGGGGATTTTTCGGCCTCGCCCCGCCGCCCCCGTTTCACGGCTGTTGACGCCTGCATTTTCGCCCTTTTGGGGCTCTTTCTTTTGTGGGCCGCGTGGCGGGTGGGTGAAAACCTGCACTACCAATGGGACTGGCCCGCCCTTTTCGGCTGGCTGGCCCGGCGGAACGCGGACGGCTGGCATCCGGGGCCCCTGGCCAAGGGCCTTGGGATGACCGTGCGCCTTTCGGCCTGGGCCACGATTCTCGCCGCAGTTGCCGGGATACTGGCGGGCTTGGCCCGCATGTCCCGCCTTCGCCCTGTTCGGATGCTCTCGCGCACCTACATCGAGATTTTCCGCAACCTGCCGCCCCTGGTCATCATTTTCATCGGGTATTATTTCATAAGCGGGCAGTTTTTTCCGTCGGACGCCGTTTCCAGGGCGATTGGGGCGCTCCCCCCCGTCCTCCGGGGGGCCTGCGCCTTTCTGGTGGCCCCTCCGGGACAGTTCGCCGCCGTGGCCTCGGCGGTGGTCACCCTTGCCCTGTACGAGGGCGCTTACGTGGCGGAAATCGTCCGGGGGGCCATCCTGTCCATCGAGCGCGAGCAGTGGGACGCGGCCCGTTCCCTTGGGCTTTCACGAAGGCAGGTATTGATCCATGTAATCATACCCCAGGCCTTTTCCCGGATGATTCCCCCCCTTGCAGGCCAGTTCGTTTCAACCATCAAGGACTCGGCCATAATGAGCGTCATATCCATCCCGGACCTTTCCTTCGAGGCCATGCAGATAATGAACGCCACCTACAAGACCTTCGAGGTGTGGCTCTGCGTGGCGGCCCTGTACCTCGTGCTCACCCTCACCGCCTCCCTTGGGGCCAGACGCCTGGAAAACTCCCTGAAACGGCCCTGACGGTAGTCGGCAGTCGGCAGAAAAAAAAGCGGTCCGGGGAAACATCGTCTCCCCGGACCGCCCCGTAACCCCTGTTTTTTTCAGCCGGATTGCCCCGGTTTCATTAAGGCCGATCACAAGTGATGAAATGCAAGGAAGACTAGCCGGGTGCGGGCGTAAGCGTATCGAGATACGTGCGCACCGCACCCGGCGAAGTCTGACACAGCAGTTCGCGCTTGTGGACGGCCTTAAGACTTGACCGTGATTTTGGTGGTTTTTACGCTCTCCGACTTGGGCAGGCTGATGGTTAAGACGCCGTCCTTGTAGGAGGCCTCCACCTTTTCCGCGTCCACCTCGGCGGGCAGGCGAACGGTGCGGGAAAAGGAACCGTAGCACCTTTCGGACACGGTGCGGCCCTCGGATTTTTCCTCTTTCTCTTCCTTCTTCTCCCCGCTCACGGTGAGAAGCCCTTCGGTGAGGCTTACCGCGATGTCTTCCCTTGCTATGCCGGGAACCTCGGCGGAAACCTTTATTTCCTTTTCGGTTTCGGTGACGTCCAGGGCCGGAATCCAGCTTTTTTCATCCTCTTCCAGCCACAGGTCGGGCAGGCCCATCTCTTCCATGAAACGGTCAAAGACCGATTTCGTGGGCCTTGCCGCAAGTCCTGATCGTCTTAAAATCGGTGTAAGAGCGAACATGATCCGCACCTCCTTTCTTCCTGGTTGCAGGTTGTTCCATATCAACCTTGTATAGAACCTTAATCACGGCGCTATCTTTGTCAAGATGGGGCAGGGCCGCCGGACAGGGGCCGGTCATCCGGCATCGCAATGCATCGTTTGACATAAGCGCGCCGACGATGTAAATTTTCCTGGTTTTTTCAGTCGGTTTTCGAGGGAAGGCCTTAAGGTCGGCGAATCTGGAGCCGGGGCGCGCATGAAACGGTTTTTTTCAAAACCCTACACGGTCCGCGCCGCCTTCAACGACCGGGACTTCATGCATCTTTTGCCGGCTCAGATCATCAGCAGGGCCGCCATGAAGGCGCGGGGCGGCATACGCATAGGTCTTGGCGACGCCAGCGCAGACGCAAAGGACGTGTTTGAGCTTTTAAGGCTCAAAGCCGGGCCAGGCTCAGTATTCACCATTTCAGCCGACGACCGGGCTGACCGGCACGTTGTGGACGCTTTGGCCGCCCTTGTAAGGGACGGCTTCGGAGAAAAATAAACGCCATGCCACAATCCGGTGTTCCCGAAACGAGCTTGAAAGGCATTCCGGCATCCAGCGGAATCGCCATCGGACTGGCCTTTCTGGTGGACCGCGACCTGCCAGAAGTGGTGGCCCGCTACAGCCTGGACGGCGGACAGGTGGCACGCGAGGTCAACCGGTTCAAGGCTGCGGTGAAAACCACCGAGCAGGAGATATCCCGCCTCATCAAGCGCTCCCCCAAGGAGATGGGCCAGCATCTTTATCTTCTGGAGATGGAAAAGTCCCTTTTGAAGGACAAGCTGTTCTACAGCCGCACCATAGAGACCATCCAGAAGGCCAGGGTTAACGCCGAGTACGCTTTAAAAACCACCGTGGACATGGTGAAGACGGTTTTCGCCCGCATAGAGGATCCCTACCTGCGCGAGCGCGGCTCGGACGTGGCCAGCGTCTATCACAGGGTGCTCAGAAACCTTCTGGGCGGCAAGGCCCCGGACTACTCCCACGTGGCCCGAAGGGCCATCCTGGTGGCCCACGACGTTTCCCCGGCGGAAGCCAGCCGCATGGACCTCGAGCACGTCATGGGCTTTGTGACGGACCTGGGAGGCGTGAACTCCCACACCGCCATCATCGCCCGCACCCTTGGCATCCCGGCGGTCCTGGGCCTTGCCGGGGCGTCTTCAAGCATAAGGACGGGGGACCTCCTTATCGTGGACGGGGCCGCCGGGGCGGTCATAGTGAACCCGGACGACGATACCCTTGTGCTCTACGAGGAAAAGCGGGCCGACGCCGCGAAGATTCAGTCCGTGCAGCAGAAGGGCAGCCATCTTCCGGCGCAAACTTCCGACGGGCTTTCGGTCACGGTGTCCGGCAACATGGAGCTTAAAGAGGAGGTTGTGGCGGTGATGGACAAGGGCGGCGACGCCATCGGCCTTTACCGCACCGAGTTTTTGTATCTCAACCGCACGGAGCTGCCCACAGAGGAAGAGCTTTTCGAAAACTACAGGGAGGTGGTGGAACTGGCCGCCCCAAGGCCCGTCACCATACGCACCCTGGATGTCAACGGCGACAAGGTGGGCAAGGGCATTTTTTTCGAACATGCCGACAACCCCGCACTCGGTCTTCGGGCCATAAGGTTCTGCCTGGCCCACCCGGAGGTGTTCCAGACCCAGTTGAGGGCCATATTGCGGGCCGCGGCCTACGGAAAGGTGCGCCTGCTTTTTCCCATGATCTCCGGGCTTACGGAACTGGTGGCGGCCCGGCGGGCGGTGAAGGAGGCGGCGGACGCACTGGATTCGCGGGGGGTGTCCTTCAGCCCGGAACCCGAAGTGGGGGTGATGATAGAGGTGCCCTCTGCTGCGGTCATGGCCGATCTTCTGGCCGAGCATGTGAACTTTTTTTCCGTGGGCACCAACGATCTCATCCAGTACACCCTGGCCGTGGACCGTGGCAACCAGCACGTGGCCCATCTATTCCAGAGCCTGCATCCGGCGGTGATAAGGCTTTTGGGAAGGGTGGCCGAGGTCTGCCGGGATACCGGCGTGCGCCTTGCCATGTGCGGGGAAATGGCCGCCGACCCCTTCCACACGCCCCTTTTGCTGGGAATGAACTTCACCGAGCTTTCCATGCACCCGGCGGCCATTGGCCCGGTGA
Source organism: Deltaproteobacteria bacterium (assembly GCA_016235345.1). Classification (NCBI taxonomy): domain Bacteria; kingdom Pseudomonadati; phylum Myxococcota; class Myxococcia; species Deltaproteobacteria bacterium. The sequence goes on along the minus strand of JACRLG010000013.1, from coordinate 125,308 downwards.
AAAACGCAGTGCGCGCCTTTTCGGGCTCCCACTGCCGGGAAGTGGCTGAGCGGGCCGCGCGGGAAAAGACGGCTGAAGGTGTGGCGCGGCTCATCGAGGAATCCTGCGGGGCGACCCTGAGGGACAGGGGGCTCTTAGCCCCAAGCCATATAACGGGCTGAACGGGCCTTGCGGGGCCTATTGAATAGGTTACAAGGGAGGTAATTGAAGAACCTCTCGAAACGGCAATTTTCATGTAGGTTGGGTGGTTCTGCCCGGAGGGCAGGTTCATCCAACACATAGGAAGTATTAGAGAAATGTTGGGTGAACCCTCGCCTTTCGGCTCGGAACCACCCAACCTACACGAGGTTTTACAATCGCCTCAAGGAATTGATTTTTAAAATGGCCAAGGTAAAGGAAAAAAGAAACGTAAAGGTCGTGTGCGTAAACCGGAAGGCCCGCCACGACTATTTCGTTGATGACGAATACGAGGCGGGGCTCGTTCTCACCGGTGCGGAGGTCAAAAGCCTCAGGGACGGCAGGGCCAACCTGAAGGACGGCTACGCTAAAATCAGGAAGGGCGAAATCTTCATTTACCAGATTCATATAGGCGAGTATCCGGCAGCCACCTACGTTCCCCAGGAGCCCCTGCGGGTGCGGAAACTTCTCATGCACAAGCACGAGATTTACCGCCTGGAGGGAAAGATCAAAAACAAGGGGATCGCGCTGATTCCCCTTGAAATTTATTTCTCGAACGGGCGAGCCAAGATAACCATCGCCATGTGCCGGGGAAAGCGCCAGCACGATAAAAGGGACGCCATCCAGGAGCGCGAGCACAAGCGCGAGATGGACAGGGCCAAAAAGAAGGACTCCAGGGATTGAAACAGCCGTTTGGAATATGGGCGAAGGGAAGGCGGGCGTGGAAAAACCCTATGATGACGAAAACGCCGGGGTGAAATCCTCCAAGGTCCGCTTCTGCGACTTAAGGTGCGAAAACGCCCGGCAGGCCAAAACCGACGGCCTGGACGGCTCCTGCCGAACCTTTGTTTCCCTTTGGTGCGAAAAGCTTCAGAAGCACGTGGTTAAAAACGCGCCGTGTGAACTCCTGTTCGGAGCGAGAAGGCCGGTCACGGGTCTGTGAGCCGAAAAACATGAAACCGCCCCTTAGCAAGGCATTTCGGAAACCATAAAAATCCAAGGAGGAGGATTGGATAACGCGCAGATGAAAAAAACCCTGGAAAAGACCAGGGCCGAGCTTGCGGAATGCCTTGAGGATCTGGAACTCTTTCGCCTTCTTGCACACAACATCCAGGTGGGGACCTTTTTACAGCAGGACGGCAAGTTCCTTTATATAAACGACCAGATGGCTCTGTATGCAGGGTACTCCAGAAACGACCTTCTGGGACGCGATTTTTTGGAATTCGTGCATCCGGACGACAGGGAAATGGTGGTTTCACGCGCCATCGCCCGTTGCCGGGGGGAGGACGTGCCCAACTGCTACGATTTTCGGGTGGTTCACAGGGACGGCTCCACCGTGTGGGTCAGGCTTTTGGCGGCGGCGGTGACTTACCGGGGCCGCCCCGCCGTTGTGGGCAATTTCGTGGACATCACCGGGCGGGTGAGGGAGATGCAGAAGCTGGAGGAGGCCACCAGCTCCCTTTCGGAAAAGCTCACGGAAAAGGAGATGGAGCTGGCCAAGAGGGCCCAGGAGCTTACCGCCGTCAACAAGGCCCTTCAGCAGATAGCGGCCCAGTCCAGAAGCGACGTGGTCCACTTCAAGAACCGGGTGATGGGAAACGTGGAGGAACTCGTCATGCCCCTCATAGGCCGCATGAAGGAGGGGCCCCTTACGGACGACCAGATGGTGTCCATCAATGTCCTGGAATCCAACCTCACCCAGATAATGGATTCCTTCGTGGCCCGCATGGGAACCAGGGAAAGAAACCTCTCCCCAAGGGAGATGGAGGTGGCGAATCTGGTGCGCCAGGGCCATTCGTCCAAGGAGATCGCCTCCATTCTCCAGACCACCCGCAGGGCGGTGGAGTTTCACCGGGACAACATAAGAAAGAAGCTCGGCATCAAAAAAAGCCGCAAGAACCTGCGCTCCTTTTTAACCGCCAACTGAGGCCGGACGGTGTTCTGACGCCGGTTTCGCAACAGTGGAAGGCGCGTCATGCAGGATAAGGCGTATTTTTCGCTCAGGGAATTTTTGGACCAGTTCCCCCTCGGATTTCCGAAAACGGAGAAAGGGGTGGAAATTGCGATCCTAAAGAAGCTCTTCACCCCGGAGGAGGCGGAAACCGCAGTCCTCCTGTCCCCCTTCCCGGAAACAGCCGGCCAGATAGCGGCCCGCGCGGGAATCGATGAAAAAAGCCTTGCCGGTCGCCTGGAATCCATGTCCCGAAAGGGGCTCGTTTTCCGGCTTACCCGCGATTCCCAGACATTTTTCAACTCAGCCCCCTTCATGATCGGCATTTACGAGTATTCCGTCAAAAAAATGGACGCCGAACTGGCCGCCCTTTTCAAGGAATATTACGATCTGGCCTACCAGAACGAAATGGCCGCGAGCAACGTGCCGGGGTTCAAGGTTCTGCCTGTTTCCGAAAGCATCTGCGCGGACATGGCCCTTTATCCCTACCCGGCTGTGGAAAAGGAGATAAGGGCCGCGAAAACCATTGCGCTGGCCGAGTGCGTGTGCCGCAAGGAATCCCGCCTCACAGGGCACGGCTGCGACTACCCCCTGGAAACCTGCCTCAGTTTCGGAGTGGCCGCCCGGTATTACATCGAAAACGGAATGGGCCGGGAAATCACTGCGGACGAGGCCATAGAGGTCCTTCACGAGGCGGACCGGGCGGGCCTTGTGCACGCGGGGGTCAATACGGCGCACCTTTCAAACATCTGCAACTGCTGCCCCTGCTGCTGCGCATCCATGAAGGGGATCACCCAGAAGGGCCACGACAGGCATAGGTATTTCAATGCCCTTTACGAGGCGGTGGTGGACCCGGATCTGTGCGCCGGGTGCGGCGACTGCGAGGCGAGGTGCCCTGTGGATGCGGTGGCCGTTTCGGAAACAGCGGTGGTGGATGCGGGTCTTTGCCTGGGATGCGGGCTGTGCGCCGGGGTCTGCCCCACTGCTGCCATCGCCCTTCGCCTCAAGCCGGGCCGCGAGGAGCCCTTTGGCCGGGTTCTGGACCTGGGGATCGCCATACTGGAGGCGAAAATGAAAAAGGCGACCTGACAGCCTGTCTAAAAACGTGAACTGCTGTGTCAGGCTTCACGGCGCGGACCGAAAAGTTCGCGCCCCAGTCCTAAACCTCACCGGAGATAGACCCCCTATGCCTCAAAAAACCCACGCTCAATGAGCCCTAAACCCTGCCTGCTAACCCACAAATTCTGCGGAAGAGCCAGGTTTCTTATTGTTGCCGCCAACCGAGAAAATACCAATAGAAATGAAAGAAAATCTAAAAATGATAAGAAGACGAAATGGTCATATTCCTGACTTTGAACTAGGCCCTTTCTGATTAGCATAGTAAAAAAATATGAAAACTATACTTAAAATAAATTTTGAATATATTATATATGTACTTATTATTTTAAATGTTCAATTTTCATCTAATTTATATGGTGATGATATTTGGAAAAACTTTAATATTGGCTCAAACCCATCATTCGATTATCCCGTTCAGTTAATAATGGATCCAAAAAGTTTGAAAGGAGAATATTTATGGTATGTTAAATTGCAAGATGAACAAGAAAAATTTATTGTAGAGTCAATTGGATTCGATCTTATACCAGAAAATCTACTAATTAATGGCGAAACAGAATTTAAATATATGTTACGAAAATTAAATGTAAAATATGGTAAATCAATTACATATTTTAGTATTTATACTTATAAGTTCCGGCATATAATTTTGATTGTAAGTATAAGAAATGGCATCAAAACATTACATAAAATTGATATGATAGAAGGCAATTATAATTCTAAACAATTAATAATTTCTTTTCCACATAAATATTCTAAAAAATTTGATCCATGGATGCGAAGAATCGAAGGTTCTTGGAAACCGTGCGGTTGTTGTAAATAAGATTTAAAAAATTGAGCACTTGCCAGACAGTTAGGTATCTCGGCAAGGGCTCTAAATATCGGCGAGGGTTACTCGGTGGCTTATGGCTACGACCAAAAGGGCCGCATGAATCAGGTCTTCTGTAACGTGGGCGGAAGCCTTCATGTCTCCGCTGATTGCTTCCGCCAACCGCACCTCAGATTGAAGGTGACGGTAAGGTGTCTTGCCCACATTCCGCGCTCCGCTTGAAAAGCGGGATATCCTTTGCGGGCGGCGCGTGCATGATGCCCTCGCTCTGTTCACCAACCTTCGAATTTCATCGCTAATATTCAGACTGGCACCCAGGCTTCACGTCATGCCTTTTTCAACGGGCGTACAGGTTAACGCAGTACTTCGTCAAATCATTCCGTCCACGGAAAGCGCCGAGGCCAGGGCCTCGCGGGCCACCTCGCCCGTAACAAGGGGGGGCTTGCGGGTCTTTATGCTTTCCACGAAGGCCGCGATTTCCTCGGCCAGGGCGTCGGCCTTCTCGAAGCTCTGGCCGGCCACTGTTGTTTCCCACCTGGGGTTTCCGGGCTTCACGGCCTTCAGTATCCGTTCGGCGAAATCCACGTAAAACCAGGCGTCCCTTGAAAAAACGCTCATCTTGCGGTCGTCGGCCAGGGCAAGGCGGCTTGCGGTTATGTCGGCCACGGCCCCGTTTTCGTAAGTTATCCGGGCGCTTGCCAGATCGGGCTTGTCGGTGATGAGGCGAGTTCCCGTGGCGCTTATGGATTTCACCTTGGATTTTACGAGGCTCGAAACGATGTCCAAATCATGGATCATGAGGTCCAGAACTACGCTGGTGTCTGCGGCCCTTGGCTTGAAAACCGACATGCGCCTGGCCTCGATGTAAAAGGGGGCGGCGACAGCGGCGGACAGGGCCTTTACAGCCGGGTTGAAGCGCTCCAGGTGGCCCACCTGGAGGATGAGCCCCTTACGGGCCGCAAGGCCTATTAGGGTGTCGGCCTCTTCCAGGCTTACCGTGACGGGCTTTTCCATGAGCACGTCAGCGCCGTGGGAGAGGAAGTCCCGGCCTATGTCGAAATGAGTGGGGGTTGGGGTCACTATGGATACGGCGTCCACCCTGCCCAAAAGCTCGGCGTGGCTTCCGCAGGCGCTTGTGCCGCATTTGTCGGCCACGGCTGATGCCCGTCCGCAGTCCGGGTCCACCACGGCCACCAGCTCCACATCCGGGCGGGCCGCGTATTTTTCAGCGTGATACTGCCCAAGGTAGCCGGTTCCTATGACGGCTGCGCGAATCTTTTTCATGGCGTCATCTCTTCCGTAACTCCCACCACGGCGATATTGTTGAGGTCGGCCAGGGCGATCATCTCCTCCCGGTCGATCACCACCGAGGCCCCGGCTTCCAGGGCCAAAACCCCCGCCCCTGCCTCCATCATGGATTTTATGGTCTCCACTCCGGCTGCGGGAAGGTCGAAGCGCGCGTCCTGTATGGGCTTTTTCACCTTAACCACCACGGTGTTTCCCCGGCGCAGGGTTCCCGCCCGGCGGATGGCCGCGTCCGTGCCCTCCATGGCCTCCACGGCCACGGCGCAGCGGTCGGCCACAACAATGCACTGGCCCACGTCCAGCGCCCCTATTTTTTTGGCCAGGCCGAACCCGAAGCCGATGTCGCGCCATTCCAGAGGGGTTGGCTCCCTTTTGGTCCAGACGCCCGAAGGCGCGAGAAGCTCCGGCAGAAGCCAGGTGGAGGGCCTCACCCTTATGCCCTCGTTTTCGATGAAGGCTGCGATTGCCCGCAGAAGGTCGTCGTCGTGGGTGGTTGAGATGGAGGAGAGGAGCCTGACCGCCGTCGGGTCCAGGCGGATGTCCGAGTAGATGTCGGGCTTTCTGATGCCGCCCAGAAACACCATGTCGGCCACATCGTTATTTTTGAACCAGGAAAGGACCCGGCCCACCTCGCCCAGGTGGAACCATTCCACGGCACGGGCCTTTTCCACGCCCGATTCATCGGTCTGGCCGAAAAACGCGGCGGCGAAAACGGGGATGCCGCGAGCCCGCGCCTTTTCGCAAAAAAGCACGGGAAAGCGGCCCGAACCTGCAAGAAGGCCCACGGGGATGGGGGGGGTCATTCGCCCGCGCCCCTGGCCCTGGCCACACCCCGGTTGGAGGTCTGGAGGAATTCCAGGAACCTGATTACCTCCTGGGACTGCTCCACCGAGGCCCTTACCCGGCTGATGGACTCGTTCATGGTGAGCCCCAGCCGAAAGACTATGCGGTAGGCCTTCTTGAGCCCGTCCACCGATTCGGCGGAAAAGCCCCGGCGCACCAGGCCAACCTTGTTGATTCCATAAAGGCGGACGCGCTCGCCCGAAGCCAGGACGTAGGGGGGGATGTCCTTGGCCACTCCGCTCATGCCGCCCACGAAGGCGTATTCCCCTATGCGGGAAAACTGGTGAACTGCGGAAAGGCCGCCCACGGTGGCGTAGTCGCCCACTTCCACGTGCCCGGCAAGGGTGGCGTTGTTGGCGAAGATGACGCCTTTGCCCGTTTTGCAATCGTGGGCCACGTGGGTGTAGGCCATGAGGAAGTTCTCGTCGCCCACCGAAGTTAAACCGCCGCCGAAGCCGGTGCCCCGGTGAACCGTGACGAATTCCCTTATGGTGCATTTTTCGCCGATGGACACCCAGGTTTCCTCGCCCGCGAAACGAAGGGACTGGGGAGGCCCGCCCAGGGCCGCGTGGGAGTGCACGGCGCACCCGGCCCCTATGCGGGTATAGCGGAAGATGTTGACGTGGCTGCCGATTTTGGTTCCTGCTCCTATGGTGACGTCGCCTTCGATAACGGCGAAAGGCCCGACGTCCACGTCAGGCCCCAGTTCGGCGCGCTTGTCCACTATGGCTGTGGGATGGATCATGATCTGTCTCCCCAGGGGGAATGATGTGGTTCATTCTCTCGACCGGATGTTAAACCGGCCGGTTTCTGCGCCGCGTCAGGATTTTTCGTCCCGGATCATCTCTTCCAGCTTTCTCACCCTTATAAGAAGCTCCCTGTATTCACGGTGCCATTCCGGGAGCTTGCCCACCAGCCGCTGGCTTCTCAGGTACACAGAACGGGGAATCGCCGGGGTCCCGCTCACCACCTCGCCCGGAGCCACCGAGTGGCCCACCCCGGCCTGGGGCCCCACCACCGCCGCGTCGCCTATGCTGATGTGACCGGCTATCCCTGCCTGACCTGCAAGAATGGCGTACTGGCCTATGCAGGTGGACCCCGCTATGCCCACCTGGGCCACCAGGATGGCGTGGTCACCCACGGTGCAGTTGTGGGCCACCTGCACAAGGTTATCGATCTTGACGCCGTTTCCGATCTTCGTGGCCCCGAAGGTGGCGCGGTCCACGGCGCAGTTGGCCCCTATTTCCACGTCGCTTCCTATGGAGACGAAACCGGTCTGGGGGATTTTGAGGTGACGCCCCTGGTCCTGGGTGAAGCCGAAACCGTCGCTTCCTATAACCGTGCCTGCGTGGATTATGGTGCGGTCCCCCACGGTGCAGCGGTCGAGAACCTTGACTCCGGGGTGGAGCACCACGTCGTCGCCAAGGACCACTCCGTCGCCCAGGACCACATTGGGATGAAGGCAGACCCGGCTGCCAAGGCTGACCTTGTCGCCTATCACGACCCCCGGACCGGCAAAGAGGCCCTCGCCCGCCCTGAAATCAGCGCCCACCGCCACGGAGGCATGGACGCCTTCCCTTATGACCTTTGGGTGAAACAGGGATATGGCCCTGGCGAAGGCGGCCAGGGGATTAAGCGCTGCAAGAACCCGGACGCCGGGGGGGGCCTCCGCCGAAACGGGAAGTATCAGGGCCCCGGCCCGGCAACCGGCGAGTTCCTTCAAGAACCTGGGGCTCGCCGCGCATGTAAGCTCGGTTTCGCCTGCGGTTTCAAAGGGCGCAACACCGGCCACCGTAAAGTCCGGGTCCGAAAGGCAGGTCGCGCCCACAGCTTCGGCTATGTCCGAAAGCCTCATGGGCTTCATTTATTGGCAACGGGCTTGGCGACGGGCTTGGCGGCGGGCTTGGCCGCAGGCTTGGCCGCAGCCGCCCTGGGTTTCCACCTTGCGTTGAAGTCCCTTATGACCCGGTCGGTGAGGTCCAGGGAGGGCTGGGAAAAGACCACGCCCGCCTCCATCTTGTCCATGATGAGGAAGTAGCCTTCCTTTTTGCCGATTTCCTCCATCATTTCGATGACTTCATTCAGGATGCCTTCACGAAGGCTCGACTCCAGGCGCTTAAGCTCCTCGGCGTACTTTCTTTCAAGGTCCCTAAGGTCGGTGTATTTGATGCGAAGCTCGCGCTGCTTGTCCTCGCGGGCCTCGGCGGACATCATGGCGGCCTTTTTCTCGAAGCCCTTGCGCTCTTCCTCGAAATCGTTGCGCTTGGCAGTGAGGGTCTTTTCCATGGCCTCGCCCTTGGCGTTCAAGGTGGCGGAAGCGTTTTTGCCCGCATTGGACATGTTGAGAACCCGCTGCATGTCGACAACTCCAATTTTTTCCGCCATGGCGGGTGAGCTTCCGGCGACCAGCATGGCCGCCAGGAAGATGAAGATTGATGTTTTCTTAAACATTATTCCATCCCTTTCATGATTTGTCCGAAAAGTCGCTTTGCGTTCCGGGAAAAGGCCCCGGCCCGCTTCGACATCAAATTGAAGTCCGAAAGATGCTTAAACATCCCCTGATCCCACCTCTAAACCTGCATCAGAAAGCCGTGCCCATCGTGAATTCCCAGCGTCCCTCGGTGGACACCCCGTCAGGCGGGTTGATGGGAAAGCCGCGCTCCAGCCTTATGGGCCCCATGGGCGAGTACCATCTTACGCCCAGGCCCCAGGACTGGTAAAGGTCTCCGAGGTCTATGTCCTCCTCGTTGTCGTAAACGTCGCCTGTATCGAAGAAAAGTACGCCCACGAGGCCGACCTGCTTGATTATGGGATACAGAAGCTCCAGGTTGGCCTGCACGTACTTGTTGCCGCCTATCTCGGCCCCGGTGGAATCCAGCGGGCTCAGCTCGTCCCAGTAGTAGCCGCGAAGGGAGTTGATGCCGCCCAGGTAGAATCGCTCGTAGATGGGAAGTATTCCGTCGGAATTTTCCCTTATGTAGCCGCCCTCGGCGTGGGCGAAGCCCACAAGGTCGCCTATGAGCGGGATGTAGACCCCGCCTTCCAGTGTGTACTTGGTATAGGCTATGTCGCCGCCCAGAAAGCCGCCCGCGTAGTCAACCGTGAAGCGCTCGTAGTTGCCCTTGGTGGGGTTGAAGAAGCGGTTGCGCGAATCGTAGGAAAGGTTGAACGACACCAGGCTCTCGGCGTTCTCTCCCTCCATCTGGACAATGGAGGCCGCCGCGTACTCGGTCAGCTCGCTGATGTCGGCCAGTTCGTAGCCGTAGGACCATCCTATGCGCCAGTTGTCGGTCAGCTTGTAGCCGAAGCGGAGGCGTCCGCCGTTGGACAGCTTGGTGTAGTCGTCGTATTCCTTTTCCCAGCGGTAAAGGTCGATCCCCGTGGAAAGCCTGGTTCCCATGAAATAGGGCTCGGTGAAGGCCAGGTTGTAGAGGGTGGAGCTGCCTCCTATCCGGGCCTGGAGGTTTAAGGTGTGGCCGCGCCCGAAGAGGTTTCTCTGGCCTATGGAGGTCATGAAAAAGGCGTTGTCCGCGCTGGAATAGCCGCCGCCGAAGCTGAAGGTGCCGGTGGGTTTTTCCTCCACCCCAAGGGAAAGGATCATCTTGTCGTCGGAGCTTCCCATGGCCGTATCGACCTTGAGGTCCGCGAAATAATCCAGCCTGGAGATGTTGGAAAGCCCCCTCTTCAAGGCCGTGCCGCTGTAGAGCCCCTTTTCCTGGACCGCAAGCTCCCGGCGTATGACGCTGTCGCGGGTCTTGGTGTTGCCCGTGATGCGGATTTCCTCGAAGGTGACCTGATGCCCCTTGGTTATGGCGTAGCTGATGTTTACTATGCGCTTTTCGTGATCCAGGGAGGTGACGGGCGAAACGTCGGCATAGGCATAGCCCGCGTCGGAATACATGTCGGAAAGGACAAGTATGTCGGCCCGCAGGATTTCCGCGTTGTAAACCTTCTCCCTGCCTATTTTTATCTTTTTCATGAGTTCGGGCGCAGGCGCTATAAGGTCGCCCGAAATGTCCACCGTGCCCACCCGGTACTGCTCGCCTTCCACTATCTTGAAGCTGATTTCGATGGACGAGCCCTTGACCGTCTGAACCGGGTCGGCCACCTTGGCGGTCACGTAGCCGTTGTTGTGGTAGAAGGCGGTGAGCCGGGCTGCGTCCATTTTAAGATCGTCGGGATCGAGGGAGCCGGACGATGTCATCCATGAAAAGAAGCCTTTTTCCTTGGTCTTCAAAAGGCCCTTAAGCTTTTTCTCCGAAAAGGCCTTGGCTCCCGTGAACCGGATTTCCCGGATATAGGCCTTGTCGCCCTCTGATATTATGAATTCAAGGTCGGCCTCGTCGTTTTCAAAAGGGATGATCTTGTAGGTGATGTCCGCATTGAGATAGTTCTTGGCCCGGTAGAGCGCCCGAATTTTGCCCATGTTCTGTTCGATGCGGGCCTGGTTCAAAATGGAGCCCCGGCTGATGTCCAGGGCCTGTTCGACCTCCTCGCGGTCCAGAACCCTGTAGCCGGATACACTCACCCGGCGCACTGTGGCCCTGGTCACCACGGTGAAGGTGACCACTATTCCTTCCGGGGCCTCGTCGGCCTCCACCATAACGTCCTCGAAATACCCCATGCCGAAGATGGAGCTTATGTCCTCGGAGAGCACGGATTCCCGGTAAGTTTCCCCGGCCTTGGTCTTTATGGCCCTCTGGATGGCTTCGGGCTCCACGCGCTTGCTGCCCGCGATGACCACGCGGGCCACCTTTCTGATGCCAAGGACCCGGTTTGATATGCTTGCGGCAAGTTCGCCGACCTTGCCGGAGAGGCTGTCCATGCCCACGCCTTCGGTATAGACCGACCAAGGGGGCTCTGCGCCGGAAAGGGGCATGACGGTGACGTCCAGGCTGTAGCGGTCGCCCACCCTGGAAAAGCTGCCCCATACGCCGTAATCGGCTCCTGGGGCCTGTTCGGCCACGGTCCTGGCGGATAGCGGGCCTTCGGGAAGCGCCTTGTCGGCCACCGTTGCCGCCGCCCCCTCCCTGGCCATGCCGCTTTTCAGGTTTTCAGCGATGACGGCCGGAAGCTGGGGCAGGGGCTCCGCCGAGTACACCGAAAACGGAAACACCACCACCTTCACCGGCTCTTCCGCCAGCGCGGGCGCGGCGCACAGGACCGTTGTCAGAAAAAGGACCAGACCCGTCAAATGTCTTTTCATCGCAAAACCCCTTGTTAAGCGTCTCGATCCTTGGTTTTCCACCGCCGCCTGCCGGGTTTCCCCGTAAAGTCACGGGCATCGGGCATGGTGTATACGAACTTGGGCCTTACATCAACCTATTACGGGGAGCAGGGTTTAGTTCCATTTTTTGGACTCCTGAAAACGTTGGAGAAGGAGGAGTGTCGTATTTCTCACCCCGGCCAGATTCCCTTGAAAATTTGGAAAAGAACCATGCTCCGCTTAGGGGCTGTTTCCGAAAAAAATTTGTGGCACCGAGGTTGCGAATTCGCCCCGCCGACAAGGCGCGCGACTGAGGAATACTTAACGTATTCCGCAAGGAGCGCAACACAGTCGGAGGGGATGAAGGCGCAACCGAATGCAAAAGTTTTTTTGGAAACAGCCTCTAATATTGTATCAAAATTCCCCAAGGCCCCAAAGAACCATGAAGATTCTCACAATTCCGCGATGCGGCCCTCCGAAAGGGTGACCCGGCGGCGCATGAGGGCGGCAAAGGCCGGGTTGTGCGTAACCGCGATAAGGGTCATGCCAAGGTTTTCATTGAGCGAAACCAGAAGCTCGTGAATCTTCCCTGCGGTTTTTTCGTCCAGGTTTCCCGTGGGCTCGTCGGCCAGAAGAAGGCCCGGATCGCCCACCAGCGCCCTGGCCAGGGCCACCCTCTGCTGCTCTCCGCCCGAAAGCTCGGAAACCCTGTGGCCCAGGCGGTGGCCCAGGCCCACCCGGTCCAGCACTTCCTTTGCCCTGTCCTTGGCGGCCTTTTTGCCGACACCCGATATCATGAGGGGAATGGCGGTGTTTTCCAGTGCCGTGAATTCGGGCAGAAGATGATGGAACTGGAAAACGAAGCCCACCGCCCTGTTTCTGAACCGGGCCAGGGCCTTATCGGGGAGGCTGAAAACGTCTTCGCCGTCCACGAAGAGCTTGCCGGAATCCGGCCTGTCGAGCGCACCCAGGACGTGAAGCAGTGTGCTCTTGCCTATGCCCGAAGCCCCCACCACGGCCACGGAGTCCCCGGCCTCCACCGTGAGGTCGAGGTCCGACAGGATGCGGATGGGCTCTTCCTTGGAATTGAACACCTTGGAGAGCCCAAGGGCCTTCATGCGCGGAACCGCTCCGCCGCCGCCCTGGCTGCCTGTCTCTTCTTCGGTCACGTTTTTCCCCGATGAAATCAGCTGTACCGGATGGTCTCCACCGGCTCCAGCCTTGCCGCCTGCCAGGCGGGGTAAAGGGTGGCCGCGAACACGATTACCATGGCCGCGCCCGCGATTGCCGCCACGTCCCAGAATTCCACCGCCACGGGAAGCGCCCCGAAGGGGTAGACCTTGGCGTCCAGGCTCACTATCTGGTATCTTTCCTGCAGGAAACACAGGATAAGGCCGGAACTCACGCCGATGGCGGTTCCCACCGCACCTATGGTCATGCCGTTCATCACGAAGATGGAAAGGATGCTTCTTCCGGTGGCCCCCATGGCTTTGAGTATCGCTATGTCCCGGCGCTTTTCCATCACCATCATGATGAGGGTGCCTGCTATGTTGAAGGCCGCCACCAGCACGATGAACAGGAGGATCACGAACATGGCCAGCTTTTCCAAAGCCAGGGCCTCCCACAGGGGGCCGTAGCGGCTCATCCAGTCTTCGGCGTGGTAGGGAAAGCCGGGCAGGGCGCCAGAGATTTCGCCAGCCGCCTCCTTGGCCCGGCCAGGGTCTTTTATGGCCACCTCGATGGATGTGGCCGCGTCGCCCATTCGCAAGAGGCTCCGGGCCTCTGCGATGTGAATCCAGGCAAAGGTGGCGTCGTACTGGAACCAGCCCGAATCCAGGATGCCCGCCACCCGGAAGCGCCTTACCGTGGGCACCGCGCCCATGGGCGAGAGGGTGGTGGACGGGGCCACCAGGGCCACGAGGTCTCCGGTTATGGCCCCAAGCTGGAGGGCGAGGTCGCGGCCCAGGATGATTCCGGGGCGACCGTCCACCGCTTTTTCCGGCATGAGGCCCTCCATGGAGCCCCGCTTGACGAAGGGCGCCAGATCCGTGACCCTGCCCCCGGCCACGGGATCGATGCCGTAAAGAACCACCCCCGCGCTTTCCTGGGGGCCTTTCACCAGCACCTGGGTCATGATCTGGGGCGCGGCTGCGGTGACGCCCGGAACCTTTGCCACCCTGTCCAGCACCCGGCGGTAATCGGCCATGTCCCCGCCGTAGCGCATGACGCTCACGTGGGAGGATATCCCCAGGATGTTCTTGCGCATCTGCCTGTCGGCGCCCGTCATCACCGCGATAACCGTAACCAGGGCCATGACGCCCAGGGCCACGCCCCCGGTGGAGATCAGGGTGTTGAGAGAGATGAAGGCTTCCCGGCGCTTTGCGCGAAGGTAACGCCCGGCGATGAAGGATTCAAAGGACATGGATGGAGGGGGGCTTTTCCCTGGAAGAGGTTTTTTTAACAGCCTGTCTAAAAACGCGAATAGCTGTGTCAGGCTGGCTTGTCCGGATCGTTATGTACATTTAGTACACGGCCTCCCCGGCCAAGCCAGCCTTCCTTGCTCTTCATCGTTTTTAGACAGGCTTCATGTTCAGCCTTTTTAAACGGGCTGGCATATTTTTCCGGCAAGCCGGGCCGCGCCGCAAGGGCGCGCCCGAAAACCGTTCTCCGGTCATTCGTCCTGCCCGGCTTTGGCGGAGTCCTTCAAAAGCGGGAACAGGATCACCTCCCTTATGGAGGCGACATCCGTCAGCAGCATGGCAAGCCTGTCAATGCCTATGCCCTCTCCGGCTGTGGGCGGAAGGCCGTATTCCAGGGCCTCCACGTAGTCCTCGTCCATGCTGTGGGCCTCCTCGTCGCCGGCCTCGCGCTCGCGCACCTGGTCGCAAAAACGGCCCCTCTGGTCGTCGGGGTCGTTCAGCTCGGAAAAGCCGTTGGCGATTTCGCGGCCTGCTATGAAGAGCTCGAAACGGTCGGTGACGTCCGGGTTTTTGGCGTTGCGCCTCGAAAGCGGCGACACCTCCACCGGGTAGGCGGTGATGAAGGTTGGCTGGATTAGCTGGGGCTCCACCAGGACGTCGAAGAGCTTGGTGAGGATTTTTCCCAGCTTGGCCTTGGGGTCCACGGGCACCTGCCGCGAGGCCGCGAAGGCCAGGAGCTTTTCCCGGTCGCCCTGGATTTCCTTCGGCACGTCGCCCATTTCCCACAGGGCGTTATGGAGGGTGATGCGTTTCCAGGGCGGGGTGAGGATTATTTCCCGGCCCTGGTAGACCAGGTTGGCAGAGCCGGTCACCGCCTTGGCCACCCTTACGAAGAGGTCTTCCGTGAGGCTCATGAGGTCCTCGTAGGTGGCGTAGGACTGGTAGAACTCCAGCATGGTGAATTCCGGGTTGTGCTGGGTGGAGATGCCCTCGTTGCGGAAATTGCGGTTGATCTCGAAAACCCGCTCCAGGCCCCCCACCACAAGGCGTTTTAAGTAAAGCTCCGGTGCGATGCGGAGAAAAAGGTCCATGCCTAAGGCGTTGTGATAGGTCTTGAAGGGCTTGGCCTCGGCCCCGCCCGCAATGGCCTGCATCATGGGGGTTTCCACCTCCAGGAAGTCGCGCTCGCAGAGGAAATTGCGGATTTCCTGAACCATGCGGCTTCTGCGAAGGAAGATTTCCCTCACATCCATGTTGACCATGAGATCGAGATAACGCTGGCGGTAGCGTTTTTCCGGGTCTTTGAGGCCGTGGAATTTTTCCGGAAGGGGCTTTAAGGCCTTGACCAGAAGCCTTGCGCCGGAAACCAGCAGGGTCCACTCGCCGGTTGATGTCTGAAAAAGGCTGCCGGTGAAACCCGCCATGTCGCCGATATCGAAGGTCTTTCCCAGGGCGAAGGCGTCTTCGGCCATGCGGTCCTTGCGGAGATATACCTGGAGCTGGCCCGTGCGGTCCCGGAAGCGCATGAAGGCTGCCTTGCCGAAGCGGTTCACGGCGATGAGACGCCCGGCTGCGGCGAATTCCGGGCCGTCCTCGGTGAGGGAGCCGGGGTCGCGGTCGATTATTTCCTTTAAGTCCGCCACGGTGTGGGTGACTTTAAAATCGTTGGGGTATGCGTCAGCGCCTGCTGCCTTGATGGCCGCCAGTTTTTCCCGCCTGTTTTCCGCTTCGGTTTTCAATTGGGTCTCCCGCCTTTCAGTCCCACCGGCTTCGCCGGTAGCAAACTGAAGGATTTACTCCAAGCGGAATTGAAGGTCAAGCCAAACCAGCCGAAAATCTATGCAAAAAACCGAAAACCGGGGGCAAAAACCGGGCGGCGCGGACTTTGGGGTCAGGTGGGGGTTTTGAGGGGATTTTTTCCGGCCCGTTTACCAGGCGCACGGGCCGCCTATCCTCTTGTTTCAGGGGCTGTCAGCCTTCCTTGATTATTCCGGCCAGGGCCTTTTCGGTTCTCATCATGCGTTTTTCAAAGGCTTCGATGGCCTTGCCCACAAGGGCGTCTATGCTGCAGGGTTTCATGAGGTAGTCTTCGGCCCCGGCCTTCAAGCCCTCCACGGCGGATTCCAGGGTGGCGTGGCCGGTGAGCATTATCACTTCCACCAGGGGATGCTTCTGCTTTATTTCGCGCAGAACCTCTATGCCGTCCATTCCGGGCATTTTCACGTCCAGGATGACCACGTCGATGTCTTTTTCTTCCAGTACGGCCAGGGCCTTTTCGCCGGAATCAGCGGTTTCCGCCGCAATTCCCTTTCTGGTCAGAAGTTTTTGGGTTGTCTGCAAAAACCTTTGTTCGTCGTCCACCAGAAGAAGTTTCATGTTTTTGTCCGGATTTTCTTGTATAAAATCAATGCGTTCTATGTTCATGGGTAGCGGAGGGATTATGCGGCCCAAAAAGCGACCGCAAAAATAATCTTACCACGTCATGCCGGACTCCTGCAAGGCAAAGAGCGGGCGGGACGCCCGCGCTCCCAGGCCCCTCCCTTTTTGCTTTTGTCCTTTCTCTTTTCTTTTCACCTCCGCGTCCTGACGCCGCAGCTCGCGCTCTCACGCCGCCAGGGGAAGGAGGACGGTGAAGGTCGTGCCCCTATCCGCCCCGCTTTTGACCTCTATGGTGCCGCCCATCTTGTTGATGATGCCGTAGCAGATGGAAAGGCCCAGGCCCGTGCCGTGCCCCACCGGCTTGGTGCTGAAAAACGGGGTGAATATCTTGTCCATGTTTTCTTCGGCTATGCCTATGCCGTTGTCGGAGACCGCCACGGCCACCCTGTTGTCGCGGTGGCTCACCGAAACGGTCACGGTGCCCTTGCCGGAGCATCCGTGGAGGGAGGTCACGGCGTACATGGCGTTGTTTATGAGATTCAGGAGGACCTGCTGGAACTGGGACTGGTCCGCGTTGACCGGGAAGGCGACGTCTTCGGGGATGTCCAGAGCCAGGACCACGCCTTCCACCTCGGCCTTTTTGGACACCATGCGACAGACCTGGGGCACGAAAGCGGCGAGATCTGTTTTTTCCGCGCTTGCGGCCTTTTTACGGGCGAACTTGAGAATGGCTGCGGTGATGTCGGCGCAGCGCTCCACCTGGAGCTGTATCTGTCGCACCGAGTCTCCTATGTCCTTGAAATCCTCGTTTTCGCCCAGGTTGCAGCGTTTTTCCAGGTCGGGAAGGATCATCTCGATCAGGGAGGTTTCGGCCCTTATGATTTGCAGGGGGTTGTTGATCTCGTGGGCGAAGCCGGAGGACATTTCGCCTATTTCGGCAAGGCGGCCCGCCATCACGAGCTGCTGGTCGAGGGAGACCTTTTCCTGGTCCACCTTTTTTATGCGGTTCACTATGCGGCCCGACATGTAAAGGGCGGTGGCCAGGAGAAGGATGCCGCCCAAGAAGGAGATTATGATCACCAGGAGGCGGGCCCGGCGCAGTTCCTGGTAGGCGTCGGACCGTGCCTGGCGCACCACCAGCCGCCACTGGTGGTCTTTCAGCCAGGAGGTCACCACTATGTAGTCGTTGCCGAGGGAATCCTCCAGCCTTACCGGGCGGGAACCCACCGAGGCCACGGGGTACCTGGGGGCGTCCGGGTCCTTTTCCAAGAGGTCGCCGCCGGAGCGCCTGCTTGTCTGGAACACCCCCTGTTCGTTGATGATGTAGGCCTCCCCGGTCTTGCCCACCCTTATCTCCTCCACCACGTCGGTGAACGCCTGGGTGTCTATGGTGGCCCGGAGAACCCAGGTTTTTCCCATCTCGGTCTTGGCTATGGCCACCACGAAATGGGGAACGTTGCGGAATCCTAAGTAGATATCCGAGATGTAGTAGCCCTTTTGGATCACCTCCCGGAACCACTGGGTCTTGTCGTACATTTTGCCCGCCAGCCTGTAGGGGCCGTGGTAGGCCACGTGGAGGCCGGTGTGGTCGAACACACCCAGGTCGACGAAGGCGTCTGATTTCTTGTTGAGATTGACGAAAATCCTTTCCAGTTTGTTTTCGTCGAAAAGGTCTTCAAATTGGTAGGAGTCGGCCACAAAAGCGAGGTCCGCCCTGCGGCTTGCCAGGAAGGTCTCTATGATGTGGCCGTGGTCGTTCACTATCCGCTGGAGCTTGGTTTCGGTGATGTTGCGGGCGTACTCGGAAAAGTAATAAAAGCCCACAACAGTGGCCAGCAGAAAGGGAAAGAACGGAACCAGGAGCATGCTGGCCAGTATTTTGAACTTCATGGGCTGGTAATGATCGGAAGACTTCATATTCGCCCCTTTTATGGATGGGCATGGAAAGCCGGATACCTCCCCGGCTCCGTTATTGTCTTTCGTGGCACAGAACTATTCTCAGTTTAAGGCGATAGTTGTGAAAAGAAAAGTCAAAGAATTGCCAAGGGTCGTCACCCCGGCGGAGGCCGGGGTCCAGAAAAAAGTTGCAAACGGCAAAAGACTGGATACCGGCTTTCGCCGGTATGACGAAAGACGTGGCTTTTCTCGTTTCTTCCCCCATTAAAAAGCTGAAAATAGTTCATAGCCGCATTATCTTTTGAGCCCGACGTGGCCGCCGCCATAGCGGCCATATCATATTTAAGCACACTTTATGCCAAAAATCCTGTTTTATGCATCTGGCTGTGTTCGGGCGGACCGGGCAGGCCGCCCGCGCTCCCAGGTTTTTAACTGCCGACTGCCGACTTTTTCCAAATGCGTCCGCCCGCATAATTCTTGACTTTAGTGCGTGAAATGGGCTTTATTCCCGCATTATCCGATATTTTTTTTGGGGACAGGCCAGAAAGACGCCGCAGTCCCCTTTAACCGGCCTTTCAGAGAATCCAGCCCAAGGCCCGAACGAGCCATGCCTTTTTTATCGTTGAGACGAAGGATTTACGTTCTCCTTTTTGCCGTGGTGGCGGTGAACGCCACCACGGCCATCGCCACGGCGTGGTTTTTACGCACGGCCCAGGAAAACTATACAAAGGCCATGGCCAGGGACCTCGCCTCCCTTGTGTCGGCCCAGAGGCTGGAATCGACCTTTGTGATGCAAAAGGGTTATATCACATATTTCGCCTTGAGCGGTGACAGGGAATGGCTTGCAAGGCTGGCGGAAAGGCGCGCGATGTTTGAAAGCGCACTCCGGGAGGCAAGTCTTTATGACGGTACGGGCCACGCCAGGGCCATCCTCAACCGGATCGAAGGCGGCTATGTCCGCTATTCCCAAGACAGGGACCGGGTCATATCCCTTTATGTGAACAATGAAAAGCAGGAGGCGGCCATCGCCCACTGGAAGGTCAGGGACCAGTTCCGGTCCATTGTCAGCCTGTGCGAGCAATACAGGAAGGTCCACGAGGCGAGCCTGAGCGAGGCGAGGCACCGCTACGAGGGCCTTGCCCGCAGGGTGTCGGCGGTCGGGCTTGTGGCTCTCCCGGCTGGAGTCCTACTGGGCCTTCTGCTGGCCCTTGTGCTTTCAAGGCAGGTTCTGGCCCCCATAAGGCGGCTGGCCCTGCCGGAAAAGCCCTCGCCCGATGATCCTTTCTGCCGGGATGAGGTGGACGCCCTGGATAAAAAGGTCAAGCGCCTCATGGAGGACCGGAGGCAGTCTCTGGCCAAGCTGGAGCAAAGCCGGGAGCACCTGATCCAGGCCGAAAAACTCGCCATGGTGGGAAAGCTGTCCGCCGGTGTGGCCCACAGCATCAGAAATCCCCTCACGTCGGTCAAGATGCGCCTTTTTTCCCTGGAAAGAAGCCTTTCGCTCAACCCGGTTCAGAAGGAGGACTTCGAGGTCATTTCCGAGGAAATCGGGCACCTGGACACCATCATCGCCAATTTCCTGGAGTTCGCCCGCCCGCCCCGGCTCAAGATGCAGAGCTTGAGCCTTTCGGACGTTGTGGACGCCACCCTGGCCCTTTTCCGGCACAGGCTCGAATCCTACGGCATGAAGGTCTCCGTCGAGCGCGGGGAAAGGCTCCCCCCCACCCAGGCCGACCCGGAGCAGCTGAAGGAGGTACTGGCCAACCTTTTGGTCAACTCCTGCGAGGCCATGGCCCAGGGCGGAAAAATAAGCATACGGGAAAGTGTGGAAAACACCCCCGAAGGCGGCGGGTTCGTGAGCGTGGAATATTCCGACAACGGACCCGGAATAAGCCCGGAGCTTGCGGAAAAAATTTTCGAGCCGTTTTTCAGCACCAAGGAGGAAGGTTCGGGCCTGGGGCTTTCCATCGCCAAAAGGGTGATGGATGAACACGGCGGGAGCATCCGCATTCTGTCCACCGCCGGAAGCGGCGCAACCTTTGTCCTTAAAGTTCCATTGAAGGAGACCGGCACTTGGGAAAACTCCTGATCGTTGACGACGACGCCCAGTTGCGCACCAGTTTCGAGAAGATACTGAAGCTGGAGGGATACGACACCATAACCGCCTCCACGGGCGAGGCCGGGATACAGGCGGTTTCCATTCACAGGCCGGACTGCGTGATAATGGACGTGCGCCTGCCGGGGATGGACGGTCTCGCCGCCTTCACCGAGATAAAAAAGATCGCCCCAAGGCTTCCGGTCATCATAATGACCGCCTTCGGCACCACCGACATAGCCATAGAGGCCACCAAGCTGGGGGCCTTCGATTACGTGCTGAAGCCCTTCGATGTGGCCTCGGTGCTTTCCCTCATCTCCCAGGCCTTTCAGGCCGGAAGGTTCATGCAGGAGCCGGTGGCTGTGGGCGAGGGCCCCGAAAGCCCCACCGGCGACGCCATCATAGGCGCGAGCCCGGCCATGCAGAACATCTACAAGGCCATAGGCAGGGTGGCGGCCACAGACGCCACGGTGCTCATAAGGGGCGAATCCGGCACCGGCAAGGAACTCGTGGCCAGGGCCCTCTACCAGCACTCCACCAGGGCCGACAAGCCCTTTCTCATCATCAACTGCGTGGCCATTCCCGAAACGCTCCTGGAAAGCGAGCTTTTCGGCTATGAAAAGGGCGCTTTCACCGGGGCCGCCACACGCCGCGTGGGCAAGATCGAAAGGGCCAACAAGGGCTCCATTCTGCTGGATGAGATCGGCGACATGCCCTTCAACATCCAGGCGAAACTCCTGCGTCTTCTTGAGGAAAGAAAGATAGAGCGCCTGGGCGGGCGCGAGCCCATTCCGGTGGACGTGCGGATAATCGCCGCCACCAACCGGAACCTGGAAGACGCGGTGGCGGACGGAAGGTTTCGGGAGGACCTCTACTACCGCCTTAACGTGGTTTCCCTGTCCCTTCCCCCATTAAGGGAGAGGAAGGAGGACATCGGCCTTCTGGCCGACTATTTTCTCGCCCTCCACGGAAGGGAAATGGGCCTGCCCACCCCCGGCATCACGGATGCCGCAAGAAAGGTGCTTTTTGATCACGACTGGCCGGGCAACGTCCGGGAGCTTTCCAACGCCGTGCAAAAGGCCCTCATTTTCTCACGGGGGCTTCCCCTGGATGTCAGCGAGGTGGGCAGGGCCACCGGAGACCAGGCCGCCGAAGGGCGCGCTATCCCGGAAACCCTCGAAGACATGGATTCCGCCGTCAGCCGCTGGATCCGCCTCCGGCTTACCCAGGCCGAT
Organism: Deltaproteobacteria bacterium; assembly: GCA_016235345.1. Classification (NCBI taxonomy): domain Bacteria; kingdom Pseudomonadati; phylum Myxococcota; class Myxococcia; species Deltaproteobacteria bacterium. Next base: position 103,856 of record JACRLG010000013.1, on the reverse strand, counting down.
CCCCAGGACTTCGAGGCCTTTATGGATCATTTCGCAGCCATTATACTTCGCCAGGCCCTGGACCTTTCAGGCGGAAACCGGACCCGCGCCTCCAAGCTCCTTGGCCTTTCCCGCCCCACCCTTCTTTCCAAAATAGAAAAATACGACTTGAAGATCAAAACATCAGTGTCCTGAATCAGTTTCTTGAACCAGTTTTGTAAAAGCCATTGCCGGTTTTTACACATCCTCCGAGGGCAATCTTTACAGGATGTAAAAATATTTGACGCCCCTCATCCCCCAAAACCCCTTTTGCCGCCTTCACCTTTATATGGAATCCGCCTGTCGCGCCAATTTTCCCCCGCCCCTTTCCTGTGGTACGCAAGTTGCCTTAATTTTGAAGTAATTGCAGCGCCTTCATCGCGCCATCCAATGGCTTTTCCGGAAAGGGCCGCCTTTCCCGCCGACAGGGGCCGGGTGAAGGCCTTTCCCGGCGAGGAGCGTGGAAGGCCGTTTAAACAGGCTTTAAAGCCCACGGGGCTATAAAATATGGCTGAAAAAAAATTATACATACTGATCGCCGACAGGAACTCCAACGTGAGCGAGCTTCTGCGGCGCGAATTCGCGGACCGGGGATACAGGGCGGGCGTGGCCAGGGATTGCAACCAGGTCATAGGAATGCTAAAAGGTGACGACAGGCCGGATCTGGTCATCGTGGACCCGGAAATCTCCTGTTCGGAAAATCTGACGGTGATGGCCCTTCTCAGCCGCGAGGCGATCCGCATTCCGGTGGTCCTCTACTCCTTCGAGCCGGACACCCTTGGGGAAACCGGCCTGTTCGAGGCGGTGGTGAAAAAGGGCGCTGACACGGACCGGCTGAAAGGCACCGTCGACCGGATATTCCGAAGGTACCATCCCGAACATTTCCCGTATCAGGCCGCCCATGCCGAAAAACAATGACCGGGGCGTCTTTTCCACATAAGCCTCGCAATCGGGGAGCATTTGCGAAGGAGGAGGAATCATGCTGGTAAGGGACTGGATGCACAAGGACGCGACAACCGTTGACGTGGGAACGTCCATGTCCGAGGTCGCAAGGATCATGAAGGAAAAGAGCGTCCTAATGGTTCCGGTGACCGACGGCGGCAGGCTCACGGGAGTGGTCACAGACCGCGACATGAAGCGCGCCTCGGCCTCCGACGCCTCCACCCTGGATGTCCACGAACTCCTGTACCTCCTGAACCGCATAAAAATCAGCGAAATAATGAGCAAAAACCCCGTGACCCTAAGCCCCACCCAGACCGTGGAGGAGGCCGCCCGGCTCTTCCTGGAAAACAACATAAGCGGGGCGCCGGTGGTGGACAGGGGCAGGGTGGTGGGCGTCATCACCCAGAAGGAAATCTTCAAGGTCATCATATCCCTCACCGGCGTGGGCGGAAAGGGCATCCAGTTCGCCTTCCTCATCGACGACCGGCCCGGCTCCATCCGGGAAGTCACCGACGTGATAAGGAAATTCGGAGGCCGCATGGTGAGTATCCTCACCACCTACGACAGGGCCCCCCAAGGAAAGCGCTTCGCCTACATAAGAATGCACGCGGTGGACGAAACCCGGCTGGAAACGCTGAAAAATGAACTGGGGAAAAAGGCGACCCTTCTTTACATGATAGATCAGGCCACCGGCCGGCGCGACATCTTCCAGGGGGACTGAGAGCGCGAACTGCGGCGTCAGGCGTCGCGGAAAGGCGCGTCGCGTACCTTTAGTACGCGTCCTTCCCTTTCCGCTCGCCAACCTTAGCATTTCATCGCTCTCAGCCCCCCTGGCCACGCCTATAGGGAGAGAAAAGCCGGATTGAAAAGACGTAAAAAGGAGGCCATTCGGTTGATAAGGCCGTCCGAGTTCCTCTTGCATCCTGGCTGTCCCGGCTCATCGTGCTCAAGCCCTTTGGAAGGCCGCCGGGAGGGTAAATATCCGCACAGCACGAATACCCGCCGACAAGAGAATAATCCCCCTTTTTTTCGATGCCTTCGCCCTGCCTCCCGATTAATGTTGCCTTCAAAGCCCCTCCTTTGATACTTGGATCATCATGCTCCTTTGGCGAATTCCGCTCCCGGCCTCTATAACTCCTTAAATTCATTGCCGGGGCGCGAAAAAGGACCCTGCGTTTACGGACAACCGAATGACCCCCTTTGCCGAAACCCTTGGCCTGCGCGGCCTGACACTTTTCCGGGAAGCGCCCGAAACCCTCCTGGTGAACGTGGGCAGTTTCTGCAACCAGGCCTGCTCCCACTGCCACCACCACGCGGGCCCCGGCGAAACCGACATCATGACCCTTGAAACCGCAGCGCAGGTGGCTGACTTGGTGGACAGGGCCGGTTTTCCGTTGGTGGACATAACGGGCGGCGCACCGGAATTTTCCGAAGCGGCGGTCTTTTTGATGGAAACCCTGAAAGGCCGGTGCGGGATAATCTTCCGCACCAACCTCACCGCCCTGGTGTCAAGGGCGGCCAGGGTTACGCCGGGGCTTCTCGCCGAACGGAAAATCCGCATCATCGCCTCCTTCCCCTCCCCGGACAGGGAGGAGTTCGAGGCCCAGCGCGGCAGGCACACCTTTGATCTCGCCATTTCGGCCATGCGGAAACTGAACGCGCTCGGATACGGGGTTCCGGGTTCGGGGCTCATTATCGATCTTGCAGTGAACCCCCTTGGCCCCGAACTTCCGCAAGCCCAGAACGAGATTTCCGCAATATTCAAAAAGCGCCTTTCGGAGGACCACGGCCTTCATTTCAACGGTCTTTTCGCCTTCGCCAACATGCCCCTGGGACGGTTCCGGGAGCGCCTGGGACGCGAGGGGCTGCGCGAAAGCTACCTCAACATGCTGGAAAAGGCCTTTTGCCCCGATACGGTAAAGGGCCTCATGTGCCTCAAAAGCCTCTGCGTCGACCACAGGGGAATCCTGTACGACTGCGATTTCAACCTTGCGGCCAACCTGCCCCTAACGGGTCGGGAAATCCGAGCCGCCGATTTTTTCAAACCCTTCGGCGAGGGCCTCCCCGTGGCCGTGGAGGATCACTGCTACGCATGCACCGCCGGGGCCGGGTTCACATGAGGCGGGGCAATATCCGCCCTGTAGGGCGGAAACGGTCTTAAAGGCATCTTCATTCAAAACCGAAACGAGGACAAGGAATGCCCTCATACAGCGAGCTTTTTCTCAGGAATCGCGGAATACTGACCGATGCGCAGCAGGAGCGCCTGAAAAGGTCGCGGGTCCTTGTTGTGGGGTGCGGCGGCATAGGGGCCACCGTGGCGGTGATCCTTGCCCGGAGCGGGGTGGGGGGCTTCGATCTGGTGGATTACGACTCCTACGAGGCGTCCAACATGAACCGCCAGATCACCTGCAACGTGGAAACCCTGGGCAGGAAAAAGGCGGACGTGCTGCGCGGGGAAATACTCAAGATCAACCCCGAAGCCGACGTGCGCTCCCACCCCAGGCTCCTTTCAAATCAAAAGGTGGCGGCCCTGGCCAAAAACTGCGACCTGGTTTTTCCGGCTGCGGACGATTTCGCCTTTTCCCTCATGGTGTTCCGGGACGCGGCCAGGCTGGGCAAAACCGCCCTTTTCGTGGTCCCTTCGGGAACCTGGGCCAACGTGAGCCTCATAAGGCCAAAGGGGCCCTCGGTGGAGGACATCCAGGGCCTGCCGAAACTCGATTCCTACGAAAAGTACCGCGAGCTGTTCGAGACAAGGCGCTACAGGTTCGGCAACCTCTTCTACGTCCAGGCCGCAGGCTGGCGAAAGGACTATTTCAGGGCCTTCATGGACGAGGACGCCCCGGTGGCCCAACTCTGCCCCTGGGTGTGGACCGCCGCCAGCCTGGGAGCGGCCGAGTCGGTGAAACACCTTTCGGGCATGGGGCGGCCAGTCTACTCCCCAAGATACTGGTACGTGGGGCGGGACCGGGTGGGCGTCCAGAAAGCTGGCAGGCCCTCGTTCCAGACCCTCACAGCCTGGGAGAGGAGGATATTCTACCGCCTGTTCCAGACCGGGCTCGCCCCCCTGCTTGAAAAAGCCCAGGAATTCTGGTGGAAAAGGTTCTTTTCCTGACCCGCCAGGGACCGCCGCAGCAGCCTGTCTCACCCAAGGCCCGCGCCCGGCACGATCCCGACCTGTCATTTACAGATGTTTTATATTACTTCACGATAAACACTAACGGTCGTATTCATCACATTGTTTTTATAATTTAACTATTTGTTTTAATTTGATAACCAATAATTTTTAACTCCGGGGCCTATGTCCTGGCCCTGTTTCCGGTCGCCCCGGTCCCCGGAAAAACTAGTCCCGGTATTAAAATGCGACAGCTTATCAACAGGCCGCCAAGTTCCATGTCGAAAGTTTGAAAATAGGAGCATGAGCTAGAAAATCGGCGATTGGTAAAACTTCATTTTCCGTCAACAACCCGGAGGACCCGGAAAACCCTTTGTTCGCCATGGAATTGAAACCATAGCCCCAAAGGGGCGAAAATCATGGCAATTGATCGGGCGGTAAAAAAAATTTAGTTAAATTTCGGTTAATTATTTTTTTCTTGCACCTCTTGATCAGGGCTTGGAAAAAAAATGAAACCCCCGGCCATTTGCCTTGACCAAGCCCGAAACGGGGTTTATATTGCGCCCCGTAATGCAGGTCACGCCTTGAACAACCACTTCTAAATTCATTGACACAACCAATTTGCCGGAAAATCAGGGCTTTTTCGGCTTCGGACATCTGTTCCCAATGGTCCGGGCGATGCGTCACGGCTTTCAGCCTTGGCATCTCCCCGCGCCTGGATGTTCGTCCGGGCTCTGTTTTTCAAAAAAAGGGATAATCAGACATGCCCGTCGCTTCGCGCAGAACCATTCAATCTACGCAAAATTGGCCATTTCGGGAGGTTTTGTAATTACCTCTTGCATGTAATTGGCTTTTCTTTGGGAAAGGGGAGCGGCCCCTCCCCCGCAAGCCTTTCTTTTTGTCCGCGTTTTCATTCATGCTGTTGAAAGACCCACAACTCACCACCACGCAAGGGCGCCATGCTTGAAAATCTGACAGCAAATGCAATCGACACATGGAACCGGGCCAAGGAAATCCTTGCCGGACGCATTTCCGTCCACAGCTTCTGCATGTGGATAGAACCCATGAACGTCATTCGGGAGGAATCAAAAAGCGTAGTGCTGTCCTGCCCAAACCCTTTCGCGGAGCGCTACGTGCTGGAAAATTTCAAGGCCGACATTGAAGACTGCCTGAAAGAGGCCGCCCGGAAACCCCTTGGCATACGCCTTGAGGTGGTGGAGCCTCAACGGGCCAAAACCCCCGTTGAGCGAAGGCCCGCGCCCCAACCGGGGCAGCAGCTCCAACCGGCGCAGATATGCCTTCCCGGAATGGACGTGCGCCCCTGGGCCGGACACATACTTCGCTTTGACCACACCTTCGAGCAGTTCGTGGTGGGCGAGTCCAACAGCCTGGCCTTCAACGCGGCCCGCGCCCTGGCCAGCGATTCATCCCCGAACCTGCCACTTTTCCTGTGGTCGAGGCCCGGACTCGGAAAAAGCCACCTTTCCCAGGCAGTGGGACGGCAGGTCCTGGCCGCCAACCCCAAGGAGCGGGTCTTCTACATCACGGCGGACGATTTTTACACGGAAATGCTCCAGGCCCTGCAAAACGGCTCTCGCCGCGAATTCCGCGACAGGTACAGAAACGGCTGCGACACCCTTATCCTCGAACAGGTCCAGAACCTAAGCGGCAAGGACAAGACCCAGGTGGAGCTCTCCGAAGCCCTGGACTGCCTCATGGAAAGCGGAAAACGCCTCATATTCACCTCCACCGAAAAGCCGGGCTCCCTTCCGGGCATCCACGAAACCGTGCGCTCCAGACTCTGCGCCTCCCTGGTCACCGACATCAGGCCCCCGGACTTCGCCACCCGCGTGCGAATTTTAAAGAAAAAGGCCGAAGGCAGAAGGCTCCCCGAAGCGGTGCTCTACGCCCTGGCCCAGGAACTCACCGACAACGTGCGCCAGCTCCAGTTCGGTCTGGTGAGCCTCCTCACCCGCTGCTCCCTCATGAACGTAAGCGCAGACGAAAACCTGGCCCGCCAGGTGGCCTCCCAACTGGCCAGCCGCCAGCGCGCCCTCACCATGAGCTCCATAATCAACCTGGTCTGCACCCACTTCCGCATGGCAGGCTCGGAACTTTCGGGCAACAGCAGAAAGACCCAGCACGCCGTCCCAAGGCAGGTGGCCATGTACCTGGCCAGGCGCTACACCGACCAGTCCTGCCAGGCCATAGGCAAGTCCTTGAACCGCCGCCACACCACCGTGATCCACGCGGTGTCGGCCATAGAACGCCACATGGAAAGCCGGGACTACGTCTCGCGGGAAGTCAGTGTTCTTTGTGAGCGTATAGAATCCGGCGACTTCTAGGGGGCTGAGAGAGCGAGCTGCTGTGTTGCGCATCGCCTCGCGGGTCGGTCACGTACAAAAGCGTACGCTCCCTCCCCGCTCGCTCGCGCGCCTTGCATCTCATCTCTCTCAGCCCCCCAGGTCGCGCCTTCCGGGCAGGAAAGGCAAAAAAGAAGAATGTTGAAGGCGGAAACGGCCTGATTTGCGGTTTCCGGCCTACTCGGCGTTTCATCGCCCTCAGCCCCCCAGGTCGCGCCTTCCGGGCAGGAAAGGCAAAAAAAGAAGAATGTTGAAGGCGAAACGGCCTGATTTGCGGTTTCCGGCCTAATAGGCGTTTCATCGCCCTTCCATGTGCACGCATCTTGCAGTCTCTCCAGCCGATCCTGTCAAGCCCTTCCCCACACCCAAGGCCGGTTCATGCCGTCTGACGAAATCCAGCCCGTAAAGACCATCCGCCCTGCCGGAATCGCTGTCGGCCTCATTCTGCTCCTTGCCTTGGGCGGGCTCTCCTTTTCCGGCGCGGCAAGGTTTTCGGACGCCGAAGTCCTGTGGCGGGACACAATAAGACGCAATCCCTCCGCCTGGATGGCCCACGGCAACCTGGCCCGCCTTCTTGCGGCCCGGGGCCGGTCCGCCGAGGCCCTGGCCCACTACCGGGCCGTAACTGAGCTGAGTCCCTCGCTTGCCGACGGATTCTTCAACCTTGGGGTGGAGTACCTGGCCCAGGGCCGTCCCGAAGAAGCCGCAGCCTCGTTCCGCAAGGCCATTGAACGCAACGGGCGGCTTTCCGAGGCCCATCAGGCCCTGGGATTCGCCCTTGTCCAGATGGAGCGCCACAAGGAAGCCCTTCTTAGCTTCCTCACGGTAACGGCCCTCCATCCAGAGCGCCCGGAGGGGCATTACGGCGCGGGGCTAGCCCAGGCGGCCCTTGGCCGCCATGAAAAGGCGGCGGATGAATTCCACATGGCCATAAAACTGATGGATGCCGAAACACCGGCACTTGACAGGGCTGAGGTTCTTCTTCAAAAAGGAATAAGCTTGGAAAAACTTGGCAGGCAGGTTGAGGCCCTGGCCTCTTTCCGGGATGCCTCCCTTGCCGCGCCCGGTTATAACCGGCCATTTCACAGGATGGGAGTTGCCCTGGCCCGGCTGGGCCGCCTTCAAGAAGCCGCCCGCGCCCTGGAAAAAGCGCTGGAATTGTCGCCGGATTCCGCCCCGGCCCAAAGGGACCTGGAAATCGTCAGGAACTCCCTGGCCGCCCCCGGCCAAAACTGACCCGTACGCCTTCTTTCATCAAGGAGAAAAAGCCCATGAAACGCATCCTCATCGCCCTCTGCCTGCTTTTCGCCCTGGCTCTCTCTTTCTCGTCATGCGGCGATAAAAAGGAGGAACCCAGGGTGGCTGCCAAGGAACTGGGCCTCACCGCCCAACTGGCCGAAAACGGCAAAATTCTCGCGGACCTCGCTGTCAAAATGGACGCCCTGGTGGCCGCAGTCACCCCCGACAGGCAACGGACCGCCATGATCATAATAAAGGAGAACATGGAAAAGGCGGCCCTGGTGTGCATGTACGAAGCAAGGGTCATGGACGGCGCGGTGGCCTCCATTGTCAAAACCCCCGACCCCAAGGCGGCGGATGAAAAATTCACCCGGAAATCGGTTGTGGCGCAGACCTCCTCCGAGGCCCTGGCCCGCTTTTCCGGGGCTGCCCAAAAAGCCCTTGAGGACGTGTACAACAAGGACGCCATAACGCTGGCACAAGAGGCTCTTGGGCTTGCCGCCGATTCGTCGGCCCTTTTGAAACAGGGAGTGGGCCTCGCGGCGGAGGCCAAGGGCCAGGCGGCCGCCCCCGCAAAAACGGAGGCCGCAGCAAAGCCCGTCCAACACTGAAAAGCCGGGTGGCAATCATCCTGCTTGACAGCTATTTTGAGCGAATGATAAATTCAAATCCTTCCACGCAGTTCAAACCGGTCTTCAAACGGCAAGGGCCGTTGTACCGCAACACGCATCCATACCAACAAGGAGAAGGGCATGAAAGGACGTTTTGCTGTCATCGCGGTGGTGATCCTGGCGGCGGTTCTTCTGGTGACCGGTCCTGCAATGGCCAGGATAGGCGACAGGATGAAGGAGGCGACGGGGTCTTCGGGGTCTTCGGGCGGAGGGGCGTCCGACGAGGGCGATTACTCGTCTGGCGACATCGCATCCGACGACAAGGACCTGGAAGGCACGGACCTTGCCCGGATCTGCTTCGTGAAGAAAAGGGACGGCGTTGACGTGGTCTTTATCCGCATTCCGCCCGGCATGTACCGCTCGGTCAAGGCCCGCGCAAGGGCCAAGAGTCGCGGCCTGGTCAGGGTGGTGCTCCGTCCCCGTCATCACCTGGCAATAGAGCACGCCACGGGCAAGCTGCCCAAGAGGGTCATGCTGCGCCTTTCCGCCGACCGTTTCGAGGAAGCCTCCGGAATCAAGGGCCACTACGTGGTGAGGCCCCTAAGCCAGTTCATGCGCGACGATCCCTCGGATGCCGACGATTAGCCCAAGGGGCAGGGCGTTTCGAGCCGGGTTTTTCAGGAAGGGAGGGGGGCTTTAAGCTTCCCTCCCTTTTTATTCGGGCGCTTTATTGTTCGATATGCCGCAAAAACACGAAAGCCGCCAAAACGGCGGCTTTCGCGTGAGGAAAAAAAGGAGGAGTCGGGAGACAGAGGAAGAAAGGAGGGGGTTCTTCGTCTGTTGTTTTTATCACTTGCAAGCAGCCTGCCAGATTGATCCTTTTTACCAAATTTTTTTTCGGTGAATTCTTTTTATGGGAGCCGCAGGCCCCGGAAACACGAAAGCCGCCAAATGGCGGCATCGCGTGAGGAGGAGTCGGGAGACAGAGGAAGAAGAGGAGGAGTTTTCTTCGTCTGTTGCTTATTATCAGATGCAAGAATGTTGCCAAGTCTTCGGAAACCGCCCCAAAAAAAATTCAGGGGCCGGAGTCTTCTAAAATAATGATTTAAAATCAATGTGTTGCAGGCGGCAAGAACCTGGGGGGATTTTTTTGATCGGAAGGCGTCAGAACCCCTTGCGGCACATCCCGGAGTGGCCCCTTGTTCATGAATTTGAACCCCTCCACCGGATTACAGGATAACTGCTTTAAATTTATAGAGATACGAAAAATCGCCCCGGTTCAAAATTTTGAACCGCCCGGTTCCCGGCTTCCCATCCTCCAAGATAATATCTTGTAATTATGGATAAAAACATTGGAAGGCCCTTCCGCTTCCCCGGTTCACGTTCGTGAACCCTTGTGCAAGTTGCAGTTATCATTAAATATTAAAGTTCGACTGGAACAGCCCCGTAAGTCCTTCATGCCGGGTTGGCGTCCTGAGAGCCGAGGCTCCTGACAAGGTCGTCGTACTTTTTGATTTTCTGGTTGAGCCCGCTCTTGCCTATGCCCAGAATGGCCGCCGCGTGGCTCTGCACGTTGTCGGACATTCGCAGAGCCCTTAAGATCATGGCCTTTTCCACGTGCTCCAGGGTGTCGTAGAGCTTGGCGTCAGCCGGGATGTCCTCCAGGCGGAGGGTGTTGCGAACATTGTGTTTCAGCTCGCCCGGCAGATCCCCCACCCTTATGGTGTCGGTGGAGCAGAGTATGATGGCCCGCTCCACGGTGTTTTCCAGCTCCCTCACGTTTCCGGGCCAGAGGTACTCGTGGAAGATGCGCTCGACCTCCTGGTCGAGGTCGGTCACGGCCACCCCGCCCGACCGGTCGCGGGAGTATTTCTTGATGAAATGGGAAACCAGGAGCCTTATGTCCTCCCGGCGCTCCCGCAGGGGCGGCAGGGTGATGGGCAGCACGTTCAGCCTGTAGAAAAGGTCTTCCCGAAAGGCCCCCCTGGCCATTTCCGCCTTGAGGTTCCGGTTGGTGGCTGCGATGAGCCTTATGTCCACCTCAACGGCCCTGGTGCCGCCCACCCGCTCGAAGACCCTCTCCTGGAGCACCCGCAAAAGCTTCACCTGGATGGCAGGGGAAAGCTCGCCGATCTCGTCCAGAAAAAGGGTGCCCTCGTGGGCCAGCTCGAAACGCCCCTTTTTCATGGCGGCGGCCCCGGTGAAGGCTCCCTTTTCGTGCCCGAAGAGCTCGCTTTCCAGAAGGGACTCCGAGAGAGCCGCGCCGTTCACCGCCACAACGGGGCGCTCCCTTCTGGGGCTGTTGAAGTGGATGGATTTCGCCACAAGCTCCTTGCCGGTGCCGCTCTCGCCTTCGATCAGAACCGTGGCCGAGACCGGGGCCACCTTGCGGATGATGGAAAACACGTCCAGCATGGCCCGGCTCTTGCCTATGATGTTGTCGAAGCGGTACTGTCCTTCCAACTGGTCGCGCAGGAGGCGGTTTTCCCTCACCACCCGGCGGACGTCAAGGGCGCGCTTGACGAAAAGGATGAGCTGCTCGTTCTGGAAAGGCTTCCAGATGTAGTTGTCGGCCCCTTTGTCCATGGCCTCCAGGCCCATGTCCACAGTGCCGAAGGCCGTCATCATTATGACCGGGATGTCCGGGTCCCGCTGCTTGACCCTGGTCATCAACTCCAGCCCGTCCATCTGCGGCATCTTCATGTCGGTGACCATAAGGTCAACGTCGGAATTTTCCACAATGGAGAGCGCCGCCTGGCCGGAATTGGCCGTTAGGGTCTCGTACCCGGCGTCTTCCAGTACCGCAGCTATCACAGGCGGGTAATTTTTCTCGTCATCAACTATCAGGATTGTCTCCATCAGCGCTCCCGATGGGTATCTGTATCCATACCGACGCGCCCCGCACCGGGGCGTTCTCTATCCAGGCAAGGCCCCTGTGGGCCTCCACTATGTTTTTAACCACCGAAAGCCCAAGGCCGGTGCCCCTCTCCTTGGTGGTTGCCCCTCTCCTTGGTGGTGAAAAAGGGGTTCCATATGCGCTTGATGGCGGCGTCATCGATGCCCGTTCCCTCGTCGGTGAAGGACAGGGTGAGGTTTTCGGAATCCGCCATTATCTCAACGGTTATGGAGCCGCCTTCGGGCATGGCCTGCATGGCGTTCATGAGGATGTTCAGAAAGGCCTGGTAAAAAAGATTGGCGTCCGCCATGACATGGGGCAGGTTGGGCGAGTAGTTCCTTATCACCCTCACCTTTTCCTCGTCCATGCGGGCGGACAGGAAGGCGATGTTCTTTTCCAGCACCTCGTCCACCCGGCAGGGCGAAAGCCTGGGTTCTATGGGCCGGGCGAAGTTCAGAAAATCCGTTATGATGTCGTTTAAGCGGCTCGATTCCTCCACTATGACATCCGCGAATCTCGCCCCCTGGTTTCCTTCGGGCATCCTTTTTTTAAGGAGCTGGGCCGAACTCCTGATAATTCCCAGGGGGTTCCTTATTTCGTGGGAAACCGAGGCGGCCATCTGCCCCAGGGCCGCCATTCGTTCCGCCGCCGCCAGCTCGTCTTCCAGCTTCAGGCGCTCTTCCGCCCTTCTCCACAGTATCTGCTCCCCGCGCTTGACGTACATTCGGAGTATAAGGAAGAGGCCGAGCATGACCCCTGTGGAGGCTGCGATGATGAGAAGCTGGAAGCGGAATATGGTGCGGATGTCCGCCGAAAGGTCCTGCACTATCTCGAAAACCCCAAGAACCCTCCGGGTCACGGTGGCCATTGGCTCCTCCGCGAAGAGCGGCGCGAAGGTCTTCAACTTGCTCTCTTCGGGCACTCCCAGCAAAATGGCCCAGAAGGGCCCCCGCTGAACCAATTTTGACGATGAATTTCCCGTAAGGGCCAGCCGGTACTCTATGCCGGGCGGAACGGCGTTGCCCACGAGTTTTTTGTCAAAGCTGTAGGAAATTATGTTGTCGGTGCCATAAACGGTGACGTTGTCCACGTTGAAACCGTGAATGGTGCCCCTAACCACCTTGTCCATCAGCTCGGCCTGGATCGGGTCCCGAAGCTGAATCTTTCCGTAGCGGATGGCCGCCGGAATCAGAAATTGAAGAAAAATCTGGTGGTTCAGGTTGTTGGCCAATAAAAGCGCGTATGCCTCGCTCTTCTGCAGAAGCATGGTCTTGGCCCGGTGGGTTATCACCACCGACAGGAATACCGTTCCGGCGAAGATCACCATAAGGCTTACGAAGGTGAAATTCTTGACCAGGGTGAAGGGGCGCATGGCTTCGCGGGAAGCCGGTTTTGCCTTGGGAAGGGCGGAATTTTTTTCGGGTTTTATTTTCACGGGCCCCCTGTTTTCGGGACGCTTCTCTTATTATTACCGGGAGTGCAATTTATTTCCATTTTTCGTTTTCCAGAAAAAGACGGGGAAAGAAGACCTGCGCCTTTCTTCCCCTTGCCGGATTTCTTAAAAAACATGCTCCGCTTAATAACCATCGGGTCGGTTCCGGTCGCAGCCAGACACCATGTCATTCAAGGGAGGTGAGATAGGCTCTCAGGTTGACCCCCTGTTTTTTTATTTCCAGCTTGTTCCGGATGTTGTTCCTGTGCGTATCCACCGTGCTTCGGCTCATGTTGAGCATTTGGGCGATGTCCTTGGTGGTATGGCCCTCCTTGACAAGTGCCGCCACCTGGACCTCGGTGGGTGTCAGGCGGAACTTGTGGGAGGAAAGCGTGCGCCCGAAACCCGACACCACCTGGTCGATCCCCTTTTCCATGGCGTCCAGGTAGTTCAGCTGGACGGTGGAAAGCCCGCTCGTCTTCAGCTTGGCCAGAAGGGGCATCACCACCCTGCCAAGGTTTTCGGATACGTTCCGCTCCATATCCGCCCGGTCCGTTTCACGCCTCTTGAGCAGTATGCCCAGGGTGGTGTTCATTTCCGTGAGGCTTGCGTTGGATTCGGAAAGCTCCCTCTCCCGGCGTTCGATCAGATCCTCTTTCTGCTTTCGTCCCGTTATGTCGTATATCACGCCATAGTTTAAGCCCCCTGGTATCCCCGGCATCCTTCTGGCCGACTCGGTCACGTGAACCGTTTTCCCGGCCCTGCTGATGATGCGGTATTCCGTCTCCCTCAGGAGCTTGCCCGGTTCGATTTCGCCCCGCTTCGGGCGGTCCAGGGGGTGAACAAGGTCCGCCCACCGTATTCTGCCGGAAAGGAAGTCGTCTTCCGTATAGCCCGTCACGGCCTCCACGGCTCCCCGAAAAAACGATGGCCGGTCAAGGGCCGGGTCGAATTCATAAGCTATTCCGATGAAGCTTTCCACGAAATTCCTGTAACGGGCCTCGTTTTCCATGAGGGAGCGTTCCATGGCCTTTCGTTCGGACACGTCGACGAGGCGGATGGCCGCGCTTTTAACCCTGCCCCCCACGGTTACCGGGCTTAGGTGGGCAAGAAATATGAAGCTCCTTTCGGGGGATTGAACGAACTCGATTTCGTGAAACTGGTTTTTTCCGTCCTGGAAGAGCTTTTTCACGCTGTCTTCCGCAAAGGCCCTGTAAGAGACCGGGACATGGTCGAAAAAGCGCATTCCCACCAGGTTTTCACGGCTCAAGCCCAGAACGCCCCGGTTGCAGAACTCTATCACCCCGTCTTCCCCCACGATGAGTATGTGGTCCGGGCAGTTGTCGGTCATGGAGCGCCATCTTTCCACCGCCTCGGCGAGCGCGCTCCGAAAGGCCGTGGCCCGGCTCAAGTCGCGCGCGATGAAAAGGCCCATGAGCTTTCCGCCCATAAGGAAGGCCCTTGCGCTCATCTCCACGGGCACCACCCGGCCCGACCTGGAAAGAAGCCCCACCTCGGCGGTGATCCACTGTTCGTCGGCCAGGGTCTTCCTGTAGGCGGCCAGGAGGGGGCGGTCGTCAGGGGCTATCAAATCCTGGGGGACCATGCCGTAAAACTCATCGGGGGCGTATCCCAGCCAGGCGCACGCCGTGTCGTTCACCTCTACGAATTTCCTGGCGCGCCCCTTGCCGTCGTCGTCAAGCTCCGCCAGAAAGACCGCTTCATTGGCCTGGGAAAAAAGGGTCCGATACTTTTCCCGATCCATTTCAAGGTCGGCCAGGCGGCTGTAAAGGCCTTCGACTTCGCCCGGTGCGGGTTCGCCCGCGTCCTGCCCGCCTTGCATCCCGGTTTCCGTATTTTGGGAGGCGTTTTCCATGGCTCGGGTTCCGGTTGAAAATTTCCGGCCGCCGGGGACCCCGGGCGGCTTTCGCTTCAATCAAATATTATAATGATATTGAGGATTAATTTCCATAACAATCAACAGGGCCGGGAAACCGGCAAAAAAACGCGCCCCCTCGGGGCCGTTCGGATTCCTTTTCCGGCTTCCTGTATCCCTCGATTTTTTTCCCGATTCTTCTCATCGTCCTGTTGACGGTGCCGACGCTTAGGTGTAAGACACCATGCTGACTGTTTTAGTCGGAAAAGACTCGAGCGCCCACGGCGCTTAAGAGCGGCTTTCGGAAAGAGTCCGGTGCAATTATGCGGCGCGCCCCGGCCTGCCGTGAAAGTGAAAAGCAAAAGGTGTGAGTCGGGTTCATCCGGCAGGGCCTGGTTCGGTCCTCCGGAGCATGGCGCCCAAAATGCAGGGCCGGCGGGCCGGATGCGCGCCGGATCACTCAAAAGAACAAGAGGTGGCTGATGGAAGACCAGCAGAAAACGCCGGGCCCCGTGGGCTCGGTGATGGTTGTGGGAGGCGGCATCGCGGGGATGCAGTCCGCGCTAGACCTCGCAAATTCGGGCTATTACGTCTATCTTGTGGAAAAAACCTCAGCCATAGGCGGGCTCATGAGCCGCCTGGACAAGACCTTTCCCACAAACGACTGCGCCATGTGAGTGATCTCACCAAAACTGGTCGAGGTCGGCCGGCATCTGAACATCGAGCTTCTCACCAACGCCGAGATAGTGGAACTTAAAGGCGATAACGGTAACTTTTCCGCCAGGGTGCGCCAGGCCCCCCGGTACGTTGACATCAAGAAATGCACCAGCTGCGGCGAGTGCGCCAAGGTCTGCCCCATAGTCGTTCCCGACGCTTACAACGAGAGCCTGAACACCCGTAAGGCCGCCTTCAAGCAGTACGCCCAGGCCATACCGGGCGCTTTCGGCATAGAAAAGCGCGGCACGGCACCCTGCAAGGCCACCTGCCCGGCCCATGTCTCCATTCAGGGCTACATAGCCCTGGTGAACGACGGGCGCTACAAGGAGGCGGTTAAGCTCTTCCGGGACTCGCACCCCTTCCCCGGAGCCTGCGGCAGGGTCTGCCATCATCCGTGCGAAAATGCCTGCACACGAAACGACGTGGACAAGCCCCTGGCCATCCGGGACATCCACCGTTTTCTTTACGACTGGGACATGGCCCAGGACGCTCCCTCGGTTCACGAGAAGGGCGAGGCCCGGCCCGAAAAGGTCGCCATCGTGGGCTCCGGCCCTGCCGGGCTTTCCGCAGCCTATTTTCTTGCGCGCCAGGGTTACGGGGTCACGGTCTTCGAGAAGCTGCCCGTAAAGGGCGGCATGATGGCGGTGGGCATCCCCGCCTACCGGCTCCCCAAGGACACCTTAAACGCCGAAATAGCCCTCGTGGAGAACATGGGCGTTGAGATAAAAACCGGCGTATCCTTTGGAACCGACATAACGCTGGAAAGCCTCAAGAAGGACGGCTTCTCGGCGGTTTTCCTGGCTGTGGGCCTTCACGGCGGGCGGAAAATGAACGTCCCCGGCGAGGACGCCAAAGGCGTGCTTCAAGGCGTGGATTTCCTGCGCGAGGCGGCCTTGGGCCAGAAGCCCGCCACGGGTGAGACCGTGGTGGTTGTCGGCGGCGGAAACGTTGCCGTTGACGTGGCCCTCACCGCCAAGCGCCTTGGAGCCAAAAAGGTCAGCATGGTGTGCCTGGAAGGCCGCCACGAAATGCCGGCCTGGGAGCACGAGATCGAGGAAGCCCTTGAAAGCGGAATCGAGATCGTGAACGGCTTCGGCCCCAAGGAGTTCACCGTTTCGGCGGGCGGCGCGGTCACGGGCCTAACGTTTAAGGAATGTACGGCGGTTTTCGACGAGAGCAGGCGCTTCAATCCGCAGTACAACGAAACCGAGTGCCGGTTCATGGACACCGACACCGTTATCGTGGCCATAGGCCAGAGCATGGATTTCCCCTCGGCCAAGGACCAGGGCGTCGAAGTCACCCAGCGCGGCGGTCTTCTCGCCGACCCGGTCACCCTTCAGACGCCGGTCTCCTGGGTCTTTGCGGGCGGCGACGCCGTGACCGGCCCAAAGAGCGTGGTGGACGCGGTGGCCCAGGGAAAAGAGGCGGCGGAGAGCATCCACCGCTTTATCAACGGCCTCGACATCGCCGAAGGGCGCGTCAGGGAGTGGGAGTTCGTAAAGCCCGAAATCGCCGGGGAAAAACTCCGGGCCAGAATTCCGGTGCGGAAGAACGATCCTTCCGAGCGCGAGGGCAATTTCAACGAGGTCTCCTTTGGCTACAACGAGGCGGAAACCAAGGCCGAGGCCGACAGGTGCCTTAAGTGCGGCATCTGCTCCGAGTGCTACCAGTGCGTGGAAGCCTGCCTTGCAAAGGCCGTGGACCACTCTCAGACGGGCCGCGAGCTTGTGCTGGACGTGGGAAGCGTGGTTCTCGCCCCGGGCTCCGAGCCATACGATCCTGCGGCCCTGGACCAGTTCTACCATTATAAGACCAGCCCCAACGTGGTGACCTCCCTGGAGTTCGAGCGCATTCTCTCGGCTTCGGGCCCCACAATGGGACATCTCGTGCGCCCCTCCGACCACAAGGAGCCCACAAAGGTGGCCTGGCTCCAGTGCGTTGGCTCAAGGGACGACAACAAGTGCGGAAACGGCTACTGCTCCTCGGTCTGCTGCATGTACGCCATAAAAGACGCCATGATAGCCATGGAGCACCAGAAGGGCGCGCTTGATGCCACCATTTTCAACATGGACATCCGCACCTTCGGCAAGGACTACGAGAAATACTACAACCGCGCCAAGGACAAGGAAGGGGTGCGCTTCGTCAAGGCCCGCATCCACACCATTGAAGACATCCCAGAAACACGCGACCTCGAAATCCGCTACGCGGACGACGACGGGGTGGTCCAGAAGGAAATCTTCGACATGGTGGTGCTCTCGGTGGGCCTGGAGGTCCCGGCCCAGGTGGGGGCCCTGGCCGAGCGGCTGGGCGTCAAAGTGGACAAGTACCGCTTCGCCGAGACCGAGCCCTTCGCGCCCGTGGCCACCAGCCGCCCCGGCGTTTACGCCTGCGGCGTTTTCCAGGGGCCGAAGGACATCCCCACCTCCGTCACCCAGGCCTCGGCAGCAGCCTGCGCCGCAGGAGTCACCCTCTCCGAAGCGCGCGGAACCCTGGCCAAGAAGGTGGTGGTGCCGGAGGAACAGGATGTATCGGCCGATGCGCCCCGCATCGGCGTTTTCGTGTGCAAGTGCGGCATCAACATCGCGGGCGTGGTTGACGTGCCCGCAGTGCAGGAGTACGCGGCTTCTCTTCCCAACGTGGTCTTTTCCGGCACCAACCTCTTCACCTGCAGCCAGGATTCACAGGATGCGATGAAGGAGGTTTTCAAGGAGCACGGGATCAACCGCGTGGTGGTGGCTTCCTGCTCGCCCAAGACCCACGAGGGCATTTTCCAGGACACCATGGTCTCGGTGGGCCTCAACAAGTACCTTTTCGAGATGGCCAACATTAGAAACCAGAACTCCTGGGTCCATTCCAGCGAGCCGGACGCCGCCACCAAAAAGGCCAAGGAACTGGTGAAAATGGCCGTGGCGCGGGCCGCGACGCTTGGGCCGCTTCACGAAACGGTTATTCCCGTTATCCGTGAGGCCCTGGTGATCGGCGGCGGCGTGGCTGGCATGACAGCGGCCCTGGCCCTTGCCGACCAGGGTTTTGAAACCGCCCTGGTGGAAAAGGAAAAGGAGCTTGGCGGCATGAGCCGGAACCTCGTCGCCACCATCGAGGGGGCTGATGTCAGAAAGCTCGTGGAAGACCTTGCCCAAAAGACGCTTTCCCATCCCAAAATCAAGGTTTACCGCGAGGCGCTGGTGGTGGGCTTTTCCGGGTTCAAGGGGAACTTCGAGACCGAAATCCTCGTTGGTCCGGCCATGCACCAGAAAAAGATCGCCCACGGCTCCCTCATAGTGGCCACCGGCGCGGTGGAGTACCGGCCCACCGAGTATTTGTATGGTAAAGACGACCGGGTCATTACCCAGGTGGAGTTCTCGAAACTTTTGGAGGAAAAGAACCCCGGCGCCCTGGACAGCGTTGTCATGATCCAGTGCGTGGGCTCCAGAAACGATGAAAACCCCAACTGCTCCCGCATCTGCTGCCAGGCTGCGGTGAAAAACGCCATTCACGTCAAAAAAATGAACCCTGAGGCCAACGTGTTCGTCCTTTACCGGGACATCCGCACCGACGGCCTCATGGAGGAATATTACACCCAGGCCAGAAAGCTGGGCGTCATCTTCTCCCGCTTCGATCCCGAAAATCCGCCTGTCGCCGAATCCTCCGACGACGGCGTTCTGGTCACTTTCAGGGATCACGTTCTTGGCCGCATGCTCCAGATTTCAGCCGACCGGCTGGTGCTTTCAGCCGGCATGAGGGCAGAGGACACGGCGGAACTTTCTAACATAATGAAGCTGGGCCGGAACCCGGAGGGCTATTTCATCGAGGCCCACGTGAAGCTTAGGCCCGTTGACATGCCCACCGAAGGCGTGTTTTTGTGCGGCACGGCCCACGGCCCCAAGCTCGTAACCGAGACCGTTTCCCAGGCTCTGGCCGCTGCGGGCAGGGCCACCACCTTCCTTGCCCAGCCCTTTCTCACCCTTTCGGCGGTCACGGCCAGGGTGGACCAGGAAAGGTGCGCGTCCTGCCTGGTGTGCGTGCGCTCCTGCCCCTTCTCGGTGCCCCGCATCAACGCGGACGGTGTGTCCGAAATCGACGAGGCCCTTTGCCACGGCTGCGGAGTGTGCGCATCCGAATGCCCGGCCAAGGCAATTACGCTTTCCTGGTACGAGGACATCCAGCTTGAAAGCAAGGTAACAGCTTTATTGGAGGGAGTGCTATGAGCGCGGATTTCGAGCCGGTCATCGTGGCTTTTTGCTGCAACTACTGAGGGTACTCCGCTGCGGACCTGGCAGGTTCGATGAGACTGGAATACCCGGCCAATATCAAGATCGTCCGCGTTCCCTGCACCGGAAAGGTGGACGTGATCCATCTTCTGAGGGCCATCGAAAAGGGAGCCGACGGGGCCTACGTGGTTGGCTGCATGGAAGGCCAGTGCCATTACAAGGGCGGCAACTTCCGGGCCAGAAAACGCGTTGTGCAGGCCCAGAAGGTTCTCGATTCCATCGGCATGGGCGGGCAAAGGGTTCAGATGTACAACCTCTCCTCGGGAGAGGGAACCCTGTTCGCACAGTACGCCATTGAAATGACACAAAAAATCAAGGAGTTGGGGCCCAACCCAATCAAGCTGACAAATAAGCGAGCCGCTTAGCGGGCTCCAAAAACGCGGGATGACGCGCCGCACACAGCCTTGCACCCGGTCACGTACGAAAAAGTGCGCTAACGATCCGCCGGCTGTGCGCATGGTGCATTCAAACGTTTTTGACAAGCCTGCAAACAAATAGCTACACTGTTGCTTTGGAATTCAACCTGAACAGAGAGGGTTAAGCAGAAATGATCGTCGCAAAACCCAAGCCCATAGAGGAAGTCATTGAAACCGTAAAGGGTTTCAAGAACCTTCTCATAGTGGGCTGTAACGAGTGTGTCACCGTCTGCGAGGCGGGCGGCAAAAAGGAAGTGGGAATTCTGGCCAGTGCCCTTCGCATGTTTTTCGCCAAAGAGGGGCTGGACATTTCCATTGACGAAGTGACCCTGGAGCGCCAGTGCGACCACGAATACCTGGAGGAGATCAGAAGCATCCAGGACAAGTACAACGGCATCCTTTCCCTTGCCTGCGGAGTGGGCGTCCAGTTCATGGCGGAAAAATACCACGACAAGCCCGTCATGCCCGGCGTCGACACCTGCTTTCTGGGCGCCACCGAGGAGCGCGGAGTCTGGACCGAGCGCTGCCAGGCCTGCGGCAAATGCATGTTGGCCATGACCGGAGGAATCTGCCCGGTCTCCCGCTGCGCCAAGCGCCTGATGAACGGCCCCTGCGGTGGATCAAGCAAGGGAAGCTGCGAAATCAACAAGGAAGTTGACTGCGCCTGGCAGCTCATAGTCGATCGTTTGAAAGCACTCGGCAAAATGGACGACTACGAAAAACTCACCCCCATGAAGGACTGGTCTACAGACCGGGCCGGCGGTCCACGCAAAGTGGTCAAGGAGGAGGTGCGCCAATGAGAGCCCCAAGACCCGTAAAGACCGAAAGCACACTGGAAAAGATCATGGCAGCCGGACACTTCGGTCTGACCTCCGAGTGCGGCCCCCCGCGCGGCTCGGACCCCGAAGAGGTCATCCACAAAGGCGAGCTTCTTCGCGGCTACGTTGACGCCATAAACGTCACCGACAACCAGACCGCCATGACCCGCATGTGCTCGCTGGCCGCCTGCATCCGCTTAAAGCTCATAGGCTTGGAGCCGGTGCTTCAGATGGTCACCCGCGACCGCAACCGCATAGCCATGCAGAGCGACATCCTGGGTGCAGCCAGTTTCGACATCAACAACATGCTGTGCCTCTCGGGCGACCACCAGGTTTTCGGTGACAACCCCCGCGGCCAGAACGTTTACGATCTCGATTCCATGCAGCTTCTCCAGACCGTGCGGCACATGCGCGACGAAGGCAAGTTCCTGGGCGGGGCCGAAATCCACCGTCCGCCCAAGATGTTCGTGGGAGCCGCCGAAAACCCCTTCGCCGACCCCTACGAAATCCGTGTTCCGCGCCTTGCGAAAAAAATCGCCGCAGGAGCCGAGTTCATCCAGACACAGTGCATCTACAATATCGAGAAGTTCGAGCTGTGGATGAAACAGGCCCACGACCGGGGACTGACCGAACAGGTCTACATCATGGCGGGCATCACCCCCATGAAGAGCGCCGGCATGGCCCGTTACATGAAAAACAAGGTTCCGGGCATGGACGTCCCGGACGACGTTGTAAAGCGCATGGCCGACCAGCCGAAAGACAAGCAGGCCGAAGAGGGCCTCAAAATCTGCGTGGAGACCATCCAGCGCCTGAAGGAAGTCCCCGGCCTTGCTGGCTTTCACATCATGGCCATCGAGTGGGAGTCGGTTGTACCGGGAATAGTAAAAGACGCGGGGTTGTATCCGCGCCCCGTGGTTTAAGCGCCCGTCTAAAAACGCGAATCGCTGTGTCAGACTTCACGGCGCGGTCCGCCACGTACATTTAGTACGCTTGCTCCCGCGCTGATCGTCAACCTTAGCGCTTCATCGTTTTTATCCAGGCTCAGGCTTCTGTATTTTTGAAAGGGCTTTTAGAATATACCGGGCTTCCGGGGGGGCGGCTGAAGGCCCCTCCAGACCCCCCTTTTAATTTACAAGGGCCGATGTCGGCGCGTTGCGCAGACATCGGCCCTTGTGCGTTTACAGTAAAATCAAGCAGATGCCGACCTGTCGGGCGGTTGTTTTTAACCGGCTGCTACCACTTGGCCCCGCCCGCCCCTTCTAATCTTGAATAAACGGGGTTTATGGCGATTACCATTATTATTTCGACAAGCCGATATCCATCCTTGTGATGCTTGTCTCGGACCTGTTTCACATCCGTGCCGATCCAGATTTCCCCGTCGCCGATCATGGCACCTTGCCAATTTACAAGCATGTCCGTAGTGGGAGATTCGCGTAATTTATGCAGAAATCCCTGGGTGAATATCTGGTCGGCCACTTTTACAAATTCATCCGCGTTCTTAATTTTCCTTCTCTTCGCATTAATTGATACCGTTATGGGAAAGCTGATGTAATTGGCAAGTTGTGCATAATCTCCTTTTAAAATTGAGGTCTTGGCTTTACGGGCGAAATCCTCGACCACTTTATCGTCATTCACATTCATTACTGAATATCGGTTATAAAATTCGCCGCTTCCCGATTCAAAGGCACCATCCACACATATTTGTTTGAACGATAAGCTAAAGGCAAGCTCCTTTTTTGATGCATTGTCGCGCCAAGTGCCGGCAAAGGAATCGTTGTAAACTCCTTTGAACGTAGCCCTGACGTCACCTTTTTCATCCAGTTCATTCAGTATTATACTATTTTTTGAATACGTACCTTCTATGGTGATTTTCCTTTCATATTTTCTATAAAAGTAGTGCCCTTTGATAGTTCCGTCTGTTAATGGAAAAAGTGTAAGACATATCTTTGCATTAGAGCCTATTATTCCTTCAAAATCATTATACGCATCCTCCCTGAGCTCACCGGCTGAGACATTAAACCCAATCAACAACATTAAAAACATTACGGTTAATGTCTTCATGATTTTGGCCTCCGAGCGGCACTTTGCACGCTTTCAGTTTCCTTATATTTCCAATTGGAAAATTTATAATATCTTTTTGTCAATTTTGATGGCTTTCCATCATCGGAAGTATTTTCTGAATAAATATATTCATAATAATGGGTAATCGTCGCTTCCAATACATAATAATCGCTAATACTATTATTAATAATAGATTTAACGTCAACTGTCAGCTTTGATGCCTGTTTATTGTAGTCACAACCGCTTGCAACAACATAAAAATATAACGAAGAAATTATGTAATTTTTATATGGGACATATAAATTAGTCTCAACATACTTATTACCCTGACTGAATGTAACAGTTGAATATAATATTCCAAATTTATTCTTGCTTATTGGAATCAGCGATATTTTATACTCAGAAGGTACTCCTATTATTCCCATACCCCCCAGATATCTGTTCCATGATTCTATAATCCAGATATCATTTTTATGAACGAATATAGCCAAGCCTATCCATGGTGAGCAATTGTGACTATCACAAAAGTCTCTTACCGGATTGATTGTAAAAAATATAAGGTGTTTTTCGATATCGTTTTGTTTGAACTGGGAATCGTGGAGAACGTGAATTATTCCATTTTCATCAAAGGGCCAATTATTGTCTTCATCGCCTTCAAAATACTTCATATTATTGCATAAGGCCGATTCCCGGCCATCCGCATCAACAAACAACCTTAATTTGCCAAAAAGAAAAGTGAGCGCCTTTACATTATCGAATTCACCATCAAAGGCTTTAAAATCCTTATGCCCCAGGTCGTCAAAATAATACTCGGGATGATTTTCCGAGCCCGGCTTGTTTGACGCATTTTTGGGGTTATAGGTGCCCGACACAAGGAAACACATTGAAATTATAAGGCAAATACTTGCAATAAATACACGGATGAGCCTTTTCATGAATGCTTCCCATGCCGGATTCGACGGTTCTGCAAAAGAAATATTGAGCGAACGATTTCATCGCTTGCTCGCCGGGGGCTCCCGCGATTCTCCAGGCCTTGACTGCCTCGCCTCCCAATGTTGGTTTGTCATGACTGTTTCAAAAAAAAGTTTGCGGCACCAAAGGAGTGAAGACTCAGCAGGATGCAAAAATTTTTAGAAACAGCCCATATAAATGAACTTCCGCCGCGATTCAGCCCAAGTTAACGCGTCCCGCCCACATGCCGAGAAGGGCCAGGCCCATGCCTCCCACGTTGTTCAAAATCATGTTGGCGGCAAGGGAAAGCGGCGCTCCGTCAAGGCCCAGGGTAAGGGTTTCCGCCGAAAAGGACGAAAAGGTGGTGAGCGCCCCAAGATAGCCGGTGATAAGAAAGAGCCTCGTATTGGGGGTGAGGATTTTAGCGTGCTCCGCAAGGGCGAACAGAAGCCCTATGATGAAGCAGCCTGCGAGGTTGACTATAAGGGTCCCCCAGGGAAAGCTGGTCCCCCACATGCGGACAGCCATGAGGCATACCCCGTAGCGGCTGGCAGCCCCAAGGCTTCCCCCCAGCATGACCAGGAAGAACTTCCACGCCCCCGGCCCCAGGTATCCGGCAATGAAGGCCCGGATGCTGAATATCGTTTGTCCCGCCTCACCCATGTTGTTCAGCCTTCCCCAACGCGCCGATTTTTTCTTATCATTTTGCCGCTGCCTTCAACAACGGTCCTGGGCGGGTACAAGCGATGAAATGCTAAGGTTCGCGAAAAGCCGACGAGGGAGCGTACCCGCCCAAGAAATCTTAGAGTTCTTGGGCTAAATCAGAATGTTCGTACGTGACCGAAATTGGCTTTGATGCGTGACACGAAAGTATCGCGCTTGTACACGTCCAGGCTAAGATATATCATACCAGGGGCATAGCGTAAACCTGTTGCCCTCGCGCTTCACCGCAAGCCCAAGCCCTGCTATGGCCCCGGAAAGCGGGCGTCCGAAGAGGAATTCCAGCATGTTTTCCGGGATATTGGCCTTCTGAACCAGAAAGGGGCGCATGAAGTGGTCGTACTGGAGAAGGTCTAAAAGCTCGTCTGCGGCGGCAGTCCCGCCCGGCCCGGAAAGGTCGGCGGCCAGCCGGGCGATTTTCAGCATGGAGCAGCGCTCCTCGTGGGCGACGGCCAGTTTCAGGAGTTTTTCGTTTTTTGTTAGGATGTCGGCGCGGGCGAGGCGGTCCTTGGAATAGGCGGCCTCGATGGCGCTTGTGTCCCGGCAGTTTAAGAGGCGGCATTCCAGGGGCCTTTCCCCGTAAATGCCGCAGCCCTTGCGCTTGCCCTTGTAGAAGACGCAGGCGGAGCCTCCTGCCACGCTTTTTATTTTCACGATTTCCCCGTCAAGGGGGGCGAGGATCCCTTTTATGTCGTCCCGCACGGTTTCGCCCAATCTGTATGTGACAAGGCAGGATAGCGGTATGGCCCCGCGCTCCAGAAGGCCGAGATCGCTTTCATGCAGAGCTGGCCCGCCTTTTTCGCAGCAGGTTCCGCAGCGTCGGCACCCTTTGGAGCCATCCTTCATCCTGATTTTCGTCACGAACGGGCCCTCGCTTTTTTTTCCCGTTTTCACCATAGCCAATAAAACCCGGCCTTGGCAAGCCCATAATCAAAATATCCTGTAAAACCGGGCTGATGAGTGTCGGGTTGTTGCGTCTTCAATGCACGTTTTCAAATATTGCTCTTGCTAATTTCTAATACTTTTTGGTATGAGAAGCGATAAGATTTTTTCCCGGCTGTCAAAAAAACCGGGGCGAACGTTTCCAACACAAGATCGGAGAATCCATGAACTCGGCCGGTCGACTCAGGCACGCCAAAAGGCGCATGACCCGCCTTCTGGTGAACGACATTCCCACCCGCATGGTGAATTTCAGCTACGACTATTATTCCATGGTGAACCAGGGCCAGCTTCGGCTGGGGCTTCCGGTTTCCAAGGACCTGATAAAGACCCGCGAGGACGCGCAGGTTATAGCCGCAGGCAAGCTGGCGCTCACGCTGTACCACATTTTTTTCCGCGCAACCGGAAGCCGCATTCCGCGCCTGGAAATAAAGCTCACCCTGCTCGAGGAACTCAACAAGGGCACCATAAAACTCACGGAAAACGTGATCATCCTCACCAGGGACCAGCTCCAGCACCTTGCAAAAAACTGTTTCCGCATATCGGACGAGTTTTTCGGAAGCATTTACGACGACGCCCGCAGAAGGCGCATCTTGCGGGAATCACTCCAAAAAATGCGGATGCCCGCCTATTTTGAAAGCGAGATCGAGGAGCGCGAGCAGAACGGCCGGGGCGACTACGAGATTGTCTTTTACAGGGATTACACCAGCGAGGGCAAGGAAATACGTTTTCGCAGGCTGGTTTCCATGGAGGAGGTCACGGCGGGCGACGACCGTCCATCGGTGATCCTGGTTCCGGGTTTCGCCAACAATTCCAACTGCTTCAACATCAACAACCAGTTCTCCATAGCCAAGGACATGGCTGACATGGGGTACTGGACCTATCTGTTCGATCCTCGTGGAATGGGCGTGAACGAGGGCAAGTTCGACCCGTTTTACACGGTGGACACCCTGATCGACCATGATCTCGCCACGGTGGTGCGCTTCATCCACCACAGGAGCAAGCTAAAGCCCCAGGTGCTTCTAGGGCACAGCATGGGCGGCATGGTTAGCACCTTCATGACGCTTTTGTGGAACGTCCGCAAAAAGCTGGACAGGCTTGTGAAACCCGGAAGCGACGAGTACAACGCCATGGAAAAGATGCTGCCCCCCTACGAGGAGGCGGTGGAAAATCTCAACATGGTCCGGGCCGTGATCTGCCTGGGCTCCCCCAAGTTTTTCGACCGGACCAGCCACGTGGTCTACCCCTTCGCGCTGTGGCTCAACCATCTGGCCAAGATTGGCGGCTTCAAGGAGGTTCCAATCAGGGATTTCCTGTGGTTCATCACCCAGCCCCTGGGAATAAGGCATCTTGGCCGGGCCATTTTGCGGGCGGACGCAGGCGGGGTCAATTTTCTCGTCAACATGGAAAACCACCGGGGAGACCCCAGCTTCACCTTCGACTACGTTGACCAGGCCGTGGAGAACGTGCCGGTGGGCCTTGGGTTCCAGTTCTTAAAGGCCATATTCAACGGCGAAGGCTTCAAGAGAATGGACATGACAAGGTTCAATTATTCCGAGAACCTGATGCATTTTCCCGAACACATCCCGGTTTTCAATTTTTACGGCTCGGTTGACCCCCTGGCTCCGCCGTCCAACACGCGCTACAGCGAATACTTTCCGCACAGGATAAAGAAAACCTACTACGTGGCCTCCCACAGGGACGTGAAAAAGGTGGAGATAACCCCGGAACCCTGCCAGGCGGTGGACATCATCGTGGAGGGAGCCAACCACCTGGACCTTCTCTACGGCAAGGTGGCGCGGGAGATAGTGTATCCCATCGTGCGCAAGAGCGTTCACCGGTCGTGGGGGGGCTGGTCCTACGCCGGGCTGAACGCTGGGGCCAAGGAGCCTCCGGTGCGGGCTGTTTCGTGATCCAACGGCCCGGCCTCGAAATGAAAAAGCCGCTTTCAGGGCAATGAGTGCCTTGAAAGCGGCTTCGATTTTTTAAGTCCGTTGTCAGCCTATGGAAAACTCCGCGTTCTCGAAACGCTCCTGCCTGCACTTGGGGCACCGGCTGGGCTTGGCCAGCTTTTCGCGGCTGTTGAAGGCAAACCCGCAGCCCTTGCACTTCCAGGGCGAAACCACAAGCCGCCTGCCCCTTCCCGCCGTGGATTTGGCGATGTGATCCAGATGCCTGTAAACCTCCTTTTCGGGTACCGACAGGGCCTTCGAAATATCCCTGGCCGTTGCAGCGCCCTGCCTCAAAAATTCCTCCATCTGCCTTCTTAAGGTGGTGGGTTCCATGATCCTCCCTGTCCCGGCCTTTTCGAGCCGCGAATTAAAGGTTCTTCATTAACCCCGGCTTCATGATAACATTTTTCCGGCTTCCAATGGAAATATTTACTGGCGGCCCGGAAATTTTTTTCGGTTTGGCGGCGTGATGGTTTATTAATCAATACCCGAATGCGTCATGGCGCAGATTGTTACGCCCCCCCTTTTTCATGCCGGGCTTTTGATGATTTGCATACAGAGCCGCCGCGAAATCATACTTGACTTGAAAGGTTTCGGGCACGTATCCTGTACCCATAGCATCCTGCTCAAACGGCCTGCCTGGCTTCGGTCCGGCGTCGGTTTTCAGCGGACCATTATGGAACAGTGCGGCATAATCTTTTTTGCAATATGTCGGTCATCCCTTTTTATAACAGGAGATAAAAGCCATGAAAAAGTTGAGGCGGCGAGGCAGGGACAGGGGCTTCACCCTGGTGGAACTGATGATAGTCATAGCCATCATCGGGATTCTGGCTTCCATAGCGATTCCCAACTTCATCGCTTACAGGCGCAAGGGCTACAACACCGCCGCCCAGAGCGACGCCCACAACCTGATCAAAGCCTTCAATGCGTACAGGACCGAGCACAAGGGGGACTGGGTCTGGGATCTGAACGTTTTCAAGGCCTACGGATACACCCAGACGCCCGGAGTAAGCGTGGCCATCGGCTATTTTGACGCTGACAGGCCGGCCTTCTGGACCTGGCACACCCTGGGCAGCAAGCAGTACTTCGTAAGGTACGATAACCAGGAATGGTCGTGGAACATGTAGTTTCCGTTCAAAAAAAGGCGCTGTGGCGCTATATTCTTGAGCGCCTCGCCGTTTTCGATTTCGGTGTGACTTTTGCCCGATAACCGCCTTGGGGCGGGAAGGTGTGTTATGGGGCCTTATACAGCCAGGGAGGCTTTTTCATGTTCAAGGAGATTTTTCATAACATTATAGATTTCATGCATCATTTATGGGATCAGGTTTACACGTCCATAAATGATGATTTCGAAAACGGCGGCATTGCCCAGGTGGCAAGAAATAAGTATGCCATAGTGCTGACGGTGTTGTTGGCAATATCGGTATCCATTCCCTTTCTTTTTTCCTACTCGCCGGTTGAGGTGGCGATCGCCGACAAGACCGTAACCGAGGAAATACCCTCTGCCACGATAAAACAGGCGATCTTCATGAACGCCTTTTTCAAGATGGATGCGCCCGGCGAGTTCGCCATAGGTGAAATGAAGGTGAACGGGGTTGTAAAAAAGCAGGTGGAAGGCGTTAATGCGAACGTTGTGGCCTACGAAATCGCACTGTCCAAAAAGGGTCAGGCCAAACAGCAGGTGGCGGGAAGCGTGACCCTTGCAAAGAGGGCCGACATATGGGCTCTCTACAATGACGCCAATCAGCAGTGGATGCCTATCCCCTGATTTTTTGATCTGACCTTTTGTTGTGCCGATAAAAAACCAAGAGCGCCGGGAATGGTTTCCCGGCGCTCTTTTGCGTATCATGGTTTTTTTCTGATTATCCTGCTGCCAGCCTGTTGAAAAACTCAAATTACACAGGCTGATGAAAAACGATGAGCCGTGAAGGTGGTGCGAAAAGCCAATGAGTCAAGCGTACCCGCCCAAGAAATCGCAGAGATCTTGGGCTGAATCTGGATGTTCGTACGTGACGGAATTGGCTTTGACGCACAACACCGCGGATCGCGTTTTTCGACAGCCTGTTACCTGGGATAGCCCGTTATCCGCCTTATGCTCTTGTAGATGGGCTTGAGGCGCTCGTAGAGCGGGAAGTAGGCTTCCTTGTAAAGCTCGTCGTAAAGCCGGGCGTTTGCGGGGATGGGCTGGAAAACCTCGCCGGTGCGGGTCATTGCGTTGACCGCCTGGGCAAAATTCCCGTAAAAACCAAGGCCCACGGCAAGGTCTATGGCAGCCCCAAGGCCGCTTGTCTCGTAAAGGTGCGGACGGGCCGCCGGAAGCCCGAAAACGTCTGCGGTAATCTGCATGGCGCTTTTGCTCTGGGAGCCGCCGCCCGAAACGATGAGACGGTTGATGGGCTTTTTGGTGCGTTTTTCGATGCGCTCGCGGCCTTCCCGAAGGGCGTAAGCAAGGCCCTCCAGGATTGATCGGTAGAGGTGCCCGCGCGTGTGCACGTCGCCAAAGCCGATAACTGCGCCCTTGCCTTCGGGTCCTGGGTGCTTGATTCCAGGAGTCCAGTAGGGCTGGAGCATGAGCCCCATCGAGCCAGCCGGGACTTCGGCCACCAGCTTCTCGAAAAGGGTTTCGGTCTCCACTCCCTTGCCTTCAGCTTCCATGCGCTCCTCGTAGCCGAACTGCTCCTTGAACCAGGACACCATCCAGTAGCCCCGGAAAATCTGCACCTCAAGGTTGTGCTGGCCCGGAACCCCTGACGGGTAGGCGGGCATGAGGGCGAACGGAGTGATGTATTTGCGCGTATTGACGTTGATGGTGGCGGTGGTGCCGTAGCTAATGCAGCCGGTGTTGATCTCGAAGGCCCCGGAGCCCAGCACCTCGCAGGCCTTGTCCGCCGCCGCCGCTATGACCGGAGTTCCGGCGGGAATCCCCGTGGCGTCGCTGGCGGCCTTGGTGATTTCCCCTATGCGCTTGGCGGGTTCCACAAGGCGGGGCATCATCTCCGGCCTCTGCCTCATCATCCCCCAGCGGAAGTCCATGCCGCCGTACCATTTGAGATTCTTGTAGTCGAAGGGCACGTAGCCAACCTGGCAGCCCACGGAATCCGCGAAATCCCCGGTGAGCTTGAAGGTGAGATAGCCTGAAAGCAAGAGGTACTTGTGGGTGGCGCTCCATATTTCCGGCTGGTTTTGCGCGATCCAGTTGCTCTCCGCCTCGCACCGGGCGTATTCGATGGTGTCCGAGAGGCCCGCCAGGGTGAACAGCGTCCGCAAAGGCTCCTTCATGGGCGGCTGGTCGTAGGTCTTGCGCTGGTCCAGCCACAAAATGGATGGCCGCAAGGGCTTTCCCTCGCGGTCCACGTTCACCACGGTTCCCCGCTGAGTGGTGAGGGACACCCCGGCGATTCTCGCCTTGTCCACCCCGTGCTTTTCCCAAAGGGCGTTACAGGCCTTTATGATGCTCTCCCAGAAGACGTTCGCGTCCTGCTCGGCCCAGCCCGGCTCATCGGAAAAATAGGGCGTGAACTCGATTTTTTCCTTGGCGATCAAATTCCCCGAAAGGTCGAAGACCAGGGCCTTGGCGCTTTGGGTGCCGTTGTCCAGGGCCAGTAACAGATTTTTTTCGCTCATTGTATTTTCCCCCGTTGGCCTTTGGTCACCAAGGCGCAGAATGCGCTTTTTGCCAGGTTTCCTTGTAAAGGTTCATTTCCGATTCCCAGCGGGCCTCGTCCCAGTCAAGATGCGGGGCGCACAGTTCCTTGATTCGAGGAAGATGCTCCTCGCCGCCCTTTTGCATGGTGAATCCCATTCGCACGCGCCGGAGCAGAAGGTCGGTAAGGTGCTGCACCTGCTCGTTTTTGGCCGCGTATGGAATTTCCGCGAAAAGGGTGTTGGTTCCCGGCACTGTTTCGAGATCAGCGGAAGGCGCTGCCGAAACCAGCGAAAGCGCACCCTTGCCGTAGCGGCCCAAAAGCCTGCGCCAAACAAGGGGCGAGAGCCCGCGAGAGTTTTCGGGAAGCTCCGGGACCTGGAAAAAGACCGGCTCGCCTGATTTCAGGTTGACGCGGCGCTCCATGAAGCTTCAGGGCGTCCAGGGCCAGGAGGCGGAAGGTGGTGAGCTTGCCGCCCGTCACCGTCACTAGGCCCTTGTCCGTCCACACAACGTGCTCCCGGCTCTCCTTGGATGGGTCCTTGCCGCCCTCCGAGAGCACGGGCCTGACTCCCGCCCATGTGGCGATGACGTCCTTTTCGGTAAGTTCCAGCCCCGGAAACATCCTCGCCGCGCCTTCCAGAAGGTAGGTTCCCTCGGTGGGGCTTATGAAGGGCTCGGCCTTCGGGTCGCCGTCGTAATCGAGGTCTGTGGTTCCCAGCATCACAGCGCCTTCCCAGGGAATGGCGAAGATGGGGCGATGGTCAACAGGATGCATGAAGCTCACGGCCTGCCCCAGGGGCAGCCTGTGGAAGGGGAAGACCAGATGGCTTCCCCGAAGGGGCCGCAAATGCAGGCCCTTTACCGGCGAGGGGTGAAGGCTCTCTGCGGTGAACCCGGTGGCGTTCACCACGGCGCGGGTGGCGATTTCCTTTTCAAGGCCGGTTTCGACATCGCGTAACGCCACACCCACCACTTCGTGATTGGCGTTGCGCAAAACCGCCTTTGCCTCGGTGTAGGAAAGGGCGTGGCCGCCGCGCTCCATTGCCTCGAAAACAAGGCGCAGAACCAAGCGCGCGTCGTCCACCTGGGCGTCCGTAAAGGCGAACCCGCCGGAAAGCCCCTCGCGGTTCACGTGGGGCGCGGTTTTAAGGAGCCCGGAGTTGTCCAGGTGCTTGTGCTGGCGTTTTTTGGCCATGAGATCATAAATGAAAAGCCCGGCCCCAAGGGAGAAGCGTCCGGGAGACTGGCCCTTGTAACTGGGCCACAGGAAACCCATGGGCTCCACAAGGCCGGGGGCGTCTTCGATCAGGCGGCAGCGCTCGGTTACGGAATCCAGCGTCAGGAAGATTTTGCCTTCCTTCAAATAACGCAGGCCCCCATGCACCAGCTTGGACGAACGCGAGGAGGTGCCCCAGGCAAAGTCGGCCCGTTCCACCAGAAGGGTGCGAAGGCCCCGGCGCACGGCTTCCCGAAGGATTCCAGCGCCGGTGATTCCTCCGCCGATGACGATTAGATCATAACAATCCCTGGTATCAGTCAGTTTCATGGCGGCCTCAATCCAAAATGAGTTTTCCGGGGTTCATGCGCTTGTCCGGGTCCATGAATTTCACGATCTCACCCAACACTTCCATGCCCACCCTGCCCTTTTCCGCAGGCAGGTAGGGGGCGTGGTCCATGCCGACCCCGTGCTGGTGGCTTATGGTTCCGCCGCTTGCCACTATGGCCTCGCTTGCCGCCTTCTTGATCTTGGCCCAGCGGGCGAGGGTGGCGGAGGGCGTCGCGCCCGGCCTGAACACGAAGCTGGTGTAAACGCTTGTGCCGGTGGGGTAGACGTGGGATAAGTGCGTGAAAACGTGCACTCTTTCGTTTTCGGACGCCAGGGCTTCGCGGATGGCCCCTTCCATATTGCGCATGGTTGTGGTGGCCCTGTCCCAGGTAACGGCGGTTTCCAGGGTGTCCACCACGTAGCCCGCGTCCCACAGGGTGTTACGAAGGTACGGAATGAGGAAGCGCTTCTTCTCCCAGGCTTTTCCCATTGCCTGTCCTATGATTACGCCCTTGTGCCTTCGGAGGATGGAAGCCGCCTGGGCGTGTGCGGCTCCCGCCATTTCCTCGGTGCCGGTTACGCCGAAAAGCACCATGCAGGAGTCTTCCTCGCCGATGCCCCTAATTTTAAGGTACTTTTTCAAAATGGCGGTCTGGGTCTCGTGGCCGGAAAGGGCCATGTTGGTGACGGTTTCCACGTGGTTGGAAAGCCGGGTCATGCAAAGGGGGATTTTTTTCTGGGCGATTTCCCGCAAGGCGTCGGCGGCGGAATGCCAGGACGGGAAACAGGCCCCGTAGAAAGCCTCTTTTTCGGGCTTTGCCGAAACCCGCACCGTGGCCCTTGTTATGATGCCGATGCGCCCCTCGCTCCCAAGCACCACCTGCCTCAAATCAGGCCCTGCGGCTGAGGCCGGAAAGGGCGGCAGGGTCCAGGTGCCGCGCGGGGTGAGCATCTCCACTCCGGCGGTAAGGGCCTCGATCCTGCCATAGTGCATGGACTGCTGGCCGCTCGAACGGGTGGCGATCCAGCCGCCGAGGGTGGACAGCTCGAAACTCTGGGGATAATGCCCCAGCGTGAAGCCCTGTGCCGAAAGCTGGGCCTCCAGGTCAGGCCCGGCCACGCCCGCCTCGAAAACCGCCAGATTTGCTCCGGGGTCCAGGGACACCAGCCGGTTGAGGCGCGCCAAGGATAAGGTCAGCACCGGCCTCGCCGACTCAGGAACCGTAAGATGCCCGGCCACCGAGGTTCCGCCGCCCCAGGGGATCACCATTGCGTCTGCTTTGAGGGCGTACTCCATCACCTCGCCCACTTCGCTCACCGTTGTGGGAAAGGCCACGCCGTCCGGGAAACGCTCTATGGTACCAAGCCTCATGCCAACCCAGTCGGGCAGGCTCTGGCCGTGGGAATGGAACACCCTTGTTTTGGCGTCCTTCTTCACAAGCCCGTGATCCGGCAGGCGCGATTCCGGCACCTTTTCCATCAGCTTTTCAAGGGGATAATCCTCCATGGGAATGGGCTCGCCCACCCACTTCATCAAAAGCTCGCGCCCCTGGCGCGGAAACGCCATGCCAGTGTTCTCGTCCCCCCATCCGTTCCAGCGCACCATGTGGAAACCCTCCCTGTAAAATAGTTGAAATAAAATGTGGAAATTTGTTTTCCCGACAATCGTAGGGGCGGCCGACGGTCGCCCAAGAGGCGCTTCATCAACAACATTGTTACTGATTGGGCTGGAGCGCCTGCCATAGAAAAAGGCTTTCCAGCATGACCTTTCTTACGGTGGCCGCGATCAGTTCGGGATTTCCATTTTCGATGGCCGCCAGAAGCTCCCGGTAATAGACTGCGGAAGACGCCCTGCCCCCCTCGGTCTCGAAATAGGAGCGGGCCAGGGCCATGAACACCTCGGAAAAATCGTTCACGATCATGCTGAACAGGGGATTGCCCGAATGTTCTGCCATGAGCCGCTGAAGCTCCCAGTCAAAGGCCGTATATGCCTCCGAGTCGCCCGGAAGATTCCTCGCCTTTCCAAGATGCAGCAAAAGGGCCTGGGGGCAGTTTTTCGCGGCCCGCACCGCCATCGCCGGAATGAGATCGAGCCGCAGATTGAGAAGGTGCCCCACAAAATCGGGCGGCAGATACCGGAAATACCGGGCCATTGCCGACAGAAGCCGAAGGCCGCCGTCCTTCCAGTAATCGTTCACAACCGTTGGCTTTCCCTGGCGGATGGAAAGCCAGCCCTCGGAGGCCAGCCCCCGGAGGGTTTCCCTGAGGGTCGGGCGTGTGACGCCTACTATCACGGAAAGGTCGCGTTCGGGCGGCAGGTTCGACCCCGGCGCATAGGCCCCTGAGAGGATACCCGACAGAATGTGCTCCCTTGCCGCCTCCGCCGGGCGCATCAGCTTTTTGCCGTTTTCGACGTTCATTTTTCCTCCCAACTGGTAAGAGGTCATACCAGTTGGAGGGGCCTTTTGTCAAGGGGAAATCCGGCGACGGGCGGTGCAAAAATATGGACCTGTCGGGGAGATGGAGTAGCAAAGAAGTTGCTATTTCAATTTCGAATGTAGTAGATGACTTTACCATAACAACTACAAGGCAGGGATCTTTTTACGCACTGCGGTTCCCTTTCATCCGGGAATATTCATGCCCTTATGATGCCACACATGAAAGGCCCATCATGAAGAGGACTTACGCTTTTGCGCTGGTTATGGCCCTGGCCCTTGTGTTTGCCGCCTCGGCATTCGGCGACACCATATTCCTGAAAAGCGGCGAGATCATGATCTCTCCCAAGGTTTGGGAAGAAGACGGCATGATCAAGTGCGAGCAGTCAGGCGGGGTAGTCGGTTTTCCCCCAAACCGGTTGGACAGGGTGGAAAAGGATGAAGGAACGCCCATTGCAATTGCAGATAACGGCGATAACGTTGGGACGGGCTGGGTTATAACGGAAGCGTCGGCGCGGGGAGGCAAGCCTTTTGTAACCTATGTACAGAATAACCAGGTCCGTCTGGAACCTGAGGGCGACCCCAATGGTGATCGAATCATTCTTCACGTTGCCACAGGCGAGTTGACATACGTTTCAATGGAAAAGAAGCAGTATTGGAAAGGTCCAATCCGGAATCTCTCCGATGTTGTCGTGAAAATTTTTCACGACTCCCAACAGCGCTTGGCAGATGAACTGGCATCTCTTCCGGAAGATCAACGCGAGGCCGTAAGGCAAAGCGCATATCACTATATGGGCGGATACGCCAGGGACGCCGGGCGGCCCGCGCCCCTGGTGGCTATCAAAAAATCCGGCCAGGAAAAGGTTTTCGCCGGACTTGCCGCAGAAGGAATTGACGTATCATTTGACGGGGTTGATGAATGGAGGATTTGGATCGCCAAAGACGCCTTTCCGGGGTCGGCCCTAAACCTGCGCCAATATGCTGACGTGATGAAGAACTACCAGGAAGGGATAAGCTTTCTGTATTTCAGTATCGGAAAACTCCCGGTCGAGGTTATGGAACTCTACGGCCAAGGCTGGCCGCTTGCCTGGCAGGACAGCAAGAAGTGGAAGTATTTCAAGAAGGTTGTTAAAATAGAGAGGAAAGTGATCCCGGAAGCGGAATTCGCCGCGCCAGAAGGTTTCACTTATTTCGACATGCCTGCGGAGTTTCTTGGCTATATTCAACAGGCATGCGGAGCAGGGAATTGAATGAGTTGAAACATACAGCATCGCGGGTCGGCGTGATTTCCCTCGGCCTGCAATGCTGGAAGGCTTTTGCAGCCTACGAAATCAAACAACATCAATACTGACCGGAGGAATTCAATGGAACAGGCAGAACAAAATCAGGCTCCTTACATCAACCCTCAAATGCTGGCAGGGGTAGGATTAGGTGATATTTTGAAGTTAGGAATACGGTTGTGCCGCGACAGATTCTGGCAGATATTTCTTCTGCCGATTTTTTTAAACGTAGTGTGTCCGTTTATTGTTTTAGTTTTATTTAAAAATATTGGTATGAATATTAATTTTGATGATTTTGATTTTTCAAAATTATGGCCGATATTTGCAATATTTATTGTTATTTGTATAATATTGCCGTTGGCCATAATTCTTTCTATAATATACTTGACAGAACAGACAATTCAAGGAAAAATAATAACTATTGGAGCTTCATTAAAGTATGGTTTCTATCGTTTGTTACCAGGAGTTTGGACTGGATTTTTATTTTTTATCGCATTCTATCCGCTTCTGATTCTATTCATGATTCCGGCATTCATATTTTTTGTATTTTTTTTCGCCTGTATATTTGCCGTCTGTCTCCGTGGAAAATCAGGGTTTGCAGCATTTAAATACAGCAAATCCATTGTAAAGGGAAATTGGTGGAGCGTGGCTGGCAATCTTTTTGCAATCCATTTTTTATTTTTACTTTGTTATGTGCCTTTTATTGTATTATTGCTTATAGCCGCGCCTGATATGGGGCCTGACGGCGGTCACACGCCCTCATTTTTGCTCCAATATAACATGGAGATATCCATCGCACTTGGTGTATTTTTCAATTTTGTTTATTACGGTTACATAGTTGTATTTACACTATATTTCTTGAGCCTCGACTACAAGAGATATCCGCAGCCGACAGAGGAAATTTCCTCCGAAGAATTGCCGGTCAAGCAATACGGCCCGACCCCGACAGAGGTTTAGGCCGGTATCCGTTTTCAGCCATGATGACAGCGCAATTGGGGGGCGCATGAACACAGGGCCTATGGTTTCGAGGGAAATGTACGATCTGGTGAGGCGGGAGCTTGAGCCGGGCGAGAAGATCGAATGGTACGAACAGCCTGTGCCAAGGTATTTCTCGCCCGGAACCCTGGGAAAGTTCCTGTTCGCAATTCCTTGGACGGCCTTCACGTTTTTCTGGACCGCCGGGGCCGCAGGGTTCAAAATGCCGGATTTCAGCCAGGGGATTCCGTCGCTTTTTCCGCTTTTCGGCCTGCCCTTCATACTGATCGGCTTAGGAATGCTCTCCGCGCCCCTGCGAAGCCACCGCAGGGCCTTCAAAACCATCTACGCCATAACCGACAAGCGGGCAATGATCATAACGGACGGCAGGACAAGGACCGTTCAAAGCCTTTTGCCGGAATCCTTCACCAGGCTGATACGCAAGGAAAAGCGAGACGGCACCGGCCACATATTATACGAGGACGGCGGAACGGACGGCGACGGAAACGTGGTGACGGACGTTCTTTTCATGGACGTGCGCGATCCCAGGGAAGTGGAGGGCCTGCTGAAATCGCTGGCCGAAAGGAACCGCGCAGCAAACAGGATGATTGAATCCAGTTGAGGGCCCCCCCGGCGGGCATGAGGCCGGGCGACACTGCGCCGGGATAAGCACGCGAGAGCAACACGCGCAACGAAAAAGGGGCTACCGGATAACCGGTAACCCCTTGATCTTATTTGGTAGTCCCAAGGGGAATCGAACCCCTGTCTCCGCCGTGAGAGGGCGATGTCCTGGGCCGCTAGACGATGGGACCTTAAGCGCACCCGTAAAAAGTCTCCTGCCTTTAACAAACGCCGCGTGCGCTGTCAAATCCTTTTTGAGCCGCCCGCAAAGGCCCGGCTTTGATCCGTACTCAAAAAATCACGGCCTTCTTGCAAAATTTTACGCCTGTGCTAAAAGGGCCGCATGAATCCCGACCTTTTCCGCGCCATAGACAGATTCGTGGGCGCGCCCGGATGCGCCGTGGCGAGCGGGTTTGGCCTCCTGTCTCCGGCCAAGGCCCCGCCCAAGGAGCCGCGACGGGCGCTTTTTATCCAGCTTTCCGAGATGGGAAGCGTCGTCCTGGCGCAGCCCGCCGTGTCGTGCTTCAAAAAGGACCATCCATCCTGCGAACTTTTCTGGCTCACCCTTGCCCATAACCGGCAAATAGCGGACGCCCTGGGCCTTGTTCCGCCCCAAAACGTGGTCACCATAGACGCAGGGGGCTTCTCCGCCTTCCTGTCCTCCGGGGCAAAGGCGGTGGCCCGGCTCCGGGCGCTCGAAATAGACACGGTGTTCGATTTCGAGCTTTTCGCGCGGTTTTCGGCCCTTTTGTCCTTCTGTACCGGGGCCGCGCATCGGGTGGGCTTTTCGGTCTTTCACCAGGAGGGGCTTTACCGGGGGCGGCTTCTGACCCACCCGGTTTTTTACAACTGCCACCAGCACATGTCGAAAAATTTCCTGGCCCAGGTGCTGTCGCTTTCAAAAACCGGCCAGACTCCCCTTTTGAAGGAGGCCATCGCCGACCCCCTGCCGATTCCGCCGCTTTCGCCCGATCCTGCCGTGCTGGCAAAAGTCAGGGAGAGGCTCTACGACCTGTGCCCCCAAAGGGCCGCCCGGCACGTGATCGTGCTCAATCCCGGAGCCGGAAACCTCCTGCCCATAAGGGCCTGGCCTTTGGAGCACTTCGTGCGGCTGGGGAACATGATCCTGGAAAATCTGGACGCCATGATCGTGATTACCGGGCCGCCCGAATCGAGAAATCTGGGCTTTGAGCTTTCCGAGGGGCTTCCAAGGGACCGAAGGGCGGACCTCACGGGCCGCACCAGCTTTTCCGAGCTTCTGGCGCTTTTGTCGATGTCCCAGGCCATTATTACGGCGGATTCCGGTGCCGCGCATTTCGCGGGCGCAACCGACACCCCCACGGTGGCCCTGTTCGGCCCGGAAACCCCGGTGCTATACGCGCCGCTCGGAAAAAAGACGGTCTGCCTCTCAGCCGGGCTTTCGTGCAGCCCCTGCCTTTCGGCCTTCAACCACAGAAAAACCCCCTGCACCAGGGCCGACTGCATGAAGGCCATCACGCCCGAATCCGTTTTCGCCGCCTTGACGCGCCTTCTGGAAGGCTGAATGTGATCGGATGTAAATGACAATTCTGCGGAATATATTGGCCTGCATTTTAACTGCAATTACTGTATTGATTTTATTATTCTATCTCTTTTACAAGTGGCCTGTTTTGCTTAACTATAAACTTGAAAAATATGGAATCCCAACAGTCGATTCTTATGAAAAATTTATAGCATATAGCAGTGGTGGATTTTTTTCCAAATGGATGTTTGCAGCTATTAAGGTAAATAATAATCAGATGAACAACTACAAAAATAAAATTTTTAACGATGGGGCTGTACATAATAAAATTGGAAATAACGAAATAAAAATATTATCCAAGGATGATATGATCAAAGTCAATTCATATGACTATCGTAAAATTAGATTCAAACAAGAAGTAAATGGAAAATATCTTGAATGGTGGGATATTGATAAAATAACAGCTGGCGATTTATATGAAAAGGAATTATCAGATGAATGCCGATACAAAATATATTTTTCTCCACAGCAAGGCAAAATTTATATTTATTGGTCTTATAGTTAGGTTTGTTTAATGAGT
Source organism: Deltaproteobacteria bacterium (assembly GCA_016235345.1). Lineage (NCBI taxonomy): Bacteria > Pseudomonadati > Myxococcota > Myxococcia > Deltaproteobacteria bacterium. Next base: position 63,935 of record JACRLG010000013.1, on the reverse strand, counting down.
TAACAATCATAATAGGTGACTATAAATGAAAAATACAATAATTGAGCATATTTTTCCAATTAAATTTTTGTATACTTATGCCGAAAAAAATAAATTGTTGACGTACATAATTCTTATTATTTCATTAGCTTTTTCAATATATAGGGGACATGCTTTTATAGAGATTAGTAATCCATATGGCATCATTAATTTTTTTGATAGTTGGCATGGAATAACAAAAATGATATTTGCTACTTTTATAGTTTTTTATTACTCATCTTTCGGACATTGCATTTGGTTAATTGCGATAAATATAGTTTATTTATTTCTAATATATTCGTTCTCAGGTATAAAAAACAATATAAACTTCATAAATTTCATTTTCCCTTTCTTATCTTTGTGTTATTTTTCTGCTGTCTTATGGGGATTAACTTTCGTATTATTAATATTTTCAATTAATCTACCACGTTTTATAGCAATATCAATATGTTTTTACTGGCTCATATCATATTGCCTTATTTTAATATGGAAATATGATGTACCAAAAAAACGTAGCGTTACCATTGTTTTTTTGCCATTTATTGGTCTTTTTTTGTTTGGAGGATATCCGATAATTGCACCTTACCTTTGTTACATGTAAAAGAATCGCATCAGATCACATGATATGAGTGCCTATGGCCTGTTTTTTTCATCAGCTTTTTCTCTCCACCGAGTAATCAGCCAGAAGCGATAAAAGCCTTGTTCCGTCGTTGTCGGGAAAACCGGCAAGAAGCTCCTTGGCCTTTTCCGCGTGTTTCCGGGCCGACAGAAGGGTGTAATCAAGGCCCCCGTGGCGCTTCACCGCAGAAAGCACGAGCCCGAACTCGTCATCCGAAAAGCCGCCCTGCCCTATTATGCGTATGATTTCATCGCGTTCGGACGTCTCGGCCTTTTCCAGGGCGTATATGAGAGGCAGGGTCAGCTTGCCCTCCCTAAGGTCCGTTCCCACTGGCTTTCCGGTAGACTTCGTGTCTCCAGTGTAATCGAGAAGGTCGTCGGCCATCTGGAATGCGATTCCAAGGTTTATTCCGAAATTCCAGAGGTTTTTCACCCGCGCCCCGTCCGCCCCGGCGAAAAGCCCGCCCACCTTGCAGGCTGCCGCCAGAAGCACGGCGGTCTTGCGCTCGATGGTATCCAGGTAGTCGGCCTCGGTGCGTTTGACGTCGCCTTTGCCCACAAGCTGCATAATCTCGCCTTCGCTCATTATGCCCGTTATGTCGGTGATGGTCTGGATTATGGGCAGAACCCCGGTTTCGGTTGCAATGGAGCAGGTGCGGGCCAGCAGGAAATCGCCCACCAGAACAGTGACTGCCGCCCCGTGCAGGGTGTGTGCGGCAGGCTTGCCCCGGCGAAGGGCCGAGTCGTCCACAACGTCGTCGTGAAGGAGGCTCGCCGCGTGAAGGTACTCGAAAACCGTTGAAAGCCGCACCGCTTCCGGGCCGCCCGATCCGCAGGCTTTGGCCGCAAGCACCATAAGAAGCGGCCTCATGCGCTTTCCGCCCGCAAAGAGGATGTGATGGGCCACCGTGCGGCAAAGATCGAGATATGGGTTCAAATTGTCGGCCAGGGCCTTTTCTATGGCGGCAAGATCCGCCGCCGCGCCCGTAAGAATCCGTTCCTTAAGCGGTTTCATCTATTCCTCGCAATGAGCGTAAAGATCGTATGTTTCGGCCCGCGCAACCCTTGCCCTGACCACCGAACCCACGGGCTTCTGGTTTCCCGAAAGAAAGACCAGCCCGTCCACGTCCGGGGCCTGGAATCTTGTGCGGCCAAGCACGGGAAAATCCGGGTCATCGGACGCCCCGGTGACCAGCACCTCGATGGATTTATCCAGGTGCGCCAGGTTGTGCTCAGCCGAGATGTCAGCCTGGATTTCCATCAGGTCCTCCCGGCGCTTCCGGGCGGTTTTGGGGGTGACGTGGGCCGGAAGGCCGTGGGAGGCAAGGTCCGTGTCGTCCGAGTAGGTGAAGACACCGAGATGATTGAATTTCACCTCCTGAACGAGCCGCACGAGCTCCAGGAAATCCTTCCTGGTCTCGCCCGGAAAGCCCACGAGAATGGTGGTTCTAAGGGCAGCCTGGGGGATTTTCTTCCTGATCCGGTGAAAAAGCTCCTCCGCGTCTTTGCCCGCGTGCCGACGGCCCATGCGTTTCAGGACCGCGTCGCTTGCGTGCTGAACCGGAATGTCGAAGTACTTCATTATGTTGTCGAGGGACGCCACCACGTCTGTCAATTCGTCGGTGACGCGCAGGGGATGGGCGTAGAGAAAGCGTATCCAGGATTTCGGGCAGGCGCTGGCGACCTTTTCCAGGAGCCGGGCGAGGTTGTGGCCGGGGCCGAGGTCCAGGCCGTAGGCGGTGGTCTCCTGGGCCGCTAAAACGATCTCCGCCGCGCCCTCTTCCGCCAGCCTCCGGCACTCGTCCACCACGTCCCGTTCGGGTCGGCTTTTGAGCGGCCCCTTGAGCTTGGGGATTATGCAGAAGGTGCAGTGCTCCGGGCAGCCTTCGGAGATTTTGACGTAGGCCGTGGGAAGGGTGGTGAGAAGCCTTGGGTCGCCGGGCCTTGGGGCCGCGCGCAAAAATGGGTCCGGCGTGGAAAATTTATCCGGGGCCGGGTCGCTTAGGGCCGCCGTGATTTTATCGAGCGCGCCTGTTCCCAGGAAAACGTCCACCTCCGGGATGGACCGGGCCAACTCTTTGCCGTAGCGCTCCACCAGGCAGCCCGCCACCACCATGCGCCTGCACGCCCCGGCTGTCCTGTGGATGGCCAGGGTCAGCACGGCCTCTATGGATTCCTCCACCGCGTCCCTGATGAAGCCGCAGGTGTTCACCACGATGAACCGGGCTTTTTGCGGCTCTTCGGCGATAATGTACCCGGCCTTTTTCAGCGCCCCCAGTACGGACTCGCTGTCCGCAAGGTTTCTGGCGCAACCAAGGGACAGGAGGTAAACGCTTTTTTCGTCGATTTTCCGGCTCACCCGGCCCTTCCTCTTTCCGTAAAAGTTTTCCCGTCCACCTCTTAACAGCATCGGGGCCTTGGTACAAGTGTCAGCTTGGGTGTTGCCATTTTTGAAAGTTTGAAATATGTTTTTTCCATCTGTCCCGGCAAATGAAGATTTTAGCAGCCTTTTCGGGGTGTTCCCCCTGGCGCTGCGGCGCTTCACATCCGTTTGGGCGGTTTTTTTACGAAAGGAAAAAAACTTAAATGAACGCTTCCCGCAAGGGCAGGCTTCGCAGGCTCGCCCGGCTAATGAACAAGCAAAACGAGATACCCCTGCCGGTCCTTCCCCAGCTTCTGGACTGTTTCGATCTGGTGATAACAGACCCGGAAGCCGATTTCATGATAAAAATGGGAACCAAAACGCATACTTATAAGGAGCTTGCCGAACTTTGGGGCGCGGACGGGGATTCGTTCGTCTCCTTTCTGGACACCCTGTGCAAAAAAGGCCTGGTTTGGTTCAAGGATGACGGGGCGGGACGCCGCACCTATACGCTGGCACCCATCCTGGTGGGATGGTTCGAGCTTACCCTGGCCAGGGCCAGGGAGACACCGGAGGAAATCGAGTTCGCAAAAAGGCTCGACGCACTTTTTTCCGCCTTCAAAAAACTCAACATCTTCCCAATTCGCGGGGCGACAAATCTTTTCGTGCGAATGGGCACAAGGCCCTTTCAGAGCATAGCCCCGGTTTTGCCCAAAAAGGCAAAGGGCGCAAAAAAGGAAGTGGTGGCGGTCAACCAGAGCCTTTCTGTGCCTCCCGAAAAAATCTATCCTTCCAGCATGGTTTTTGACATAATCCAGAAAAGCGGCGCAGAAAACGCCCTGGGCGTTATGCACTGCTTCTGCCGCCAGTGGCGCAAGATGGTGGGCGAGCCCTGCCGGTTCAAGATGCCCGTGGAGGCATGCATAGTTCTGGGGGATTTCGCACGCTTCACCTCGGAAATGGGCATCGCCAGGGCCATAACAGTGGACGAGGCCTGCGACATCGTGGCAAAGGTGCAGAAGGCGGGCGGGGTTCACCAGGTCTTCCATGAAAAGGACGACACCCGTTTCGAGAGGGTGGCCATCTGCAACTGTTGCTGGGACTGCTGCGGCGTGATAGGCTCCCACAACAGGGGCGTGATTCCGCTTCATTTCCAGTGCTACGCAAAGGCCGTAGTGGATGAAAGCCTTTGCACCGGCTGCGGGGTGTGCGAAAAATTCTGCCCTTCCGAGGCCATGAAAGTCACGGGCGAAAAGGCGAATCTGACCGAAGCCCTTTGCATAGGCTGCGGCCAGTGCGCGGCCAAGTGCCCAGCCGGGGCCGCAAGCATGGAGGCCTGCGAAAGGCAGGTGATGCTGCCCCTTAGGAGTGTCAGCCAGGTCAGAATCCCGTAACAGGCTGCCCTAAAACGCGATCCGCAGTGTTGCGCATCACCTCCCGGCTCGGTCACGTACAAAAGCGTACGCTCCGTCGCCGCTCGCTCGCGCGCCTTGCGGCTCATCGTTTTTCGACAGCCTGTCCAATTGGAGTTTTTCAACTGGCTTATAACGACGCGGCCACGAAACATTTCACGGATCATAATCGACATGGATACGCATAACCCACTCACGCAGGCGGGAAAAACCCAGCCGGACGACAGCGGCGAAGGCGTGCTCTGCGCCGCCGGACTTGACCGCCAAATCCTAGGCGCGAGCGATGCCACGCGGACAATGGTGTCGCGCATACTGAAGGCGGCCCCCTTAAACCAGCCGGTGCTCATAACCGGCGAGCCGGGAACCGGCAAGTCCCTGGCCGCCCGGGCCATTCATCACATGAGCCATCTTTCGGACCAGCCCTTCGTTGCGCTGGACTGCCTCGCCGTTCCCCAGAGCAGGCAGGTGAAAATCATCTTCGGGCAGGCGCGCCCCGACGGCGAGGTTGAAAAGGGGCTTTTGGAGAGGGCTGCCGGGGGCACGCTCTTTCTGGATGAGGTGGCCCGGCTTTCGGATGATTTCCAGGCAAGGCTTTTGCAGATGATAAGGGATCGGGTGTTCACCCCGGTGGGGGCAAGCGAGCCGGTGCCGGTCCGCACCCGGATAATCGCGTCCTCGTGCAGGGTTCCGGGGGTGGTTTCCGCCTTTCGCCTGGACGGGATGAACGAGGTTTTGGGCATAGTGCCCATCCACATTCCGCCCTTGCGTGAGCGGCTGTCGGACACGCCTGTGCTTTTCCGCCATTTTCTTGCCCAGGCGGCTTCCAGAAGGGGCCTTTCGCCGCCGGGGGTGACCCGTCAGGCCAACAGCATACTGGAAAGGCATTCCTGGCCGGGAAACGTCCGGGAGCTGATCCACGCCGCAGACTGGATAATGGCCATTCACCCCCAGGGGGACATAAGCGCTGAACGCCTTCCGGGATGGCTTGGAGCGGGGGCCGGGGACGAGGGCTTCCTTCTGCCGGGAAAACCCGTGGACCTTGAGGAGCTTGAGAAAAATTACATCAAGCACGTTCTGGACTTAACCGGCGGGGGCATCCAGAAGGCCGCGAAGGTGCTTGGGATCAACCGCAAGACCCTGTCGCTGAAGCTCAAAAAATACGGTCTTTCGGCCAGGGACACGGCCTGAAGGGCGGCAAGGGGATTTTTCGGGGGTCAAACATCGGCAGAAGCGAGGGCTTCGCCGATTCTTTGGCCGGACACCGCGCCGGGCCTTAACACGTCCACCCGGCTGCCGTTAACCGAAACCACCGTCGAGGCCTGGCCGGAAAGCAGCCCAGCGTCCATTATGAGGTCGGCGGCTTCGGCTATTTTAGGTGACAGATCATCAACCGAAGCCGGGGCCGGAGCATCTGCGATATTGGCCGAGGTTCCGGTGACCGCCCCGCCAAAGGCGGCCACAAGGGCGCGGGCCACCGGGTGCCCGGCGGCCCTTATCCCTATGGTTCCGGTTTTCGCGCAAAGAATTTCCGGCACTTTTTCCGAGGCGGGAAGCGCTATGGTGAGCCTGCCCGGCCAGAAGGCTCTCATCAGCCTTAGGGCGGCGTCGGGGACCTCGCTCACAAGCCCCTGTGCGTCGGGAATCCCCCTCACCAGCACCAGCACAGGCTTTTCCGGCGGCCTTCCCTTGGCCGCAAAAACCCGCTCCACCGCCTTTGGGTTCATGGCGTCCGCCCCAAGCCCGTAAAGGCCAAGGGTCGGGAAGACCACGAGCCCGCCTGAAGCGAGAATCCCCGCCGCCCTCCTGATTACTTCGGGATCGGGATCGAGGGGATCGATTTTGATCCTTTCAGCCATGGCGGAAAATTTTCGAGGCCTTTTTTTCCACCGCTTCGGCCATTTCCCTTTTTTCCTCCCTGAGCCGCCCGTGAAGGGCCGGGTCCGAAACCGCAAGAATCTGGGCCGCCAGAACACCTGCGTTCTTGGCCCCCATCTTTCCCACGGCGACAGTGGCGACCGGTATGCCCGGAGGCATCTGCACCGTGGCCAGAAGGGCGTCCAGGCCGTTTAGGGGGGTGGCGTCGATGGGAACGCCTATCACCGGAAGCGTGGTCTGGGCCGCAAGGGCCCCGGCCAGATGGGCCGCCGCGCCCGCGCCCGCCACGATGACCCTTATGCCCCGTGCCCGCGCGTTTTTGGCCAGATTGGCTGCCTTCTCCGGCGTGCGGTGGGCCGAGGCCACGGTCATTTCGTAATGAACGCCCAGTTTTTCGAGGGTCCTGGCGGTTTCCTCCATGACGGGAAGATCGGAATCGCTTCCCATAACTATTAGGACCCTTGGGAGGGCCGCAAGCCGCAGTATGGCCTTTTTCCCTATGTCCCTCCGGTAAAAAGCCCCGTCCCAGCCGATCTCGTCCACTGCCTCGTAAGCCCGGCTGACCGCCTGTTCTATGGTGTCGCCAAGGGCGGTCACTCCCAGCACCCTGCCCCCAGCGGTGACGGTTTTTCCGTCCTTAAGGGCTGTGCCCGAATGGAAAACCATCACGTCCTTCATGCGCCCGGCCTTGTCCAGGCCCGTTATCACCCTGCCCTTCTCGTATTTTTCCGGGTAGCCTCCGGCGGCCATTACCACGCAGGCCGAGGGCCTTGGGTCCACGTCCAGGAGGATTTCCTTCAGACGCCGCTCCGCCACCGCCTGCATGATCTCCACAAGGTCGGATTTGAGGCGCATCAGAAGCGGCTGGCATTCGGGATCGCCGAAACGGACGTTGAATTCCAGCACCCTGGCCGCGCCGTCCTTGATCATGAGGCCCGCGTAAAGCACGCCCTGGTAGGCTATGCCCTCGGCGGCCAGGGCTTTGACGGTGGGGATCATTATCCCGTCCATCACGTCCTGGAAAAGGGCCGGGTCCACAACGGGCGCTGGCGAGTAGGCCCCCATGCCGCCGGTGTTGGGGCCCATGTCGTTGTCGTAGGCGGCCTTGTGGTCCTGGGACGGCGGAAGGGGAAGCACGGTCTCGCCGTCGGTGAAGGCCAGAAACGAGGCCTCCTCGCCTTCCAGGAATTCCTCGATGACGCAGGAGGCCCCTGCCTGACCGAACCTGCGCTCCACCATTACTTGTGAAATCGCCTGCCTTGCTTCATCCATGGCGGAGCAGACCATTACCCCCTTGCCCGCCGCAAGGCCGTCGGCCTTTATGACAACCGGGGCCTCGATTTTTTCCAGGTGGGCGAAGGCTGCGTCCGGGTCGGTGAAAACAGCGGCGCGGGCGGTGGGGATGGAGTATTTTTCCATCAGGGCCTTGGCGAAGCTCTTGGAGCCCTCCAGGCGGGCCGCAGAGGCCGTGGGGCCGAAAACAGCCAGACCCTCTTTAATGAAACGGTCGGCGATTCCGGCTGTGAGGGCCGCTTCCGGGCCCACCACGGTTAAGTCCACGGAATTTTTTTTGGCAAAGGCCAAAAGCCCTTCCACGTCTTCGGAACTTATGGGCGCGCATTCGGCCAGTCTTGCTATTCCGGCGTTTCCCGGTGCGCAGAAGACCTTTTTCACCCTGGGGCTTTGGGAAATTTTCCACACCAGGGCGTGTTCGCGGCCACCGCCGCCCACCACGAGAATTTTCATGGGTGCTCCTCCGTAAAAGATGTCGCCTTGTGCATAATCGAAAATAAGCCTTGCGGCAACAGGAACGGTAAAAATTGTCGACGTTTTTCCATGTTCTTCCGTATAATGCCGTTCAGACAAACTTAGGGCCATGCGGACTCTTTCAAAACTCTTGCCTTAAGGCGCGGATTCGTATAGCCATTATTGAAAATCAGACAAAAATTCCCACGGCGGAAATCCGTTTAAAGCCGATCGCTTCGCCGTGAAAATCCATCCTGCGCCACTGTTTTCGGAAACCCTGTGCAATCTCTATCCATCACAATTATTTCGGGAGGTATCGCCACATGCGTCGAGGCCTGATCTTTTCGGTTGCCATCACCCTTATTCTGTTCGGGGTGTATTACCAGGTTTCCGACCACGGGTTTCTCGATTTTGATGACATGTCATACGTGGTGGAAAACCCGGCGGTCAACCAGGGGCTTACGGCCAAAGGCGCAGCCGATGCTTTCAGGGTCTCCCAGGCCCATTACTGGCATCCGGTCTCCACCCTGTCCCACGCCCTTGACGTTGAAATCTTCGGGATGAGGCCCGGATATCACCATCTGGTAAACGTCCTGTTTCATATCTATGTGGTTCTCTTGTGTTTCTGGATTTTTTTTCTGGCCACTGGAAAGTTTGGGGCGTCCGCCTTCGCGGCGGCCCTTCTGGCCCTTCATCCCATGAACGTGGAGTCCGTGGTCTGGCTTGCCGAGAGAAAGACCGCGCTTTCGGCCTTTTTCGGCCTTGCGGCCATGCTTTTGTATACCTTTTATGTAAAGCGGTCAAAGGCCTGGCTCTATGCCCTTATAGCCGCGTCCTTCGCTGTGGCCCTTCTGGCTAAGCCGGCCATAGCCCCTCTGGCCCTGGTGCTGCTTCTCATGGATTACTGGCCCTTCTACCGCGCTGGCGAGCGCGGGGCCGACGGCTCTCCCGGCTTTTCCTGGCCCGTGTTCAGCCGCCTTTTGGTGGAGAAAGTGCCGCTTCTGGTGATCGCGGCAATCGTAATCCTGGTGGTCAGAAACTCCATGGATCAGTTTCAAAACATCATTCCGGGCGCTGAAGACGCCGGACTTCGAGTATCGAACGCCCTGGTTTCATATCCCCGGTATTTGTTGAAGCTCCTCTGGCCGGACAACCTGGCCGCCTACTATCCCTGGCCCAAGTCCGTCCCCCTGTGGCAGGCCGCTGCGGCCCTTGTTTTTCTGATCGCGGTTACCGCCTTTGTTATCCGCTACGCCAAAAGGATGCCCTACCTTATCGTCGGCTGGCTCTGGTTTCTTGGCGGCATGATCCCGGTCATCGGCCTTGTGCAGGGCGGGCTGTGGCCTGCCTGGGCAGACCGCTTCGTCTATTTTCCGGCCATAGGGCTTTTTGTGGCTGTCTCCTTTTTCGTGGACGAACTTGCCGACAGGCGGGGAATGGACCGTTCGGTCCTCATGCCCTCAGGCGTTCTCGTGGCCCTTTGCCTTGCTGCGGTGACCTGGGTCCAGGTGGGTTTCTGGAAAAACGACTTCACCCTGTTTTCACGCGCAGCCGCCGTCACTGCGCAAAACAGCGTGGCGTTCACCAGCCTTGGAGGCGCTTACGCCGTAAGGGGAGATTTCGACAAGGCTCTTTATTATTTTGAGTCTGCGGTGAAGGCGAATCCCTATGATTCCTATGCTTATCGCAACATGGCCGACATTTTTTTCAAGCGGGGCGAATTTAAAAAAGCGGAGGAGCTTTACAGGAAAAGCCTTGCCATCAATCCCTCAGATCATCGCACCTACAAGAAGTACGCAAGGCTTTTAACGGAAACCAAAAGGCCGGACGAAGCCGTCGAAATGCTGAAGAAGGCTTTGACAATCAATCCCGGCGATTACGAGGCCGAAAGCAATCTGGGGCTTGTTTACCTTGCCAAGGAGGATACGGTTACGGCCATTGCGCATTTCGAAAGGAGCCTTGGCCTCAATCCAGGCTATTCCAAAGCAAAGGCCAACCTGGACAACGCCAGGACAGTTGAAAAAATCGGCAAGGCTGTTGCAGAAGTAAAAAAAGCCCTGGCCAAAAAGGGCGACGACCCCAAGCTCTTAAACTACCTTGGAGCCCTTTACGTCAACATGGGCAAGGCCCAATTGGCCCTGGAGCCGCTTTCAAAGGCATCGGTGCTTGATCCCGGCAACGCGGAAATCTGGTCCAATTTCGGGCTGGCCCTTCTCAGAACCAGCGCTTTTCCCAAGGCAAAGGAAGCCCTGGACACGGCATTGAGCCTCGATCCCAAAAACGTCGCAGTTCATTACAACATGGCCTGCCTTCACTCTGTGATGGGCAACGCGGACAAGGCTGCCGAGTGGATCGGAAAGGCAGTGGAACTTGGATTTTCCGACTGGAAGCTCATGGCCGTTGACCCCGATCTTGCAAACGCACGAAGGAACAAGGCGGTTCAAAGGCTTATCCTTGACCATTCCGGGCAAAAGGCGGAGCTTGAACCGTCGCCCGTGGCCGGTTCCACCCCATGAAGGGCGGACTTTCCTCAATATTGAGAAAGGCCCTGGCCCTTCCGGGGGCTTCGGGGCTCGACCCCGACGCTCCCGAAACAACCCTCGCCCGGCGCGAAATAATAAGGGGCAAGGGCTTTCTTGAAAGGCTTTACCGTTTTTGGTACGAAGAAATCGCAAGGCTTCTACCGGAAGGGCCGGGCCGGGTGCTGGAGATCGGTTCAGGCGCGGGCTTTTTGGGCGAGGTCATTCCCGACGCCATAACCAGCGAGGTCTTTCCGGTTCCAGGAATAAGCCTTCTGGCCGATGCCCAGGCCCTGCCCTTTCGGGCGCGGTCCCTGAAGGCCGTAGTCATGGCGGACGTTTTCCACCACATCCCGGACTGCGCCCGGTTCCTCGATTCTGCGGCGGGATGCGTACGCGAAGGCGGGGCGGTCATCATGATCGAGCCCTGGGTGACGCCCTTTTCCCGCCTGATTTACGGAAACTTCCATCACGAGCCCTTTGATCCTGATGCGCAGTCATGGGCCTTTCCGTCCTCCGGACCCTTGTCCGGGGCCAACGGCGCACTGCCCTGGATGGTGTTCCACCGTGACCGCGAGGAATTCATGAAGCGTTTTCCCTGCTGGCGGGTGGATTTTATAAAGCCAGACATGCCCTTTTCCTACCTTTTATCGGGCGGGGTTTCCATGCGTTCCCTGCTTCCGGGAGCGGCCTTTGCGCCGGTAAGGTCCATCGAGGGGCTCTTGAAGCCTTTCATGGATAAACTTGCGCTTTTTGCCGTAATAAGGCTTCGGCGCACGGATGCGGCCTAAGTCAGCCAATCAAAACCAACCTCACTTCACGGGTCGTGAATTTTATGGATAACGCGCGAAAAGAATACGTACGGGCAAGAATCGCACACTGGGACCGGGCGTCCGCCGCTTACGGAAAACCCGGCAGGATTGGGGCAGCCTATCACCGGATGCTGGCCAGGCATCTTTCCTTCATGATCCCGAAGGGGCTCAGGGTGTTGGAGCTTGGCTGCGGCCACGGCGACCTTCTGGCCTCCCTTTCACCCTCGGTTGGCGTGGGCTTGGATTTTTCCGGCAAGATGCTGGAGGAGGCAGGAAGGCGACACCCCCATCTCAGTTTCGTTCAGGCCGATGCCGCCGGGTTTTCCGCTTCTGAAAAATTCGACGTCATAATCCTTTCAGACCTTGTGAACGATCTTTGGGACGCACAGGAGGTGTTTTCCAGCCTGTCTTCCTGCTGTGGCCCGGACACTCGAATTTTTATCAATTTTTACAATAACTTATGGCGCATACCCCTGGGGATAGCCCGGCGTCTCGGCCTTGGGGCCGATGTGATGGAGCAGAACTGGTTTTCGCCCCATGATGTCATGAACCTTCTTTCGATTTCCGGCTTCGAGGTCTTAAAGCGCACATGGGGAATAATCATCCCCTTTGAAATTCCTCTGCTCTCCCGCCTTTTAAATCGCTGGCTGGTTCATTTCTGGCCCTTTTCCTGGCTCGCCCTCACCAATTTCATCGCCGCCCGGCCAAAGAGCGGGCTCGCCCCCGCCAATCAGGCAAATCCGGCCCCCATCGTGACGGTGGTGGTCCCCGCCCGCAACGAGGAGGGCAACATTACCAACATTCTTCCGCGAATTCCCCAGATGGGCGGAGGAACCGAGGTTATTTTCGTGGAGGGAAACTCCACCGACAAGACCTGGGAGGCCATTCAAAAGGTGGTTGCCGATAACCCGGAAAAGATGGTTTCCGCCTACCAGCAGCCGGGCAAGGGAAAGGGCGACGCAGTGCGCCTGGGATTTTCAAAGGCCAGGGGCGATGTCTTCATGATACTGGACGCGGACCTCACCATGCCGCCCGAATACCTTCCAAGGTTTTACGACGCGCTGGTTTCCGGCAAGGGGGAGTTCATCAACGGGGTTCGTCTGGTCTATCCCATGGAAGACGGCTCCATGCGTTTCATGAACATGCTTGGCAACAAGTTTTTCAGCATGGCCTTCACCTGGCTTCTTGGCCAGCCCATAAAAGACACCCTTTGCGGCACCAAGGTTTTGAACCGGAACAATTACGAGGCCATCTGCCGCAACCGGCACTATTTCGGGGATTTCGACCCCTTCGGGGATTTCGACCTCCTTTTCGGTGCGGCCCGCCTCAACCTTAAGATCGTGGAGATTCCCATCCGCTACAGGTTCCGAACCTACGGGGAAACCAACATAGACAGGTGGCGGCAGGGCTTCGCGCTTCTCAAAATGGCGGCCTTCGCCGCAAGCCGTTTGAAGTTTCTGAAGGTGTGACTTAAATGGAAAAATCCGCCCGCATTTTTCTTGCAGGACACCTCGGCATGGTGGGCTCGGCGATCCTGCGCCGCCTTACCGCCCTTGGCCATGCCAACGTCATAACCCGGAACAGGCGTCAACTGAACCTTACCAGGCAGGCCGACGTGGAGGACTTTTTCAGGTCCGAAAGGCCCACCCACGTTTTTTTGGCAGCAGCCAGGGTGGGCGGCATAAAGGCGAACAATGACTTTCCCGCCGATTTCATAAGGGACAATCTTCTGATTCAGACCAACGTAATCGACGCGGCCCACAGGTTTGGCGCGGAGAAACTGCTTTTTCTGGGATCGAGCTGCATCTACCCAAGGCTCTGCCCACAGCCCATAAAAGAGGAGTATTTATTATCCGGCGGGCTTGAGCCCACAAATCAGTGGTACGCGGTGGCTAAGATCGCCGGGATCAAGCTCTGCCAGGCCCTTCGACGCCAGCACGGTTTCCGGGCCATAAGCCTTCTGCCCACCAATCTTTACGGCCTGGAGGACAACTTCGACCTTCTTTCAAGCCACCTTCTTCCCGCCCTCATCCGTAAGGCCCACCTCGCCCGGCTTTCCCAGGAATGTGATTTTGAGGCCATTTTCAGGGACGAGGCATGTTTCGGCCCCATCCCGGATAACTTCCGGGAGATTCTTTTAAAGGGCCGCCCGGTGCTGCCCGTCTGGGGTGACGGCTCCCCTCGCCGGGAATTTCTTCACGTGGATGACCTCGCGGATGCGTGCGTTTTCTTAATGGACAATTACGATTCCGAGGAGCCCTTAAACGTGGGGACCGGCAAGGACGAGACCGTGCTGGAACTCGCCCGGAGGATTGCTGGCATTGTCGGGTTTTCGGGAGAGATTGCGCTTTTACCGGAACTTCCGGGAGGAACGCCTAAAAAGCAGTTAGACGTTTCGCGCATTTCGGCTCTTGGCTGGTTTCCCCAAATCGCCCTGAACAGGGGAATAGCTGACACCTACGAATGGTACCGCAAGAGGCTTTCGCAATTTGTCTTTTCCTGAGAAACACACACGGGCTTTTTTTCCTCGAATAAGCAAAAAGGGCTGTGAGGGTTTTCCTAACCCCCACAGCCCTTTTTGTTCAATCCGCCTGCAGAAACCGCCCGATATCTGTGTCAGGCCCCGGCGACTTCCCTATTGCAGTGCTTGCAGACATTCGCCCTTGTCTTAATGACTTCGGCGCAGAACGGGCACTCCCTGGTGAAGGTCCGCTCGTGGATGAGGAAAACTGCATCCTTTATTGCCTGACCAAGAATGGCGTTTCCCACCTTCAGGTTTTTCATGGGTTCAATGCTTTCCACCACCCCGAAATCCCCCATCATCTGGGCGGCCTTCAACCGCACCCGCGCGGGCCTTACCGAGTCCAGCAGAATCTGCAGTATCTTTTCGTGGTCCTTTCCACCGAAGTATTCAGCAAGCTCAAGAAAGCCCTTCTTGATTTCATCTTCCAGAGCCTTTTGTTGGTCCATCAACTCCTTTTCCATTATCTGGCCCTTGCCGCCGTCTTTACCGAAAACAGGCATGTACTCAACCTGCGTGGTACCGGGATACATGAGGCAGCGGGTGGAAGCCGTGTGCGCGTACTTTTCCTTTATCTCGTCCCATCCCTGGCAGAAGGGCGGGCACTCATCGTTGAAGCAGACATAAAGATAGGGTACGCCCCAGCCAAGTCCGTCCGAATAATTGATTGGCGGCACCTCGTAGAGGCTCATTACCTGCCCGCAATGGGGACAAACCGGCTTTTCGGCTGTTAAAAGCTCTTCCAACACTTCGTCACGGGTCTGGATAGACATTATTCCTCCTGCAGGAAATCTTTATATGATCGGGACAAAAAGGCCTGATTCAGACCCCCGCCCTGGCTATATCCGCAAATTTGATCCCTATTGGCGCAATTGCAGACTTATTAAAGTAAGGTTTTATCAGGTTATGTCGATCCCGGCTTTCCAAATGTTCCACGTGGAACATTCGGAGATGCACGCTGCGCATTTTTAAAAAGGTAGGGTGTTGATTCTGGAAATGATGTTCCACGTGGAACATTTATAGACGAAGCCGGGAGGGGAAGGGTGAGTTACTTTCCTATGCAGAAGCGGGAAAAAATGGCATCCAGGATATCCGGGGTCGCGGTTTCGCCCGTGATCATTCCAAGGGTCAGAAGGGCGGCTTCAATATCCGTCGAAAGGAGATCAGGCAGAAATTGGACTCGCGCCTCTGAAATAGCAAAGGAAAGAGCGTCAACGGCCCGCTCCAACAAAACCCTTTGGCGCAGGTTGGGCAGCCCCTGGGAAAGATCGATGGAGGATTCGGCGTCAACGGAATTCCACAAGGCCCCGGCGAGCTCGTCAAGGCCGCTCCCGGCAAGGGCGCTTACCCGGACAACCGGATGCGAATCGTGAGTCGATGGGAAGGGCTTTGCAAGGGGGGAACCAAGAAGGTCCGACTTGTTGGCTGCTATAACCAGCCTGCGGCCTTCAAGCTGGCCAAGAATGGCGAGGTCCTCTTCGACAAAAGGCTGGTTGGCCTCGATCACGAGAATTATCACGTCTGCCCGGTCAAGAGCCAGGCGGGTGCGTTCGATGCCAAGGCTTTCGACGGGTTCGGCGTCGGCGCGGATGCCTGCCGTGTCCCACAGGATTGCATGCCTCCCGGCAATGAAGGTTTCCTCTGATATGCTGTCGCGGGTGGTGCCCGGAAGATTGGAGACTATGGCCCGGTCCCTGCCAAGAAGGCGGTTGAGCAGGCTGGATTTTCCAACGTTTGGTCTTCCCACGATGACGACGTTCATGCCGCGCCGGGCTATCTCGTTTTTCCGGGAAAGTTCGACAAGATTTTCAATCGGCTTTCTGACTTCGGATTCCAGGCGTGAAAGTATATCGGAAGATGATGGTTCGGCGATCTCGTCCGGGAAATCGAAGGAGCCGATAAGCAGGCAAAGGATGTCTTCCAGTGAAGTCCTTATGGCGGAAAGTGCGCATGAAAAGGCCCCTGAAAGCTGCGCCGCTGCGGCCTTTACCTGGAAAGTGGTGCGAGCCTGGGTCAGTTCCCATACTGCCTCGGCCTGGGAGAGGTCCATGCGTCCGTTGCGGAAGGCCCGCCTGGTGAATTCGCCGGGCTCGGCCAGCCGGGCTCCCTGGCCGAGAATAAGGCCGACAAGGGCGGAGATCACGCCTGATCCGCCGTGGGCCTGGATTTCCACAACATCCTCGCCGGTGTATGAGAAGGGGCCGGGCATGTAAACCGCCAGAACCTCGTCATAGACCTCAAGTGTTGCGGGATCGGCTACGCGCCCAAGAATCATGCGCCTGGGTTTGAGACTTGCCCTGGGGTTTTTGGGGCGAAAGATGCAGGAGACGAAAAAGAGGGAATCCGGGCCGGAAATTCGTATTATGCCGATCCCCCCCATTCCTGGGGGGGTGGCCGGGGCTGCGATGGTGTCGCTTAAAATCATGGCGGCTTAAGACCGGTCAGGCGTCGGCCTTGGGATCCTCCGTCTTGCGCGGACCGATGATGAGTTTTCTCAGTTCGCCGGAACCCTTGCTCTGGGTGCGCAAAAGAGGGTCATCCTTGAGAGCGAGATGAATAATGCGCCGTTCGTTGGCGGGCATGGGCGAAAAACTTGCAGCGCGCCCGGACTTCTTCACCTTTTCGCCGAGGCGAAGGGCCAACTTCACAAGGTTTTCCTCACGCCTTGCAAGGTAGTCCCCGGCATCGACCCTGATCCGTATCTTGGGCCTTCTGTCCTTGTTGAGCATGGCTTCAAGCACGTGCTGTACGGCATCCAGGGTCTGGCCTTTGCGCCCGATGAGGTTGGCCGCGTCGGGCCCATCCACCCTGACAAGGATTTCGTGGCCCGAAACGTGGGATGTGCTGACCGACGGCTCGTCCATGAGCGCCTGGGAAAGCCGGGTCATGATCTCCCCGGCATGGCCAAGAACCTGCTCCAGGACTAAGGGATCAAGGGGTGTCTGGGATTCGCCGGGAAAGTCCTGGTCATCGGAGGAAGCCTTGGGCGCAGCCCCGGATTTTGCCGCATCTGGAGAATCTGGTGCGGGGGCGCGCTGCTTTTTCTGCTGGCGTGACGCCGGGCTGGCGCTAATGGCCTCGGATGTGGAAACTCCTGCTTCAGCGGCCTTTTTTGCCGCCGAGTCGCGCTTTCTTTTCCGGCTCGATCTGGATGGGCGGGCCTTTTCGGCTTTTTCGGGTTCCTGTGGGGGCTCTTCCTTTTTGGAAGGGGAAGATGTCTTTTCGGGCCAGGGCTCCATGGAAGCCTTGTCAGCCCTTCCCTTTCCCGAAGCCGCCTTTGGGGGCTTCGGTTTCTGGCCCCGCCTTCCCTTTTGTTCGGGAGCGACGGGCTTGGCTTCTTCGGATGCCTCTGCGGAAGAAGACGCCGCGGAAGAGGGTTCGGCTTTGGCGGCGGGCCTTGGGGCTGGCTCGTCGTCGGTCTTCACCCTGATTTTTGCCTTGCGGACCTTGGCGAGCCCGAAAATACCCGTGGAGCCGTGTGACAACACGTCGTAGCGAAGACTCTTTCTGGGAATGCCCAGTTCGATGCAGGCCTTTTCAACAGCCTCCGCCTCGGTCTTTCCGTCGAATTCCCGGTATGCCATTTCGGGCGCCTCCCTAGGAATACTTTTTCTGGATGTAATACTGCTGCCCAATGGAAAGGACGTTGTTCACAAGCCAGTAAAGAACCAGGCCGGAGGGCAGGTTTATGAAAATGAACGTGAACACTATGGGCAGGGCCATCATCATCTTGGCCTGCATGGGGTCGCCGGGCGGCGGAGACATCTTTTGCTGAAGGAACATGGTGACGCCCATGACCAGGGTGAGCACCGGTATTCCCGAAGGCTCCACAAAGGGGACGTTCAAGGACTGCATGAGGCGGTCAGGCGCGGAAAGGTCGTTGACCCACCCCCAAAAGGGCGCGTGCCTAAGCTCTATCGCTCCCGAAAGCATCCGCCAGAGCGCGAAGAAAACCGGTATCTGGAGCAGGATGGGGAGGCAGCCGCTCATCGGGTTGACCTTGTAGGTCCGGTAAAGAGCGAACACCTCCTCGTTCATGCGCTTCTTGTCATCCTTGTATTTTTCCCTTATCTCCTGCATGAGCGGCGTGAGCTTCTTCATTTCCGCCATGGACTTGTAGCTCTTGTTGGAGAGCGGCCAGAACAGGAGTTTGATGATCAGGGTGATGAGCATTATGGCGATGCCGTAATTGGGGATGAACCTGTACGTGAAGTCCAGGAGATAAAGAAGGGGCCGGGCTATGAAAGACCATATTCCGAAGGACAGGGCCCGGTGGAATTTGCCGCCCGCCGCCTTCAGGGTATCGGTGCTCTTGGGCCCCATGTAAATCCTGTGGGAATATTTCCGGGTGGCCTCAACCGGTATGTTGGCCTTGGGATTGACGTATCTTACGCTTACCAGACTCAGTTTGCCCGGTCCGGGTTCGGCGGAGAATACTGTAGAGCCTTCCTGGGCAAGGGTGGGAGCCACTGCGGAAAGGAAGTAGCGGTCGGTGAGGCCGCTCCAGAAGACGCTGCCGGTCTTGGTGGCCGGGCCGTTTTTCATGAGCTTGGCGGCCTTGACCTCCTCAAGCGCCCCCTTCACCAGGGCCAGTGGACCCTCAAATCCGTAATTGGAAGGCTGGCCCATGTAGGACTTGATTTCCACGGAAAGGCTGTCCGAAACCGGAACATTGGAGCGGTTGGTTACGGATACGTCGAGATCGATGACGTAGTTTTCGGGATGGAAGGTATAGCGCTTTTCAAAGGCCACGCCTGCGGGCGAAACCCACGAAAGGACTAAAGCTGCGGGCTTGTCGGTTACCGTAAGCCGGTCCGGGGCCTGGGATGTGAAAATCGCCGAGCTGAGTTCGGGAACGCTTCCGTCCTCGAATTTCGTGTTTAGGATCGATTCTCCTTCGGGAAGGTGCGTCATCGCCTTGTAGGCGGAATCGGTCTTTATGGATTCCCTGAATTTCTTGAGGGTCAATTCTTTAAGCTTTCCGCCTGCCTGGGAAAAACGGGCGGTGTACAGGGGAGCTTCAACGACGAAGGTGCGGCCGGGCTGAACAGGGGCGGCGGAAGTGGCTACCGCCGTTGTTGGCGTGATCGCACTGGCCGTGGACGACGCCTTTATTGCTGCGGACGTTGCTTTGGCCTCCAGGGTGGCGGTCTTTCCGGGCGGGGGAACCGTGGGCTTTGGAACGAAAAAGTAAGCCCATGCCAGGTAAAGCACAAAACACAGCACTATGGCTGCTATGAAACGGACCTGTTCCATCCCCTTCTACTCCTTGTCGACTCCATCACCCCGACGGACTTGAAAAAAACGGATTCATGTTTTTCAAGCCCCAAGGCGCGTGTGAATGTTGAGTGAACGAATCGGAGCGCATCATTATATCTGCGCCCCATTCGCCGTTCCGGTGTGGCCTGGAAAATACGTCGGCCATTCCGGATGTCAGGGCACGGGGTCAAAGCCTCCTGGGTTGAAAGGATGGCACTTGAGAACCCGGCGGACCGCCAGATACAGCCCCTTGAAGGCTCCGTGGCGCTGGATGGCCAAAATAGCGTATTCGGAACACGATGGATGGAAACGGCACACAGGCCCGATGAGGGGGGAGATGACGGCCTGGTAGAGACGGATGGAAGAGACCATGAGCCTTTCAAGAGGACGCAAGTTTCTCCACGCGGCTGAAAAGCGCTTCCAAAGATGAAAAAAGTGCCCCGTTGTCAGCGAGTTTTGCGCCATTTTTGGCTATCACGTTGATATCATAAGGAGACTTGAACACCTGCCTGTTAAGGCGGAAATGTTCCCTGACCAGGCGCTTTATTCTGGTGCGAACGACGGCGCATCCCACCCTTCGGGTTACGGTCACACCCAGTCGAGAATCCGGGCCGGTGCCTGGCAACATCACCGAGAAAAAATGGGTGCTGTCGCAGCGAGTTCCAAGGCGGGTGAGCCGGACAAACTCAGCCCGCTTGGTTAGCCGGTGCCGTTTTTTGAAGGTGGCGCCCATGCGCGGGATCAGACTGTGAGGCGCTTCCTGCCCTTGGCCCTGCGGCGGGAAAGAACCTTGCGGCCCTGGGGCGTTGACATGCGCGCCCGGAAACCGTGGGTGCGGGCGTGGCGCTGATTGTGGGGCTGGAATGTGCGTTTCATGATGTCTCCTTCCATTCCGGCGACAAGGCCGGAAAAAGTGTCTGGCGATTGACCGCAACGCTTTTACCCTTAAAAGGCTGGCCTTTCGGGAAAAAGCAAAGCGATTGTTCGAACATCTGGCCGCGCCTGTTTTAAGCGCGCTTTCCGCTCCGCGCTGCCGGGACTGTAAGCTC
Source organism: Deltaproteobacteria bacterium (assembly GCA_016235345.1). Taxonomy (NCBI): domain Bacteria; kingdom Pseudomonadati; phylum Myxococcota; class Myxococcia; species Deltaproteobacteria bacterium. The sequence goes on along the minus strand of JACRLG010000013.1, from coordinate 43,744 downwards.
CGGCGCGGAAACCAACCTATAATGCACAGGGATGAAAAAATGTCAAGTTTGCTTCGCCCAATTTTTCATTGACATCCATGCCGTCTCCTTCTAATAAGCGCTCTGCTTCGGATGAATCCGAAAATGCCGGACGCGATCTGTTGCGGCTGGCGGGTGATTCAGGGGCCGTTTAATTATTACAGGGAGCAGGGTTTAGTTCTATTTTTTTAAACTTCCAAAAATGTTGGGGGAGTAGGATTGCATTATTTCTCCCATCGGCCAGATTCCATTAAAAAACGGAAAAGAACCATGCTCCGCTTAATAAGGTGTGGGTGCCGGGCTTTTCGCCCGCCCATCCGGCTTTGGCAGCGGGACTCGTTCCCCTCATGGGATGTCCGCCATTAAGTTTCGGGATGCAAGGAGGCGATTATGCTGGTTCCAAGATACATGTTTTTCACCAAGGGGCTCGGATTCCACAAAGAGAAACTCGCATCATTCGAGCTGGCCTTACGGGACGCCCGCATCGCCCATCTCAACATAGTAACGGTTTCTTCCATCTTTCCACCGGATTGCAATATACTGGACATAGAAAAGGGACTGGCCAGGCTTCAGCCCGGCGAAGTCACCTTCTGCGTCATGGCCAAGGAGCAGAGCCAGGAACCCGGACGCCGCGTTGTGTCCAGCATCGGCCTGGCCATTCCCGCCGAACTGGAACGCTACGGCTATCTCTCCGAACACCACGGGTTCGGCCAGACCGAGGTGGAGGCCGGTGAATACGCCGAAGACCTCGCCGCCTCCATGCTCGCCACAACCCTGGGCATAGACTTCGACCCGGACAAGGACTACGACGAACGCAGCGAGGTCTTCAAGATGAGCGGCAAGATCGTCAAGTCCCAGCACATCAGCCAGGCCGCCCTCGGAGCCGAGGGACGCATCTGGACTACGGTCCTGGCCGCCGCCGTCTTCATCCTCTAACCCCTGGGCGGCCACAGGGGGCGATCTGCTGTGTCAGGCGCGGGCGGGCGGGTCGGCATGTACGAAAAGTACTATTTCTCCCCGCCCGCCCGCGCCTTCCTTGCATCTCACCCCCTGTGGCCGCCCAGGTGGGCTGAGCCGTGACCCGGATGTTCCCTTGGCCCTGCCAACTGCAGTGTCGGGCGTCCCCCCAAGAACATGCCAATTTTCGCCCGTGACCGACAGGCGGATTCTGCCGAAAATACGGAACCTTCCTTTTTTCCTATGATTCCCCAATGAATCCGCCCGGTTTTTCATCCGCCTTGCAATGGGTGGAAAACGTGCTATACCCCTAGCATGGAAAAGCGCTGGAACATCCTTACCCCTGATCCCCTGGCAGTGCGGACAGTGGCCGCCAGCCTCAACTGCCACCCGGCAGTGGCTGCGGCCATGGTCAACAGAAATCTCGTTGATCCAGAATCCGCCAGCCGTTTTCTAAATCCAAGCCTCGCACAGCTTCCCGACCCTTATTGCCTGAAGGACATGGACCTAGCGGCAAAACGGGTTTTTGCGGCCATTCTGAACCGGGAAAAGATACTGGTCTTCGGTGATTACGACGCAGACGGCGTCACCGCGACGGCCCTTATCCTGGAGTTCCTGGAGGAGATGGGGGCAAGGCCGTCATGGTACATTCCCCACCGGACCCTGGAAGGCTACGGCTTTCACGGCCATCACACCGCTGGCTTCAAGGGCGTTTCGCTCATCATTACGGTGGATACCGGCATAGGCAGCGCCCAGGCCGTTAAGGAGGCCAAAGAGGCGGGCATCGACGTTGTGGTGACCGACCATCACCTGCCCGAAGGCCCGCTCCCGGCGGCCTGCGCGGTGGTGAATCCCAAGAGGCGCGACTGCGCCTCCGGCCTTAATCACCTGGCCGGGGTGGGAGTGGCCTTTTTCCTGTGCATCGCCATACGCATGGAGGCCAGGCGTTGCGGCTATTTCAACAACCACAGCGAACCCAACCTGAAAAGCTACTGCGACCTGGTGGCCATAGGCACGGTATCCGACATGGTTCCACTCGTGAGGGAGAACAGGATACTGACCGCCGCCGGGCTTAAAATTCTGAGGGAGGGCCGCAGGCCTGGCCTCATAGCTCTCATGCAGACTGCCTCGGTTTCGCCCCAGGAGGTCTCCGAAAGAAGCATCGCCTTCGCCCTCGCTCCCAGGATCAACGCAGCAGGCCGCATGGCCCACGCGGAGCTGTCTTTAAGGCTCATTCGCGCAGACGACACGGTAACTGCGGCAAATCTGGCCCAGGCACTGGAAAGGCTCAACCGGGAGCGCCAGGAGATGGAGAGGCACATCCACGACCAGGCCCTGGTCATGGCCGAGAAGGCCATGGACGGATGCGACCCTCCCGCCCTGGTCCTGGGCGCGCCCCGGTGGCATCCGGGAGTCGTTGGAATAGTGGCGGCCAGGCTCGTGCGGCGCTTTTACCGGCCCGTGGTGCTCCTCAACCTGGAAAACGGCGTGGGAACCGGCTCCGCGCGCGGAATCGAGGGTATTGACCTCTGCCACTGCCTTTCAAGCTGCCAGGATCACCTTTCCTCCTTCGGCGGGCACGTGATGGCCGCCGGGCTGAGCCTTGCCCAGGAAAGGCTCGACGGCTTCGCCCGCGACTTCGGGCGCGCGGTGGCGGAAAACGCGGCTCCCGACGCCTTCACGGAAACCGTGTCCATAGACGCGGCCCTGCCCCTGGCCGACATCGGCCCAACGGTGGCCGATCAGCTTGCGTCCATGGCCCCTTTCGGAAGCGGCAACCCGGAGCCTCTGTTCATGGCGGAAAACCTGGCCGCCGTCACCAGCCAGACGGTTTCCGAAAAGCACGTGCGCATGACCCTCAACGAAAACGGAGCCGCCTCTGAAAGCCGCAAGGCCATCTGGTTCAACGCCACGCGCACGGTGGCCCAGGGCAGCACCATAGGCCGGGCCTGTTTCAGGGTTCAATGGAACAGGTTCCGGGATTTCAGGGATATCCAGCTTGTGGTGGAGGACCTGGCCGATTCCTGAAGCCTGCGGCCCGCGCACCCCGGATTGTCCGCGTTTTCCTGAAACATCCCTGAAATCACGAAGTTTTCCTTCTTTAAATTTTCGGCGTCCGGCCTTCACCGCCCATCCCCTGAAAGATTCCTTTTTTCGGCGCACCAATTATGATATGGTATAAAGATTGATATCGGGTTTTGCGCAAAATTGCGGGTCGGCTTGCGAGGCCCTCTTTATGCGGGGTCTTTGAGTCGTGATGCCTGGGCGGGGGGACAATTTTATGCGTCGCCGTAAAACGGTATTATGGGCGGTATTGATTCTGATCCTGTGCGGCGCGTCTGTCTGGCTCATTCTCGGCCTTAAGACTCCCCCCGATCCCTGCCTTCAATCCGATGCTCCCCTGCCCAAATGGGCGAAAAAGGACCTTGCCGGGTTTACCGATGATTTCGATTCCGTACATCCCCGCTGGAACTTCGGAGACGTTGAAAGAAGCGGCTATCATCGCCTTGTGAAGGCCTCAGGCAATGGCTGTGCTGAAATCGGCATTCAGCCAGTGGACCGGTACGGGGATTCCGACTGCTCTTTCGAGGAGACCCGGCTTCTCAGGCGTGCGGGCCTCCTTTCCCTGCGCGCGAAGCATTCGGAAAAGCTAAAGGATTTTTCGGGCGGCACCTTGGGCTTCGGCCTCTGGAACAACAGGGACGGCTACCACTGGGACGCGGCGTGGTTCGTGGCCTGTTCCAAGGCGTCCTCCCCAAAGGTGTACGGCCTTTCCGTCATGATTCTGGAAGACTCCAAAATAGTCTTTCGCAAGGCGATTTCGGTGGATATAAGCAACTGGCACGACTACTCGATCAAAATCACCCCCGACGGCGTAACCTTTTCGGTGGACGGCAGGGACGTTGCCCACGCCGAAGGCGTCAATGCCGCCCGCTCCTGCAAGGGCATCGTTGCCTGGGTGGACAACAAGGCGGTGGATGTTTACGAAAACAGCCATAAAATCGACTTCATCCCGGTAACGAAAAAATCTTTCATGCTTCTGGACAGCGTTTCCTGGACACAGCTTGATTGACGGCAATGAAGCCCGATGCACCTTCCCCGGCAAGTTTGGCCGCCCGGGCATTGCCATCGCCTTCCTTCCTTAGGCCTTTTCGGGTCATGCAACCCGCGCTCTTTTCAAATGGGGTAAATTGCCTCATTTTTGTCCGTGCAAAATGAGGAACTTGCCCCTTTAAAGCGCCTGGATTGGAAATCCGGTCCAACAGGCCCCCCGGTCGAGGCAAAATTGCCCTTTTTCTGTTGACAAAGAACTTGCCGTTCGGATATATCAATTGTCAACCGTCTGCACCAATCCCATGTTCCATAAGAATTTAACGCCCACAGGGAATCATGGTTGTCCTTGGGGATATATCAGCCGTACTTTTAAAAGCGGCGGTCTGGATCGGCCATGAAAAGGTTTCGCATCAGGGCAGGTATTCTTGCGCCGTTCATAATGGCGGCGGTGTTCGTGTCGGTTTCGGCCCTTGCCGGAATGGTTACCTTGGACGACGAGGTGCTTTCGGACACCCGCGCCCAAACGGGAGTGACTATAGACCTTCCTGCGGCCAGGGCCACGGCCACCGCAATTTTTTTGCGTGACAACGACGGCGTGGTCGGGGGGATTTTACCGGCCTACTCCGGCACGGACTATAAAGGCTACCTTATACTGGACAACGTCCGCCTTTCGGATACCGCCGGAACCGGCAGCATAGGCCTTTACGGCTACAAGCTGGACGCGGGCAGGGCCGGCACCGTCAGTATGGTTGCCATTGGGCTTCCAACCATTACGGGCCGGATATCCATAGACTGGGTCCGCATAGGCAACGCGGGCGGGGCGGCCCTGGGCTGGGACGAGCCCAACGGCGGCGGGCCGGCCTACGGCATCTACGTTCAGAACATAACAACAGCCCCCGATAGCGCCATCTGGGTTTGGGGACATTAAACCGTTTTTTAGCCGGGCCGGTTTTTGGGGCGGCCTGGATTGACATCTGCGGGCAACGCCGTAAGCGCGCGGGTAACCACAACACAAGCAGGAAAAGGAGAAAATGATGAAAAAGCTTCTGGTTATTGCGGCAATGCTTCTTCTTTTGGCGCCGGTTTCGGCAATGGCAGGCATGACCACCGCCTCCGAGCTCGAACTGGAAGACGTAACCGGCCAGGTCGGTATGACCATCGACATGTCGATGAACGTCGTGGCCACCGATGTTGCATGGGGCGACTCTGACGGCTTCGGCACCTACACCACCGCCGGCTGGCTGCGCCTCAGGAACGTGACCCTTCCCACCATCAGCATCAACGGCCTGGTAGTCGATCAGGGTACCGGCGCGGGCGTGTCCTACATCGCCCTGGCCACCACCGGCAACCTCATCACCGGTTCACTCACCATTGAGTCCGTCGTAGTGGGCTCCACCGCAACGGCCACCACCGAGTCCCTTGGCGAGCTTCGCGTCGGCGGCATCGGCGTGTCCTTCGGCACCATCCGCATCTCAGGCCATGCGAATCCCTAAGCTGGCTCTTTGGCTTTTTTTGGCGTAAAGGAAACAACATGAAGCGTACAACCGGAATTGGCGTCATTATCATGCTGGTAGTTTTTCCGGCCCTGGCGCTTGGTGGCATGGTGCTGATGGATGAGGAAATGGAGTTCGAGGGTGTAACCGGCCAGGTGGGCATGACCGTGAATATGTCGATGAACCTGACCGCATCCACCATAGCATGGGGCGATTCAGACGGGTTCGGCACCTACACCACCGCAGCCTGGCTCATTTACAACGGCGTCACCCTTCCCACCATCGCATTGAGCAACGTTGTAGTCGACGTGGGCACCGGTGGCGGCGTCAGTTATGTAGCCCTTGAAACTACGGGCAACATCATTACCGGCAACCTTACAATTCAATCCATCATTGTGGGGTCTTCAGCCACTTCAACAACGCAGTCCCTTGGCGAGTTGCGCATCGCCGGGATGGCGGTGTCTTTCGGTACGATTCGCATCTCAGGACATGCGAATCCCTGATCGGCGGCAATGCTGAAAATTTACGCAGCTTCACTCGCATGGTGCTGTGCCGCAACAATGTGGGTGGAAAAATTGCAGTAAAATTCTTCGCGTGTCACAGTTTCACGCGTTGAACACGAAGGGCATTTTCTTGGCGGGATTTGCCTTTCACAACATGTAACGAATCAAACTAAAGAGGAGGTATGGAAATGAAGAAGTTGGCATTGGCTTTGATTCTTCTTATGGTTCCCGTCGCCGCAATGGCAGGCATGAACGCCTTCATGGACATGGACGAAATGTCCAACACCGAGATGGCGGCCCTTACCGGCCAGACCGGTATCACCATGAACGCACAGCTCTCGATCCTCAACGGCCATGTGGCCTGGGGTGACTCTGACGGCTGCAACGGCACCACCGCCACCACCGACGGATGGCTGACCCTGTCCGGCATCACGGTCTCCAGCCTTAACATCACCGGCCAGACCATCGACATCTGCCGCGTCGGCGGCACCAGCTGGCTCACCATCGGCATTCCCTCTCTGACCGTTGTGGGCGGCGTTGCGAATATCTTCATCGACAGCACCGTTGTGACCCGTTCCGGCCTTGCGTATGACGAAGGCAACTCCCTTGGTCACTTGGTTTTCAACCTGACCCTCGGAAGCATGACCACCCAGATCACCGGCCACGACTAATCCGCCGGATTCTGCACGGATTTGTGGTGTAAAGAAAAAAGGACTGCCCTCCGCCGGTGCCAGGCGGAGGGCATCGCCTTTGTTTCATGTCAACAACAAAGCAGTAGCGGAGGCGGGCATCGCGGTCGCCGGGCTTGCCTTTTTTCAGGTTATCCGTTAGCGTGTCGGGGCGCTTATATTTTAGTCGTCAAGAGTCGGCCAGAGTCTGGTTTGTAATCACTCGGTACACGACGCAAGGGCCCAGTTTTTCAGCTTTCATTACGCATCAAAATCGGCAACGGGTTGTGACGCCATGCATGTCATCGCAGGTTTTTTAATCGGAGTGGCAATGCTGACCGGCTTTTATGAGCCGAATTCCATCGAAGACGGCGTTTATTCCGTTGATGGCGGAGTGTATGCATCCACCTATCCGAGGCAAAGGGTGGGCTCGCTGTCCGACAGACGCTATCACAATATCGCCAAGCAGATGTACGACTACAGCTGCGGGTCTGCAGCCTTGACCACCCTGCTCAATTATTATCTCGGAGAAAATCTGGGCGAATCACAGATAATCAATGGATTATTGCGTTACGGAGATGTTCAGAGGATTTCGGAAACCCGCGCATTTTCCCTGTTGGACATGAAAAGTCTGGTTGAAGCCCTTGGTTACGAGGCCCACGGATACAAGACGGACATGGACGACATAAAAAAATTGAACATACCATACATCGTCTCGATCGACCTTTATGGCTACCTGCATTTTGTGGTTGTGAAGGGCGTTTACAAGGATCATATTTTTGTCGCAGACCCGTCTGTCGGCAACATTTCCTACCCCATCTCCAAATTTGAAAAAATGTGGTATAAGAACGTCATTTTCGTGGTGTTGCCCAAGTCTGCCCGCAACGCCTTCCGTCAGCCGGATGGAACCCCAAGGCCGCAACCCCGGCGAGTGGCCAAATACAGGAGAAGGGGCGGCGGCAACGGACACGGACAGGGCGGCAACGGGCACGGAAACACGGGAAGCGGCTACGAAGAGCCGTCAGGCTATGAATACCCGATACCTTCCTCACCCGAAGAATTGAACGCCTTAGGTCTTGGCCTTCCTTTGCCGGATTCCCTGATAGCCAAGGGATACGGTTATCCTGATAATCGCACCGGCAACGGCAACGGCTATGGGAACGCCAACGTAAACGGCACCGGCAACGGTTATGGCAACGCTGTGGTGGCCACCGGCGAAGTCGGAAACGGTTATGGCGTTGGCAACGGCTACGGTCAGGGCAACGGCTACGGCCAGGGTAACGGTTATGGCCAGGGTAACGGCTACGGCCAGGGCAACGGCTACGGTCAGGGTAATGGTTATGGCCAGGGTAACGGCTACGGCCAGGGCAATGGCTACGGCCAGGGCAACGGCTACGGCCAGGGCAACGGCTACGGCCAGGGCAACGGCTACGGCCAGGGTAACGGCTACGGCTATGCCCAGGGCAACGGCTACGGCCAGGGCAACGGATATGGCCAGGGCAACGGAGACGGCAACGTGGCCGTTGCATGGGGCAATGGTTACGGCCAGGGCAACGGACACGGGAACGGTGACGGAAACCTGATCGCAGGCGCTTATGGAACCGGTAACGGTTACGGTTACGGTGCAAGCGGCGGATACGGCAACGGCAACGGATTCGGTAACGGCAACGGGTTCGGCAACGGAAACGGATTCGGTAACGGCAACGGTTTCGGCAACGGAAACGGATTCGGGAACGGAAACGGATTCGGCAACGGCGCAGGTAACACCGGCACACAGCAAAACCGCAGGCGTTTTCACGGTCTTGAATTGTCCAAGTCGGATATCCGTTTTATAGATAATGAAATGGCCCGTGACATCAGGATAACCACAACGCCCAATCCTTCCCTTCTGGCAGCCTCCTTCGAGGCGGATTTCATTACCGGAATCGCCTTTCGCGGACAAAAGGGCGGCGTGTCCATCGGTGCAAGCCTGACAGGTTCCAGCAGCGCAGTCCAGAAAAGCCATTTTTTTACGGTGCAGTCCGACACTGCAATTGTGACCGGAAAAGGGACCGTAAAGATCACCAGCAGCAAGTGATCGAAAGCGCAGCCACCCTATTTCAACGCTGACCGTTCAAAGATAACGGTATTGCCTGCTGGGGTGTTATTAAGCGGAGCATGGTTCTTTTCCTTTTTCAAGGAAAGCCCGATGCGGGAAGAAGTATCCCGGCCTTCCACCTCCATTATCTTCTGTAAAGCGGAGAATGGAAATAAATTGCGTTCCTGGTAATAAAGGCTGAAGGCGAGCAGGCTCATCGTCGGGCAATCACGATATTTTGTCTTGTCATTTGAAGCAAAACGGTATTTTACTGTCCTGTCAATTTCATGAAGGTATTTGAACAAGCGCAGTGTTTCTGACAGGAGATCCCGTCCTGGTCCGTCATAGCGAAAGGAGCCTCTGGTTGTCACGCAAACTCATATTTCCGGCTCTTTGCCTGTGTTTCTTCCTTTTTTGGGGAAACACGGCCCAATGCGAGGAAGGGGAAAGCCCGGCTGTACAGAGGGAAGACCCCGTAAGAGCTCTTCAAAAGCGCGTCCAGGCAATGGAGGAAGAGCTCGAATTCTATAAAAAAGAAGCCGAGGCTAGAACTGCGCTCATGCCTACGGACAAGGACCAGGAGCAAAAGGACAGAACCGAGGATGTCCTGAAGGCTTCAGAGGATGAAGCGGCCAAGTACGTGCTTTTGAAGCAGCGCACAATAGAAATGCGCTACAGCCTGAGCTATACGCATTCTTCATACGACAGGGTTTCATCCGAGCTGGACATTGAAAGGGAGACTTATTTCAACTTCGTCAACAGTCTTGGCCTGAGCTACGGATTGTTGCCCAGGCTGTCAATAAATGCGTCCATTCCTTTCGTGTTCAAGTATCAGAAATCCGGCACCTCGATGCAGGAATCCGATCTCGGCGATGCTTCATTCGGCGCTTCCTGGCAGCTGGCCAGGGAGGCGGAATATCAGCCGGCAGTGCTGGTGTCTTTAGGATATACCGCTCCTTCCGGCAGAAGCCCCTATAAGGTTGACATCGCCAAGGAGCTTTCCACCGGCTCCGGCCTTCACACCTTCAACGTGGGCTTGAACATCAGCAAAGTCATCGATCCCGTCATAGCCTTCGGCGGTTTCGGATTGACATATTCCCTGGATGTTGACGGATTGAACCAGCTGCGTTACGGGACCGTGCTCCAGGAGGTCAAGCCCGGTTATGGATTCAGTTACGCAATGGGCATCGGATTCGCCCTGTCGTATAACACTTCCGTCACCTTCCGTTTCAGCGCCTCCCATGCGGCTGCAACCGAATTCGTTGTAAACGGGTTTCTTTACGAGTCGGACGAATCATCATCAGCTTCGTTCATAATCGGCAGCGGATGGCGCATCACCCCCAAATCCAGTCTGAACATAAGCCTGGGCTATGGCCTCGTGGGCCTGGAAGACTATTCCCTGATGGTTTCCATCCCCTTTGATTTCACGCTGTAGCTGGCGTTCGGAGGAGAGGACCGAATTGAAGCAGGCTTTCATGGCTAATCATGCAAAAGTTCCGGTTCGGAGGCATAGGCGCAACATATCTTGAAATGGCGCCTGCTTTTTTCGGGCGACATGGATAACCGTCCGGTTTTTTGCAGCTTCATTTTAATGACCTTTGCGGGCCTGGGATTGAACGCGTGTTATCTGCCTTCAAAAAACCGTTGAAGTCGGTGGTCGTGGTGTTGGCCGCCTTATGCTTGCCGGTTGCATCCATCCAGGCGGCCATGCACGAGCAAATGGCCATCTGCCCCAAGGGAATTTCCCTGGGCAACGCCTTGTCTGCAGACCCTCCGGGATCGATGTCGGTTCATTACAATCCGGCCGGGCTCACGCGCATAAGGGGAAAACAGCTCGACCTGGGTACGACATACGCCAATTTCGGGATAAAGGCCCGTTTTGAAGCCCCTCCGGGATGGGATGACTTTTTCGGTTACGATTATGATCCCGTTGCCGGAACCAGCGCTGAAACCATTGGCGCAGGCATCAACATACCTTTTTCAGGTCCCGCCTCTTTGGGATTTCTCGTTGCGCCCAACGTCGGCTATGGCTGGCATCCGTCCGGTGAACGCTGGGCGGTGGGCGCGGCTCTTTACGCTCCCTTTGCCGTGGGTCTTGAATGGCCTCCTTCCGGCGTCATCTACGACGCGCAGTACCTGTACCAGCAACGGCTGGTTATTTCGCCCGGCATTGCCTACAAAATCACCGATACGCTTTCGGCGGGTTTGTCCATAGGCATCGGGTCCGGCGCAATGGGCGTGCGCATGGAAATGAGGGCTCCCAATGATCTGGTGGCCCTGACCGGCGTTCTCGGCGAGTTGACCAAGGGCCTGCCGGACATTCTCACCCTTGGCCTTATTCCGTTTCCCCTGTTCGGCGGAGGTCTCGATCCGTTCGAAAGCCAGGGGCGCATGACCGCAGACAATCTTCAGGACAATCTCACCACATCCTACAATGTCGGCCTTCTTTGGGAGCCCAAGGATTGGTTCGCCGCAGGTATTTGCTACCAGAGTGAAAGCCGGGCCAAGTTTTCTGGAACCTACACACTGAGCTATGGCCAGCGTTTCCAGAACCTGATGGACTGGCTTGTGGCCAACGACCTGATGGCCATCATCTCCGAAGCCCTCGGCCTTCCCACAACCGGCGCCCTCGATTATCAGAGGGGCAGGGCGAATATAGAATTCGAGTTTCCAAGGCGGGTGCAGGGCGGCATAATGCTTAAGCCCATCAAGCAGCTGAAGCTTCTGGCCGACGTCAACTGGATTCAGTGGTCATCCATGGAAGCGAACATCTTCCAATTTGACCAGAATATCCAGCTCATGCAGCTTGCCTATCTCATAGGTTATACGGGCGGAAACCAGCGGTTGGTGCTGCCCCGTTACATGAAGGATACGGTTCACTATCATTTTGGCCTGGAAGTGATGCCCACTGACTGGCTGACCCTGCGATTGGGTTATGAAAAGCGGCCTTCTTCGGTAAATCCGGCCTATGCAGACCTTATGTTCGCGCTGCCCGACCTGACTCTCTACTCAGGGGGCTTCGGAGTGAGGCTTACAAGAGACACAAATCTGGATGTGGGCATATCAGTCGTAAAAGGCGAGGACATATCTTACAAGCAGAACGACGGTACGACCAGCCAGCTTCTGAACACCCGCGAACTGACCAGCCTGATTTACAATCCATACGCGGGCCTGGACGTTTACCAGGAAACCGAGGCATTGATCATAACCGCCGGTATTTCATATCAGTTTTAGCGCGAAATTATAGGTCGGCCCGCTTTTCTGGCCGAAAGCCCTATTTAACCAAACGGCGCGTTCGGATATTTTTCCGAACGCGCCGTTTGGTTTGGGCTGGAGGTTTTTCGCGCTTCCTCATAATGATTCCGTTGTATTAGCCGCAATTGTATATCGCTGTTGCCCAATTTGTCATTTTTCCCTGGAACCTTGGGTCCATCGGTGATAATGCTAAAGTTTGGAACAATGTATTTCACGAGGCCGATGGCGCCCGGAAAGCCAACCGACCGTTTTGACCGTCACATCAGGCAGTCTGCCAAACATGGAACCTGTAAGGTTTGGAAAATACCTGCTGCTGGACCAGATCGCCACGGGCGGAATGGCCCAGCTCTACCGAGCCAAGATGACAGGCGACGAGGGCTTTCAAAAGCTCATCGCCATCAAGAAGATACTGCCCCACCTTGCCGTTGAAAAGGAACTCGTTGACTCCTTCATCGACGAGGCCAAGCTCGCCGCCTTTCTTCAGCATGAAAACATCATCCGCATCTATGATTTCGGCACCATGGAGAACGATTATTTCATCGCCATGGAGTACCTTTTCGGCAAAAACCTGCGCATGGTGATGGACAGGGCCGCCATCAGGAAAATTGAGATTTCCCCGGACCACGCGCTTTTCATCATAGGGCGGGTGTGCGACGGCCTGGACTATTCCCACTCGCTGACCGACCTGTCCGGCATACCGCTCAAGATAATCCACAGGGACATAAGCCCGCCGAACATCTTCATATCCTACGACGGAACAGTCAAAATCGTTGATTTCGGCGTGGCCAAGGCGTCCAGCAAGAACACCACGACACAGACCGGGATAATCAAGGGCAAGCTGGCATACATGTCGCCGGAGCAGGCCCAGGGCAAGGAAATCGATCACCGCTCGGACATTTTTTCGGTGGGCATCCTGTTTTATGAAATGATAACCGGAAGCCGCATGTTCACGGGAGAGACGATGCAGGTGCTGGCAAAGGTCAGGGAGGCTGACTACGTGCCTGCCCAAATCGTCAAGCCGGACATCGATCCCATGATCCTCGATATTCTTCAAAAGGCGCTGGAGCCTGACCCGGACCATCGCTACCAGAGTTGCGGCCAGATGCTGGCGGACGTCGAGGAAGCCGCTTTTGCCCTCAATTTCCGGGGCTCCACACGCACTCTGGCCCACTACATGCAGGAGCTTTACTCCGAGCAGATAGAGGAGGAGGAAAAAACCAAGCGTTTCGTGCTTAAAAATGAGTCCTGCGAATCGCCTGGCTGCAATGCGGAAGAGCCTCGGGAGGCCACAACGGTAAAGGTGGCTGAAAAACAGGACAAAGACGGCACGCTTTTTTCCGACGAGGAGGTGGTCCGGGACCTGCGTAAAAAGCAGGGAAGGGCGAGGGCCAAATGGTCGATAATTGCTGTAATTCTCATGTCCATTGTAGGGGCTGCGGTTTACTTTCTTCTGGATACTGGCGAAGACCACTGGCAACCTGCACTGCTGGCCCTGGAACAACAAAATTATACAGAGGCGGTCTCTCTTTTCGATGAGGCGGCCAGGCTTGACCCTGCGAAGCATCCCGCCCATGTTCCGGCGCACGCCAGGGCCCTTGTGGAAGAGGCTCGCAGGCATTATAATATGAAAGAAACAGGTTCGGCGGAGGCCATGCTGAAAAGGGCCGTAACGCTAAATCCCGCCGATATAGACGCCCGGTTCCTTCTTGGCAGGATTCATCTTGCCAAAAAGGATTACAAAAAGGCCATCGATGAATTCGGCACGGTGACAAGGATAAACCCCGGGTTTGTCCAGGCTTTTTTCAACCTGGGTTACATCTATGCGGTGACGGGCGACTATCCAAAGGCGGAATCCTTTTATGAAAAGGCGGCCAGGCTTACACCGCCCTTTCTGGACGAGGTTCTGACCAACCTGGCTGCGGTACAGGACAAAATGGGCAAACGGCAGGAAAGTTTGAAAAATCTGGAAAAGGCCGTTTCCCTAAATCCTCAAAACTCTGAGGCCAAAGAGTACCTAAAATGGTTGAAATCGCAAAATCCCCAAGCCTGATGCGCCGCGCCCTGGTCATTCTGGCTGCGGCAGTCTGTGCTGTGGTTTTCATCTCCGGCGTTTTGGGCTGCGGCGCCAGGCAGCCCGGCGGGGCCCCGGGCCGGGGCAAGGCAACCAAAGTGGCCGCCCCTCCCTCAGCCGGCCCCCAAAAGCCCGCACCCTATATCCATACGGTGAAATATCCGGGTGAAACCCTGTCCATCATCGCTCAATGGTACACGGGACAAATGAGCAACTGGGAGGAAATCGCCAAGGCGAACCCAGGCATGAACCCCAACCAGATTGAAATAGACGAGAAGCTGGTCATCCCAAGGGAATTGCTCAAAACCGAAAAGCCCATGCCATTGAGTTTCGTGCAGGAATTTTTACCCAAACCCAAGCCGCCGCAAAAAAAGAAGGCGGACCCCCCGGCTGCGCCCCCAACCAAAAAGGAGTCAGCGCCGCCCAAGGCGGATTCCAGGACTGCGCCCGAATCAAAGGCCCCTGCGGCCAAACCCGCGCCGGCCAAAAGTTCTCCAGCCGCCCAGCCGCCGGTCATTTTCGGGCCAAAGGATTTTTGACGGAGGACCTTGGGGCGTCTGGAGGCTTAAAAGCAAACCCGGAAGATGGCCTGTCGCCCGCCCGGAAACCCTGAACAGCCTGATTTCGACTCTAAACAACCATCCTTTGGGCCGCAGGCCGAAAACCACAGCCTCTCGGAAAGGGCCAGACATGCGCTTTTTCTCCGCCAAAAAAATGATTTATCCGGTCATCGCCCTGGTTGTTTGCCTCATGGCGGCCAGCGGGGCTTGGGCCGCCTGGACCGCCCGTGCGCCCATGAACGTGGCCAGAGACGGCAGCGCTTCCGGGACATTTTCCGGCAAGTTTTACGTTTACGGGGGCTATGACGGAACGAACCTCGTAAATTCGCTGGAAATATACGATCCGGCAGCCAATACCTGGAGCACCGTCAACCAGGCAACGGGGGTGAGGGACATAACGGGAACTGAGACGAACGGCAAACTCTACATGTTCGGCGGGCATTTCAACGGCCTTTTGATCGATCATTTCGAAAAGAGCTATGACCCGGCCACCGGGATACTGAGCGACGAAATCCCAAGACTGCCGTTGACGGCCCAGGCAAACTGCGTAACCTACACCACCACCATCTGGGGCCAGGAAATTTTCGTATTCGGCGGCGCGGACAACAACGGCAACCTGGTTCAGAGCGTGCTTGCCTATAACCCGGCCCTGAAGACCTGGCGGGAAGCCACCGTCATTCCTGCCGAATATCTGACCGGGGGGCCGGCAATGGGTCTTGCGGGAAGCACCGTCTACCTGATGGGGGGGCAGAACTCAAGCGGCCCGGTCGGAAACGTGGTTGCCTATAACATTCGCACCGATACCTGGTACACCTTAAACATGGGAACCATTAAAATACCAAGGCGCTTTCCCACAGGGCACATTGTTCCGAATGTAAGGGACAGGTTTTTCCTGATCGGCGGCAACCAGGGCATGGCGGCCTTCCCAAGCCAGGCCGTGGCGATTTACGATCCGGCTGTTAGGCTTTCCTGGGAAATTTCAGAATCCCTGCCCGAAGGCGTGTCGGGCAACACAACTTTTTTGGCGGGTTCGGATTCCGAAGGCTATGTCATTTACGTTGCGGGCGGCATCAACCTTGAGCAGCTTCGCACGAACAAGGTCTGGTCCCTTAAGGTTGACAACGGCAGGGGAATCCTTCCCTGGCAGCAGGCCCCGGACGGCACGGACTTAAACGGCAACGATACCGACGACAACCTTGAGCCCGATCGCATAAAGGTGGTCAAAACCTTTACCGGAAACGCGCTTTTCGGAGTGGACCTGAACGAATACAAGGATCAGGGGTTCAAGATCGAGAGCATCCAGGCTCTTCCGTCCTCGGCCATAAGCAGCGCGCCGCGCACCTTTCCCGTGGGGCTTGTCACCTTTAAAATCAAGACGCCAACCATCGGAGCCCAGGTGGTTGCCACCCTACGGCTCAACTACGACACACCGGCGAACAATATCTGGTACAAGTGGAGCTATTTCACGGGCTGGTACGATTACTCAGCTTACGTGACCAAGGTGAACAGCCGCACCTTCAGGGTTCTCCTGATAGACGGAGGCTGGGGCGATGCGGACGGGGTGGCCGACGGCGTAATCACCGACCCCATAGGCCCGTCCATTCCCACCCCTATAGTGGAAGACGAACTCACGGTGATTCTTCCCGACAGCGGGGGCTGTTTCATAAACGCCATTTTCGGATAGGAGACATTCTTTCGTGGAGCTTTTTTCGGTTGACGAGTCCCTGTGCAACAAGGACGGGCTTTGCGCCATGGTTTGCCCCATGGCCATAATCCGCCCGCCTTCCAAGGAAGCCTTTCCGGGCCCCGCCCCCAATGCCGACGAGGCCTGCATAAGGTGCGGCCATTGCGTTGCCGTCTGCCCCACGGCGGCCTTCAGCCACAGGGACATGCCCGTTGAAGGCTGCCCGCCCATAAAAAAGGAATTGAAGATTTCAGCCGAGCAGGCCGAACAGTTCATCCGCTCCCGCAGGTCGGTGAGGGAGTTCACCGACAAGCCGGTCACCAGGGACGAGGCGGCAAGGCTCATAGACATCGCCCGCTACGCCCAGTCGGGCCACAACTCCCAGCCCGTGAGCTGGCTGGTGGTCCTGGACCAGGAAAAGGTGAAGGCCCTGGCCGCGCACGTGATAGACTGGTGCAAAAGCGTCATGAAGAGCCACCCTGATTTCGCCAAGACCATGCACATGGACATCATGACAATGGCCTGGGATTTCGGCTTCGACGCCATCCTGCGCGGTGCGCCAGCCCTGGTGGCGGCCTGCGGGGAAAAGGGCTCCACCATGGCCCCGGACGCCTGCGTCATCGCCACCACCACAATGGAACTTGCGGCCCCCAGCCTGGGCCTCGGCACCTGCTGGGCCGGGTACTTCATAGCCGCTTCAAGATTGTGGAAGCCCCTGAAAGAGGCCATGCAACTGCCCGAAAAACACGAAATTTTCGGCGCGGTGATGCTTGGGCATCCCAAGTTCAAGTATAGCCGGATGCCCGCAAGAAAGGCCCCGGTCATCCACTGGCGCTAAGGGCGGTGCATCGGATAAAGTTTTACGGCGGGGGGCCAGGGCCGGTAAATACCGGCTTTCGCTCCCCGCCAGCTTTTCCCCCCAGCCGTCAAAACACTTTTTCAAATCCGCCTTTTTTTTCCAAGCCCCCCGGAAGAAGCCCTTGTTTGCCCTTGTTGACACATTAAACTCCCGTCTATAGGATGAATCAAACAGGCTTCGGTTTTGATGATCCCACGGCCAGGCGCGTGGGCGGAAAAAATTTTAACGGCATTTGAAATTGTTGGCGGAAACGCATGTCCGTAAAAAAAATCACAGGCATAATCGCAATTCTGGTCATTATTGCAGCCACGGCCCTTATCGTGATCCGGCTCTTTTCCGTTTTCATCGCCTCCCCGGTCGGCGTCAAAAAGGGCGGAATCGAAAAACCGTCCGCGATTTATGATGTGGAGGCGTTTAAATCGGCAGTGGAAAAGGCCCTTGCCAGGGGCGACAAAACGGCCCTCCGCACCATGCTGAAACAGACGGAAGGCAGGACAGGGCAGGGCGGCAATGATGTGCGCTCTATTATTCTGCGGGCTTGGGCCGCGCTGGAAGGGACTTTTTTCCTGGACCGGGAAAATTCCGGTTCCGTGCTCCTTTCAGACTCAGAGGACAGGCTCCTGGCAGCTCCCACCGACATGGCGATAAGCGGAAACCGCCTGTACGTCATCGATTCCGGCACGCTTTATCTGGGTGACACCGCCGAAATCCGGCCAGGGTCGGAGAGGCTTGCCTGTTCGGTAATTCTGGCTCCAACGGACAAAATTGAAGGCTATCCCATAAAGGAGATCGTTTCCCTCGCGGTGTCCGATGACGGCAAGGCCCTGTACGTGCTGGACAAGTCGGGCGACGTTTACAGGGGGGCGGTTCCAGAGGGCGAGGGGTTGACAGCAGCGGCCCTTTTGTTCCGGTGGAGCCTGCTTCCCATAAAATACGACGCGGACAGGGTCCCGCCTCCCCTTTCCGCGGGGCTTTTCGAGGCGGGGAACCTCCTTTTTCTTCTGGACACGGCAAGAAACCAGATTTGGCGACATCCCGCCGGAAAACAGGCGGGCTTTCTGCCGGGTGTGCTGCCCTGGAAACTTTCGCCGGGCGAAACCGACCTCACCGGGGCCATCGACCTTTGCATGGATGGGGCCACTGGCAGGGCCTTCGTGCTCTACAGGAACGGCGACATCAAGGCCTACGTTTCGGGCGGTAAAAGCGCATCCGCAGGCTCCGGGCTTGCGGCGGCACCGGTTCCGTCTTTTCCGGAAGGTCTGCGCAAGGCCAAAATCGAGCCTGCCGCCATTTTCACGAAACCCGGCGATGCTTTCCTGTACGTGGCGGACGCTGGCAACAGGCGGGTGGTTGAAATAAGAAAGGACAAGCTGTCCTTTTTCCGGCAGTTCATCCTTCCCTTGGAGACCGGCGACATATGCGCGGCGGCGGTTTTCGAGGGCGCTCTGTACGTCCAGGCAGGAGCCAGGCTGGTAAGGTATGACCTTTCCGGGGCCTTTGCCGGAAAACCGGCCAGCGCAAGGCCCATCCCGGCCTGGGCCGAAGCCCCGTGCGCACAGACTGATGCCACGGTCCTTGCGCCCAATGACCCCTGTGTCCTTGAGATCATGCGAGGCATGGCCTTCATGCTTCCCATAAAGGGCCCGGGAAGCGGCAAGGCGTATCTTCCCGACCGCAGCGCAGTGTATCCGGGAGCGAGAAGGGCCTACCGGTACGGGGTCCACGAGGGTCTGGACCTCGCCAACAAGGACATCGGGGCCGAGGTCAGGGTTGGGACGCCAGCCTATGCGGCAGCCGACGGAGTGGTGATTTTCGCCGACCCCCAATACCGGGATATCACCATTAAGGAAGCCGCCGCCATAATGAACGAGGCCAAGGCCATGCACAACACGCCGTACCGATCATACATCACGCTTTCGGGCAGGATGGTGATTCTGGATCACGGACGGGGAATCCAGACGGTCTATTCCCACTTAAGCAGGCTGGGGCCTTTGGTCAAAACCGGCGCGAAACTGAAAAAAGGCGACCACGTGGGCGACGTGGGCATGAGCGGAACCCCAAGCGGGGCCAGGGGCAGCACCTGGTTCGCCCATCTTCATTTCGAGATAAGGTTCGGGCCAAAAGACGAAAACAAGCTGGGCCGGTACAACCTTGGCCAGTGGCTGGGCTTTGAGAGAACCCGCCGGGCCTTCGAGCACATATTCCCGGATTACGGCGTAAGGCCGGCGTACCTGGATTGCGACGAAAAGGGCCGGATCGTGGGGCGCTCTCCTGCTCAGGCCAAGCCATCCGGCGCGAAAGCGCTTTCGGGGCAACCGGGCACAAAGGCGGCGGGGCGTGGTACGGCCAAAACAGCCCGGTCTCGATGATCGAGGGTTTCATTTCACTTCCTTTTCATGACAGGGAGGAACCATGTTCGGCGACTACAGGGGAATTTTCGGCGGCGGAAGCGACACCACATACATCATCGGCCTGATCATCGTTTTTCTTGTGATATCGAAACTTTTTGCAAACAGGAGCCCTGGCCTTCGCATTTCCGGCCCGGCCCTTGTGCTGAAAAAATTCCGGGTGAACGAATTCGATCAGGACGGGGTACTGGTGGATATTGCCGGGCGCGCACCCGGATTTTTTTCATGGCTTCTTACGGCAATGGGCTTTGAGGCCGACACCAGCCTCACCCTTTACAGGGACAGGGTCTTTTTCCACAGCGCGGGCCTCTATGGCGAGCGCAACGAGATAGTGCCCATAACCTGCATATCCGGCACGTCCTGCGGCTATTCCAAGCCCATAGGCTACCTTGTGGTGGGAGTTTTTCTGGCAGGCGGAAGCCTTTTGACCGAAATTTTCATGCGACGCTCAAACGGAGCGGCTTTTCTGGTGGGCCTTTTTATCGGGGCGATTTTCCTTATCGCCTATTCCCTTTCCAAAAAAATCACCATAAACCTGGAAACCTTCGGCGGAACCTGGTTCGGCCTCACCTTTAAAAGAAGCATGATAGAAAACGTTCCCATTGACATTCAAAAGACCCTGGAAGCCATAAGCATAATAAACAACAGGATTCTTCTGGCCCAGCAGGCGGGGCGTCCTTCGGAGCCTGTACAGGCGGCCCCGCCCCTTGCCCCGAAACCTGCCCCCAACCTCGACCCGGCCCCGTCTCCAAGGCCGCCGGTCACCAGTTGCGACCGGTGCGGCAGGCAGTATCCGGGCAATCTTTCAGGCCGGTTCTGCGAAGAGTGTGGGGCCCGGCTCTCGCGTGTGATCTGAATCTCCCCCAAGCCGCAATCTTCCTCTTTTCCCAAGCACTCCGCTTCAGGTATAATTATTTTACGGGGGCTTTCCGGCAAGGCGCAGCGCCTTCGTAGAAAGCCCCCTTCTCCGGCTTTCGGGTTTTAAGGCAAACCCGGATAAGGCCATGAATACGGCGCGCAAAATCCGTCAACGCCATATCCAACCCCTTAAACACCGCTTCACCGGCTCACTTTTCCCCCTCAAAAGGAGCGTCCCATGCCCATCACCGAAAAGGACGGAAAATTTTTCCCCGATGCCGCATTTTCAAAACGCGCTCACGTAAAGAGCATGGAAGAATACAGGGAACTCTACCGGCGCTCGGTGGAGACCCCGGACGAGTTCTGGCGAGAAGCCGCAGCCGGGCTTTTCTGGTACAAGCAGCCTGACAGCGTTCTCGATTTCAATTTCGACATCGAAAAGGGCGAGGTGTTCCACCAGTGGTTTTCGGGCGGCTACACCAATATGTGCTACAACGCGGTTGACAGGCACTGCGAAACCGAAACCAGAAACCGGGCCGCCATAATCTGGCAGGGCGAGCCGGACGGCGACGTCAAGGTCCTCACCTACCAGATGCTTTTGCGGGAGGTCAGCCGCTTCGCCAACGTGCTGAAAAAAAAGGGCGTAAGGCGCGGGGACCGGGTGACCCTCTTTCTTCCCATGGTCTGGCATCTTCCCGTGGCCATGCTGGCCTGCGCCAGGATAGGGGCCATACACTCGGTGGTTTTCGGCGGGTTTTCTTCGGAGGCCCTGGCGAGCCGCGTCATCGAAACCGAGAGCAAGGTATTGGTGACCATTGATTTTTCCGTGAGAAACGGGCGCAAATTCCCCTTGAAGGCCGCTGCGGACGAGGCCCTTCTCCAGTGCCCGACTGTGAAGAACGTAATAGTGGTGAGGCGCACCGGCGACGCCTGCCCCTGGTCGGACGGGCGGGACACCTGCTGGGACGACGAGATGAACGCCACGGACATTTCAGATTTCTGCCCATGCGAGGAAATGGAGGCCGAGGACCCGCTCTTCATCCTCTATACGTCGGGCTCCACCGGTAAGCCCAAGGGCCAGGTCCACACCACGGGCGGCTACATGGTTTACACCAACCTCACCACGCGCCTCATCTTCGACCTTCAGCCCGAAACCCTTTACTGGTGCATGGCGGACATCGGCTGGATAACCGGGCACTCCTATATCGTTTACGGGCCTTTGACCAACGGCGCTACCTCCTTCCTCTACGAGGGCACCCCCTTGTGGCCCGCCCCGGACAGGGCCTGGGAACTGGCGGACCGCTACGGCATAAACGTGGTCTATACCGCGCCCACGGCCATAAGGGCGCTGATGCGGCAGGGCGAATCCTGGCCCGAAAAAAGAAGCCTCAAAAGCCTCAGGCTTCTGGGTACGGTGGGCGAGCCCATCAACCCCGAAGCCTGGATGTGGTATCACAGGCACATCGGCCATGAAAACTGCCCCATCGTGGACACCTGGTGGCAGACGGAAACCGGCGGAATCTGCATCACGCCGCTTCCGGGGGCCTGGCCCACCAAGCCCGGCTCGGCAACCTTTCCGTTTTTCGGCATAGTTCCCAGGGTGGCCGACCCCGGCATAGATAACCCGGAAAGGCGCGGCCTTGCCATGCAGGCGGGCGAGACCGGGCACCTGTGCCTGGAGAAGCCCTGGCCGGGGCTTTCCCGAACCATTTACGGCGACCACGACCGCTGGGTCCAGACCTACTTCACCCAGTATCCAGGCATGTACTTTACGGGCGACGGCTGCTACGCGGACGCCGAGGGCTACCACTTCCTTCAGGGCCGGGTGGACGACGTGATAAACGTCTCCGGCCACAGGGTGAGCACCGCCGAGGTGGAATCGGCCCTGGTGCTGCACGAGGCAGTGGCCGAGGCCGCTGCCGCCGGGATGCCCCACGAGATCAAAGGCCAGGGAATCTACGTCTTCGTCACCCTAAAACTTGGAATCGAGCCCTCCGAGGCCCTTAAAAAGGAGCTTCTGGACCACGTGCGCACCCAGATAGGGGCCATAGCCACCCCGGACAAGCTCCAGTTCGCCACGGGCCTTCCCAAGACCCGTTCGGGCAAGATCATGCGCCGCATTTTGCGCAAGATCGCGGAAAACAAGACCGACGAGCTGGGCGACGTGAGCACCCTGGAAGACGCGGAGGTGATTAAGAGCCTGGTGTATGGCAAAGACTACCAGGGTGCCTGAGAGCGCGAACTGCTGTGTCAGGCTTCGCCGGGTCGGGTCGTTGCGTACCTTGGGATACGCGGCCTCCCCGCCCGGCTCGCCAACCTTAGCATTTCATCGCTCTCAGACTCCCTGGCTGGCGATAGCAAGCGGGCAAAAGAATCAGAACTGCACGAATTCGGAAGCTGCCGGGACGATTTTTCAGGCTTTTCCGCTTTGCCGTTTTCTGCGTTATTTCCACCATATATGGTAGAAATTTACCATCAAAAACCCCTTCCATTGTATTTTTTTCTTTACAAGATTCCGCATATCTGGTAAATATCGCCACCCGGAAAATCCGAAGGGAGGGGCAACAGCCCCTATGACTCTTCTTTCATCACGGCTTCCGTAAAACCATGCGCTTGAAACAACTCGACATCTGCGGGTTCAAGTCCTTCCCGGACAAGACCTCCATCAGTTTTCCCCAGGGCGTGTGCGCCATAGTGGGGCCCAACGGGTGCGGCAAAAGCAACATCGTGGACGCCATAAGCTGGGTCACGGGCGAGCAGAGCGTGAAGCAGCTGCGCGGCAAGGCCATGGAGGACGTGATCTTCGCGGGCGCGAACGGGCGCTCTCCCATCAACATGGCCGAGGTCTCCATCCTCTTCAAGAACGACAACGGCTCGGCCCCGGAGGAATACCGCGACTTTTCCGAGATAATGGTGACCCGGAGGCTCTTCCGTAGCGGCGAAAGCGGCTATTTCATCAATAAGCGCCCCTGCCGCTTAAAGGACGTGCAGCACCTGATGCTTGGGAGCGGCGTGGGGGCGCGCACCTACTCGGTTATCCAGCAGGGCAACATCGGGGCCATCACCGAGGCCGGGCCGGAGGAACGCCGGGTCCACATCGAGGAGGCCGCAGGCGTCACCCGCTACAAGGCCCGCAAAAAAGAGGCCGAGGCCCGCATAGAATCCACCCGGCAGAACCTCTTGCGGGTGATGGACATAATAAGCGAGGTGGAGCGCAACCTTTCGGGCCTGAAACGTCAGGCCGCCAAGGCCGAGCGGCACAAGGCGCTTTCCGGGCGGCTCTTTTCGCTGGAAATCGCCCTTGCGGCCCACGAATTCGACGCCCACAGCAAAAAGCTCTCCGAAACCGATTCACTGATCGTCGAACTCTCGGACGAGGACATTCAAAGCTCCGCCAGGATCGCGGCCCTTGGGGCGGGCCTGGAGGAGGCCCGCGCCCGGCGCATGGAAACCCAGGGCCTTCTGTCCGAGCTTGAGGCAACCCATCACGGGCATCAGAGAAACCTGGATCGCCTGGAAAACGCACTTTCCGCCGATAAAGTCGAAAGGGCGCGGCTTTCCAATGAATCCGAAAAGCTCTTCCAGGAAATGGAGGAGCTTAAAAAAAAGCAGGAAAAAATCTCCCTTGAAGAGGCCGAGGTAAGGGCGAAACAGGAAGAAACCCAAAAGGCCCACGATTCGGCCAAAAGCCTCGCCGCCGAAAAGGACGTAGCGCTCAATGCGGCAAGGGGCGAGCTTTCATACGTAAACCAGGCCGTGGATGGAATCCGCACCCGGTACACCGATCTTGTGGCCGAGGAGACCCGGTGCAGGAACAACCTCTCGAACGCCAGCCGTACCAAACAGGAAATCGCCCGCCAGATAAGGCAGAAATCCGAGGAATCCGCCCATGCGGAAAAAAAGGCCGCCGAATCCCGGAAAAAAAGCGAGTCTGCCCGTGAGGCCGTGGCGCGCCTCAAGGCCGAAATCGCTGAAAACGAGGCGGCCATAACCGAAACCGAAGCCGGTGCGGAGGCCAACCGGAACGAGCTTCGGGAAACCGTAAAATTCGCCAACACCTTAGACCTTGCCCTTCAAAAGATGAAATCCAGGCTGTCCACGCTGAAACGCATGGAGGCCAACCACGAGTGGTACCAGGAAGGCGTGCGGCACCTGCTGAAGCTCCGGGACGAAGCCCGCAAAAAGGGCGAGCCCGACTCCGGCCACGGCGTTCTGGCGCTTCTGGCCGAGATACTCTCTCCTGAACCCGGCTTCGAGGAGGCCGTCGAAGCGGCCCTTGGCCCGGCCCTTCAGTACGTGGTGACGCCCGATCCCTCCTTTGCCCTCGCCCTTGGCGCGAATCTTCCCGAAAAGATAAGCGGCAGGGTGGGATTCGTTCCCCTTTCCTGGGCCGGGCCTTTTTCCGAACAGGCCGAAATTCCTGATGATTCCCTCCTGAACCGGGTGAAGGTGGCCGAAGGTTACCATGATGTCGCGGCCCGCTTCCTGGGGCACGTGAAGGCGGCCCCGGACGGGCAAAGCGCCGTCAATTTGCGCGAAGCCTCGCCCGGTGCCACGGTGGTGGCCCAAGACGGCTCGGTCACGGCCAACGCCTGCGCCATCCTTGCCGGGAAGCGCGACAGCCAGGGGCCGGGAATCCTTCACCAGCGAAACGAGATCAGGACCGTTGCCGTCGAGATGGAGGCCGCAGTCGCGGAGCTTAATGAAACCAGGGCCAGGCAGGCCGGGCTTGAAGGCGTGGTGCGAACACTTGAAACCGAGCTTCAGAAGCTGTTGCAGGCAAGGAAGAACCTTGGAAGAAGCGAGAGCGAGGCGGGCCGGGAGCTTGTACGCCTGGAAGAGGAGACAAGGCTTGCCGAACGAAGGCGTGAAATCGTGACGCTTGAGCTTGACCAGCTCACGGGCGACGAGGACGACGCCAGCCGGGAGCTTGAAAAATTCCAGGAACTTTTCGACCGGCTCGCCGCCGAAACCGCCGCACTGAAAACCGAGCTTGAGGAGAATTCGCAGAATTCGTCGTCCCTGGCAGCTTTGGTCAATATGCTCCAGCAGGAGCTGATGGACGCAAGGCTTGCCGCAACAGCGGCCTCCGCCCGCCTGGACAACCAGAAAGACACCCTAAACCGCCTTTCGGGCTACGCTGCCGAGGGGGCGAGGCGGCTGGTGCAGCTTGAATACGACGCGAAGCGCAAGGAAAGGCTGGCCGACGAGGCTGAAATCCGCATTCAAAAGGCCGAGGATGAACTGGCCGCAGCCTATGCCGAATTTTCGGCCCTGACCGGGGCGCTTGAAAAAGAGCGCAACCGTATGAGCGAGTCCGAAGAGGGGCTGGCCCAGGCCGAGGCGGCCCTGGCCAGCGTGGAGAGCGACCGCAAGGCGCTTTCGGAGAAACTTTCAGCGGTAAAGCTCGCCAGGGCCGAGCGCGAGCTTCGCCGGGAGGCGGTGACCCGGAGGGTGTTGGAGCGCTTCTCGCAACCACTTGAAATTCTTCGACAGAATTCCGAAATATTGGACCTGGCCGAAACAGGGGCCAGGGCCGCCGCCGAAGCTGAGGTTACGGAACTGCGCGAAAAACTTGCCCGCATGGGCGAGGTTAACAGCGAGGCCATAGAGGAATACAGGCAGCAGAATGAACGCTGCGATTTTCTGATGCAGCAGCGCGACGATCTGATATCGGCCATTGACTCTTTGGAAAAGGTGATCAAAAAGATAAACCGCTTCACCCAGGAGCGCTTCATGGAAACCTTCGCCAGGGTGAACGAAAAACTAGGCGAGGTGATCCCAAGGCTTTTCACCGGGGGAAGCGGGCAACTGGTTTTAAGCGAGCCGGACAAGCCCCTGGAAACCGGCGTGGAATACCTGATTCAGCCGCCGGGCAAAAAGGTCACCCGCATGAGCCTGCTTTCGGGCGGGGAAAAGGCTCTGGCTGCCATAGCCTTCGTGTTCGCCATCTTTCTCATCAAGCCCTCCAGCTTCTGCCTCATGGACGAGGTGGACGCGCCCCTGGACGACGCCAACGTGTACCGCTTCAACCAGCTTTTGAAGCTCATCGGCGAGCAGAGCCAGGTCATCATGATCACCCACAACAAGAACGCCATGGAATTCGCCGACGTGCTTTTCGGGGTTACGATGGAATCGAAGGGAGTGTCCAAGCTCGTTTCGGTGAACCTTGCCGGCCAGGGCGCGGACGCCCGCAACAACTGATATTTGCCACAACCACATTATTTATACCAGGAGGAACCTTTGAGCTGGCTTTCCGAAAAACTCGAAAAAACCCGCGTAATTCTCAACACGCCCATAGAGGACCTTTTCACCGGCAAAAAGCCCATCGGCGATGATCTCCTTGACGAACTGGAGGAGGCCCTCATCGTGGCCGACCTTGGGGTCGCGGCCACAACGAGGCTCATGAAGGGGCTTCGCAAAAAACTGGAGGCGCGGGAGATCACAACAGCGGATCAGCTCCGGCCAGCCCTGGCGTCTGAAATCCTCGCCATTCTTGAGCCCTGCCGGGTCGAACCTTTCAAGCCCAGGGTAAAGCCTCACGTGGTGTTGATAATGGGCGTGAACGGCGTGGGCAAGACCACCACCATAGGAAAGCTGGCTGCGAGGTATGCAAAGGAGGGCATGAAGGTCCTGGTTGTGGCCGCCGACACCTTCCGGGCCGCAGCGGTGGAGCAGCTTGCCATCTGGGCCGATAGGGCGGGGGTGGCCATAGTCCGGCACAAGGATGGCGCGGACCCGGCGGCTGTTGTTTTCGACGGCGTGGAGGCTGCTGTGGCGCGGGGCATGGATGTTGTGTTGGTGGATACTGCTGGACGCCTCCACACCAAGGTGAACCTGATGGAGGAATTGAAGAAAATCAAGAGGATAGCCGGCAAGAACTATCCGGGCTCGCCCCACGACGCATGGCTGATACTGGACGCATCAACCGGCCAGAACGCCCTTTCCCAGGCCAAGCTCTTCAACGAGACCGTAGGGGTCACAGGGCTCATTCTCACAAAGCTGGACGGCACGGCCAAGGGCGGAATGGTGGCGGCGGTGGCCCAGGAGCTGGAGGTCCCCATCCGCTACATCGGCCTTGGTGAAAAGGTGGATGATCTGCGGGATTTCGACCCGGATGAATTCGTTAAAGCTCTGTTTTAACCTGGGGGCGAGGGGACTGCCTCTTCGGGCGCGGCGGGCTTTTCGTCCTGCTTCGGGCCGGAATCGGGGCCTTCCAGTTCCAGGGTAAGAGCGCCGCTTGCCATGGAACTGACGCGCATCACGCCAAGGCCCTCAACCTCGACGCCGTCCAGGCTCCGGGCCAGGGTGTCGGAAAGGCCCTTGTAGGTAACTTCGTAGGATGCCTCTGGCCGGGCATAACCACGCTGGACCACGCTCACCACAAAGGAGTCGGCCTCCTCCAGGGCCTGCTTCACCACGTCGTAGCCCTTGAAATCCTTTACGTTTACGACCTTTACGGCAATGGCTATTCCGTTTAGGGACATGTCCTGCCAGGAAGCCACCAGCTTGTCGAAAAACGAGGTGACAGTCGCCCCCTCCTTTTTTCTCTCCATTATGCGGGCTGCGGCCTTTTTCACCGCCTCGGCCTGGGCCGCCTCCAGGTTGCAATGCACCGCCGCCCCGTGGGCCGTGCCGGAGGCCAGCACCTGGCCGCTTGCGCAGGAAACAGCCGAAATGCTGACATCGGCCTGTCCCGACACCAGGTCATAGACCTTTGGGCCGGCTGATGGCTTCACCGAGCCTAAGATCAGGACCTCGGCCCCGTTCAAAAGGCCCACCTTCACCGCCGCCGAAGTTTCGCCCGCAAGGGCCTGTTTCAGAAGCGCGTCGTCCTTGTCGATGATGGCGGCCACGGTTGCGGTGTCCACCATGTTGAAGCCGTATTCCAGGAGTTTTTTCGTAAGCTCGGTTTGGAAAACCGAGCTTGGGGACCCGCCTATGCGTTCATCCAGCATCACCATCACGCGGGGCTTGTCCATTGTCTCGAAGAGGATGCGCAGGGCCGCAAGCTCGCGGTTGACGTCGCTTGTGCTCACAAGGGCTGTTATGGCGACCTCGGTCAGGCCGTCCGTAGTTTTTGTTTCGGATGTAACGGTGTAGCTTTTGACGGCCCCGGAGGTGCGGGAAAGCACCCTGTCCCGGTGAACGGCGAAGTTGCGAACCTCGGTTTCCGACTGGATGATGGCTCCCGCCACCTTTTCAACCGCGTCCCGCTTGGCGGCAAGAAGCGCGGCCCGGCTGTCCGGGCCAAGCCCCTGGGCCGTGACCGTGGTGTCGCCGGTCTTGGTGTCAACGGCATCAACTGTGGCGTCTTCGGAAAGGGCCGGATGAGCGGATGCAAGGAAGAAGCACGCCAGAAGCGCCGAAAAAACCGCAGGCAGGCGAAAGCGCATGGATTTTTCTCCCAGGAGCAGGCCCGGAACCTGTCGGAACCGGGCCTGCTCCAGAAAAATCAGCAAAAGGCAGGTAAAAGAACAAAAGGCCAGCAGCCTCTTATTTCAAAACGGCTCGGACAGCCTGGATAAAAACGATGAGCTGCAATTCAAGCCCGGCCGCCGTAGGCTGAGGTCTTCTCATCCTGCGGCTCATGTCAAATCCGGGCGGCCAGAACGGCTAAAAACGATGAGCCGCAAGGCGCGCAAGCGAGCGGCGAGTGAGCGTACGCTTTTGTACGTGACCGAGCCGGGAGGCGACGCGCAACACAGCGGATCGCGTTTTTAGCCGCTCTGTCACCATTGGTAGAGGGAGCCGATGTATATAGTATCCGACTCGTAATTGTCCGCTTCCTGGACCGTCTTGTAGCCTATGTTGACACCGAAGGTGTCGGTGACCGCGTAACCGGCCTCGAAACCCAGGTCCACAAAGGTGGTGTCGGTGCCGGCTGGCAAGTCGGAGGACATGTCCTTGTTATAGACCAGGAAAACGTTGAAAACGGCGTTTTCAGCGACCCGGAAGCCGCAGTTCAAGGCCAGCTTGACGAGCTGCTGGACGTCGTCATCGTTGTCCGTATCGTCCTTGGTGAGCTGGTAGGTGAGGGCGGCTCCGGGAACGACCCAGTCGAGGTCCTTGACCGCTGCGGCTGAAAGGCCGAAACCGTAATAATTGACCGAGTCGAAATCGTCAACGTCGAGATACATGTAATGGACGTTTCCTGTGAGGCTTGCGGTGGTGTCCTGGGCCACCTGGCGGTTATGCCGGCCAAAACCGATCACGCCGAAGCGGTGGGCGCTCCAGCCGTCCATGTCCAGGTGATCATAGGGAATCATGAAGCCGTAGGAGAACTGATCCTGGTCCCATGCCATTCCGGCTGTGAAACCGGGGATTTCGCCGTCGCGTCCGCTTCCGGTGTTCACCCATTCATACCGAAGATCGCCGCCCACAAAGCGGGTGTTGGTGCGATCCTTCAGCATGGCTTTTTTCTGCAGACGGGTGACCGCCGGAGGAAGCACCACGTTCCTCAGCATCACCTCCGCCACGCGCTGGGGGGCGGAACTGGGCTCGGACATGCCGCTGGAGGTCGGCCTCAGAAAGGTTTCGGCGTAGGCCAGCGCCGCTTCCGAGCCGTCGGTTCCCAGTATCCTGTAAAACTCGTCCAGTTGCTCATGGGTGAAATACTTGCCGTAGAGAGAACCGAACTCCTGCTTGAACTGGTCCGCTTCCCAAGGCTGGGCCATGAAGTCCTGCCAGGTAAGGGTGCCGGGCAGGTCGTAGTTATTGATGTAGTTGGCCACTTCGCTGTAGGTGGTGTCGGTGGGCGGGGTTGGCTCGGTCGCAAAGGCGGAACCTGCCGTCATGCTTGCAAGGATTGCCGCCAGAAAAAGCGTTAGGACGATTTTGCCTGTTTTTTTGTTTCGCATTTTTCCTCCGGGTCAATGGGGTAACTGGCCAATGAGTCGTGATACCGCCGATTCCACGGCCATGCGGGCTGCTTCGCCCCAGTCCGGGCCGGTGGCGGTTCCTGATGCCGGTACGTATTCTAGGGTTTCAACGTCAACCAGGCGAACCTGGACGCCGACGCGGATGCGGGGCTTGACGGATTTCCACATTCCCGTGACGGATTCGTCTTTTCCTTCCGAGTAATCGAAAACCTCGCCGTAAACCACTTTTTTCGCTCCGAGAACCTTGCCGAGCTCCACCGCCGAGGACTGGTCAACGGCTCCCGTGGCGGCAAGCCACTGCTTCTTGAAGACGTCCTTCACCACCTTTTCGTCCTGCTCAACGAAGATGAAGCGCTTGGTCCTGTAAAGCGCGTCGGTGATGAGGTTATGCATTCCCATGCCCACGGCGCTGTCCTGAAGATGCGGATAACGCTTGGCCGCCGCTTGTGAAAGGCCGAGGGGAAGCACGGCCAGGGTGGTCTTTTCGCCTTTATATTCGGGAAAGGCCACTGCCGGGGCGGCGGCCGCCTTGGGGGATGGTTCATCGGTTGCGCTCGTTGTGGCGCATCCGCCGGCCAGCGCAGAAAACAGGAGGATCGTAAAAATCATCCATCTTTTCATTTGATTTTCATTTCCTTCACAGCCGTGTAAACGGCCTCCTGGGTGGCCTTGCCAACGGTGGTCTGATCGAAATAAACTTGGTCCTTGCGGATCTGGAAAAAGACCCCCGTGGAATTGGTTGTTGACCTGCCACGGCCCCTGGCGGAAATCTGCGGCCTGCCCTTTTCCTTTACGAAAACCTCCACATCCACCGTTACGGTGGTCTTTGCCCCGGAAAAGACCCCGCCTATGCCTCCCCTTCGGCGGGAGGTCGAAAAGCGGATGGTTCGGGCCCAGGCAACGGCGTCGGTTTTGAGTTCCCCGGCGAGTCTTTCCGCGTCGGCCTCTTCCACGGGAGGGCTTTCCCCAGCCCATTGAAGCGCCACCATGCGGTCAACTTCCGCAAGAATTTCCGGGTTGTCCTCTATGGGCCTGTAGCGGCCTGTTTCGTAAAGGGCCTGGAGAACCAGGTTGGAAATGCCCGTGCCTATGAGCTGGTTTTCCCACTGGGGGTCCTTTATCTCGTTTTTCACCCCGATGACGGTGAGGCTTAAGGCCGGGGCGGATGGAGGCTCATCGGCCATGACCGGCCAGCCTGCGCAGAGGCAGAGTGCGAAGGCTGCGCACAGGGCCGCAGCGGGCGTCAATCTTTTGACCATGCGTCTCATCGGGCGCTTTTCCCCTTTTTGCGGTGAAAAATATCACAAACCGGAGATATGATAAAGCGCTTTCTTGGGGCAGGGCGGTCCGGCAACAACAAGGCCGGAAAGGAAACTAAAATTCCCCTCCCGGCCTCTTATAAAATGACATGTCAGCCTCTTGAAAAAGGCCGCTACTTTTGTTCTTCTTCCTTTTCCCTCTTGTACGCCTCCACAATCTTCGGGATGAGGGCGGCGGGAACCTCGTCGTAATGCGAAAATTCCATGGTGTAGGCTCCGCGCCCGCCGGTCATGGAATTTAAGGTGGGCGCATATGAAAGCACCTCGGCCATTGGCACGTTGGCCTCTATGACCTGGTTCCTGCCCTTGTTGCCCATGCCCAGAACCCTGCCCCGGCGGCTGTTCATGTCGCCCATGATGTCGCCGGTGAAGGCTTCGGGCACGATCACCGTCATTTTCATGACGGGCTCCAAAAGCGTGGGGGCCGCGTCTTCCATTGCCTTTTTGAAGGCCAGGGAGCCCGCGATTTTGAAGGCCATTTCCGAGGAGTCAACGTCATGGTAGGAGCCGAAATCCACAGTGGCCCTGAAATCCACCGCCGGGCAACCGGCCAGGACGCCACGGTCCTTGCTCTCGATGATGCCCTTTTCGACAGCCGGGATGAAGTTCTTGGGAATGACGCCGCCCACGATGGCGTCCACGAACTCGAAGCCCTCGCCGCGCCCCAGGGGCTCGAAAACCACCCAGCAGTCTCCGTACTGGCCGTGGCCGCCGGTCTGCTTCTTGTGCCTGCCCTGGACCCGCACCTTTTTCTTGATGGTTTCCCTGTAGGGCACCTTGGGGAGATTGAGAAGCACGTTGACGTTGAACTTGCGCTTCATCTTTTCCACGGCGGTTTCTATGTGCACCTGGCCCATGCCGGAAAGAAGGATTTCCTTGGTTTCGGCGTTGCGGTCAAGTTTTAAGGCCGGGTCTTCCTCTATGAGCTTTGCAAGTGACCCGATTATCTTTTCCTCGTCGCCCTTGGCCTTGGGAACCACGGCGTATGAGATCAGGGTGTTGGGGACAGCAGGGGGCGGGAAGACTATCTTGGCGTTCTCGTCGCAAAGGGTGTCGCCGGTGGTGGTTTCCTTCAGTTTCGCAACCGCAACCACCGCGCCGGGTCCCACTTCGCTCACAGGCTTCTGGGCCTTGCCCATGATGTGGAGAAGGCTGCCGAAGCGCTCCTTCACCTGCTTGGAGGAGTTGTAGAAATTGCCGTCAGCCGCTATTTTGCCGGAAAACACCCGGAGGATGGTAAGCCGCCCGGCGTAGGGGTCGGCCATGGTCTTTATGACCATTGCGGAAAAAGGCGCGCTTTCGGAGGGCTCCCTTACTATTTCATCGCCGGTGGCCGGGTCGGTTCCCACCTTGGCGGGCCTGTCTTCGGGGCCGGGCATGCAGTCCACCACGAAATCCATCAGGCGGTCCATGCCTATGTTTTTCACCGCGCAGCCGCAGAGGACCGGCACGAACTTGCGCTCCAGGACTCCCTTGCGAAGAGCCATTCTCAATTCCTCGTCGGTGGGCGCATCGCCTTCCAGGTAACGCTCCAGAAGGGCGTCGTCGGCCTCGGCCACGTTTTCGATCAGGGCTTCGCGCTCGGTTTCGGCGGCATCCGTCATGTCATCGGGAATGGCCTGCTCCTTCACCTTGCCGCTCTCGTCGTAAACGTAGGCCTTCATGGCCATTAAGTCCACCACGCCATTGAAGCCGGCCTCCTTGCCGATGGGAAGCTGGAGGATGATGGGCTTGGGCGAGGTGAGGCTCTCGTTCACGTCGGCCATGGCGCGGCCAAAATCGGCATTTTCGCGGTCCAGCTTGTTGATGATGATGGCCAGCGGCATGGAAAGCTCTTCAGCCACTTCCCACGCCTGCTCGGTCTGGACCTTCACGCCGTCCACAGCGTCCACCACCACTATTGCGGAGTCCGCGCCCCTTAGGGCATAGCGGGTTTCGTTGAAGAAGTTTTGATCGCCCGGCGTATCCATGATATAGATCGTGTTCTTCTTCCAGGAGAACTGGAAAAAGCCCGTGTTTATGCTGGTCTGGCGTTTCACCTCCTCAGGCTCGAAGTCCATGGTGGTGTTGCCTTCCTCCACGCGGCCCTGCCGGGTGACGGCGCCTGCGGCGTAAAGGATGGCGTCGGCGAGGGTGGTCTTGCCCGCGCCGCCGTGGGCGATGAGTCCGATATTGCGAAGTTTTTCCGTCATGAGGGTTTCCTTTTTTAAGTGACCAAAAGTTCCGGGTACGTCGCTTCGTGTCAAAATCATTCAGAACTAACGGGCTAATCGAAAAAAATCAAGTCAAAATCAAATTATTTCACCCGGGCTGAGGGAAGGCCGATAAATGAAAATGGGCATCGCGTGGAATAAACTCGCACGGCTGCCACTGATCGTCCTGGCGGTCTTTATCCTGGAAGCCGGGGATTGCCGGTGCGGCGAGATTCTCCAGGTCGCGGCGGTGGGCGACATCATGACCGGAAACACCTTTCCCGAACCCTTTCTGCCGCCTGACGACGGCAGGGGGCTTTTCGACGCGGTGAAGGGCGCATGGTCCGACAGCGACATCGTCTTCGGCAACCTGGAAGGCCCCATGATCGACGGAGGGATTTCGGCCAAGTGCGAGGGCAGGACGAACTGCTACGCCTTCAGGATGCCTACACGCTACGCCGCCCATCTTGCCGGGGCGGGGTTCACAGCCCTGGGGATCATAAACAACCACTCCTACGACTTCGGACCCGAAGGCATGGCCTCCACCCTGGCAAGCCTCAGGGCCGCAGGCATATCCCCGGTAGGCGGGCGCGATACCGCCACAAGAATCGTCAAGGGAAAACGCATCGCCCTGGTTGGCTTCGCCTATCCAACCCCATCCACAATGGAATCGCGCTATTTCCATTCCGTGACGGACATCCCGAAGGCGAAAAAGGTGGTTTCGGGCCTTGCCAGGGAAAACGATATCGTGATCGTGTCCTTTCATGGCGGGGCAGAGGGTAGAAGCGCCCGGCGCGTGCCGAAAAAGCCGGAAATCTTCCTGGAGGAGGAGAGGGGGGACGTCCACGCCTTCGCCCACGCCGTGATAGACGCCGGGGCGGACCTGGTGGTGGGCCACGGCCCCCACGTTTTAAGGGCCGTGGAACTGTACAAGGACCGGCTCATCGCTTACAGCCTGGGCAACTTTCTCACCTACGGATGGTTCAACATAAAGGGTGTCAACGGCATTACTGTTGTCCTCAAGGCCGGGCTTGATCCGAAAACCGGGGCCTTTGTTTCGGGGCAGCTGGTTTCGGTGAAACAGGTGGACCGGGGGCTTGCCCGCATGGATCCGGAAAACGCCGGAGCCGCCATCATAAGGGAACTTTCCGCTTCTGACTTTCCGGGCTCCGGCCTTGTGATCCAGCCCGACGGGACCATTACAACGAAAAAGTGAGCCCGGCTGCGGCTGGCAGGGGCCTTCGATCCCGCCGCGTTCCTGATAGAATTATCATAAATCCTGTGATTCTTTTCATAACCATTCCTGTTGTACTTTTCCTTCCTTTTTAGCTATAATTCAATAATTGGAAAAGAATCATCCCTTTCGCGGTCTTGCGGCAGGCTTGTGTATTGAGCCTTGCGAGTCTGGACCGTGATAAGCCCCTTATTGTGTTTGGAGGACGCCATGACCATCCGGGCCACCCATCGACTCCCGGTCAACGCCGCTTCCCTTTGCCTGCCTTCTTCCCGAAGGGCCGTTTCCCTTGCCCTGCTCACGGGCTGGCTTGTTCTGGCGGCGTTTCTGATGCTGGCCCTATGCTCAACGGCTCACGCCATTAACCGCCCGGTTCTGAACAACGACGATTCGGGCGTGGGGTCTCTGCGAAACGTCATCGCAAGCGCCAACACGGGCGACACCATCGATCTCACTGGCAGGACCGGGGTCATAACCCTCACCTCCGGCGTAATATCCATCGCCGACAAGAGCCTCATCATACAGGGCCCAGGGGCCAAGCAGCTCACCATTTCGGGCAACAATAACAGCCGCATTTTCATGATCAGCGGTGTCGCCACGTACTCGTTAACGATTTCCGACGTAACCCTCGATAACGGCAAAAGCCTTGGCGCGAACGGGGCGGACGGAACACCGGCGCAGGGCGGTAATCCGGGCTTCGGCGGCGCGGTTTACGTTAATTCCGACCTTTCGGGTACGGTCAATTTCTTCCGCATAGCCTTTACCAACAACGTGGCCAGGGGCGGCAACGGCGGCAACAATTCGGGCGACGGCGGCGGCGGCGGCGGCGGTGCGGGCCTTGGCGGCGCGCTTTTCGCGGGGCTCAATTCAACGGTAAACGTAAACGAATGCCTTTTTTACAATAACGTGGCGGAAGGCGGGATGGGCGGCACGGGCATCAACCCCGGCGGCTCCGGCGGAGGCCTCGGCGGCGCGGTTTTCAACGAAAACAGCACGATATCGTTCAAAAATTGCACCTTTGTGGGCAACCTTGCCTACGGTGCAATGGGTGTGGCCGACGGTCCTGGCGGCGGCGTCTCCACCACCCCCGGCGCTAACGGCGCGGTCGGACAGGGCGGCGCGGGTTACGGCGGTGGCGGCACTGGCGGCATAGGCGCAGGCGGCGGCGGCGGTTCGGGCGGAGCGGGTGGAAACGGCGGCCTTGGCGGCGGCGGCGGAGAAGGGACGGTTCCCGGCAACGGCGGCCCTGACGGCCACGGCGGAAACGCCGGGGCAGGCGTGGGTTCCGGCGGCGGCGCGGGCCTTGGCGGCGCCATCCTGACCTACTTCGGTGCAACCACCAGCCTCTTGAACTGCACCATAACGGCCAACAGCGTCCTTGCCGGGCAGAACGCCGACGGACTTCTTGATGGGGCCGCCGGTAAGGCAAAGGGCGGCGGAGCCTTTGAGTTCGCAGGCTTTACCACCAACATAAAAAACACCGTGATCGGGGCCAATTCGTCCTCAACAGGCAGCCCGGACGTTTACGGCCCCTTCGTGAGCCAGGGTTACAATATTATTGAGGATCCCACGGGGTCTACGGGCTGGACAGGCACCGACCGGAGCCAGGCTCCAGTTCTGGATGCCCTTGCCGACAATGGCGGCCCCACCATGACCTGCGCCCCGGGAAAATACTCGCCGGTTCTGGATTCGGGCGACAATTCCGGTATAACGGCCACCGATCAGCGTGGTTATCT
Organism: Deltaproteobacteria bacterium; assembly: GCA_016235345.1. NCBI lineage: Bacteria > Pseudomonadati > Myxococcota > Myxococcia > Deltaproteobacteria bacterium. Next base: position 6,917 of record JACRLG010000013.1, on the reverse strand, counting down.
TCGGTTGGTAAACGTAACGGTCGATATAGGGGCCTTCGAGTACCAGCCCCCGCCCGTCATAGACGTGACCGTGCCAGCAAGTTCAGGCCGCTTCAACACCCTTGATCCCAACGTGGCCGTCGTGTCCGGCACCGTGACACCTGGCGCATCGGAGCTTCTCATCCTGTCAGTGACCTGGGAGTTGACCGGGGCAACCACGGGTTCGGGAACCGCCCTGATCATTGAAGGCGATTGGTTGTATTCGGGCGGCCTTGTTCTGAACCCCGGAGAAAGCACCTTCACGGTGACCGCCCACCAGGCGGGCGGCCAGACCTCTCAGAACGAGATAGTTCTCAATTACGACCTCACGGACCCCACGGTCACGGTCCTGCCCAAAGACATCGCAACCGGCGTTTCCCCGATACGGTTCGATTTCGTATGGAGCGAGGAGGTCATCGGCTTCGATGAAACCGACATCACGGTCGTAAACGGAACCAAGGGAACGCTCAACGGCTGGGATGGCCAGAATTTTTACATGATGATAACGCCAGATTCGTCGCCGACCCTTGTCCAGGTCTCGGTGGGGGCGTCTGCGGCAGAGGATTTGGTGGGCCATTTCAACACCACCGGCGATTCGGCGGAGGTGACCTATCGCCCGCTGGATTCGGGGACCTTCTATGTTGATCCCACGGTTCCCGGCCCCGGAAACGGCACCGATCTGGACCCCTGGAAGTACATCAACTACGCCGTGGCCGAGATAAACGCGGCCAACGCGGGCGATTACACCCTGGTGCTCAAGGCGGGCACGCACACGGCGGCTCCAGGGCAGATGGGCAATGTCAACATAACCCGGCCCGGGCTAGTGATAATGGGCCAAGGCCCTGCAGACACCCTTGTCCAGGGTCCTGGCGACTACATGATCTGGAACACGGCCTTCAGTGTTCAGGCCGACGGGGTCACAATCCGGGATATCGCCTTTACCGGCTTCGGCGACCCGTCGTCGCCCGGCGTAATAGTTTTTGAAAGCGTGACAGGCGGCGTACTGGAAGGCTGCACCGTTTTCGGCGGAACCACGGGCGTTGTCATAAACAACTCCAGTTTCTGCGAGGTGCGGGACGGCTGCGACATTTTAGAAAACAGATACGTGGGCATCCGCATATCAGGAGGAACCGGAAACAGGGTTCACGGCAACCTTGGCTCCATAAGGGACAACGGCCAGCAGGAAGTGCCGGGAACCGGCGTCCTGATCGAGGGAAACGCCAGCGACACCTGGATATACGGCAACGAAATCCATTATTCCGGTAACCCCGATTATTTGCAGGGATATGGTGTTTCCATCTCCACTACCGGCACCGGCACCATGGTGTTTGAAAACGAAATTTTCGGCAATGTCCAGGCAGGAATAAACACCGGAAACTTCGTTGACCTTGCGATTTTACGGAACAACATTCACGACAATGCCACCGGCGTTTCGCTGGCTTCAGTCGGTGGAACGGCCTTGGTCGAAAACAACCTTATTTCGGAAAGCCCGATAGTTTCAGGAGACATGGCATACGGAATATGGGTTGAAGGCTCTACGGGCCTCGTCAATGCGAATATCCGCCACAACACCATATCCGGGGGAAGCCAGGACGGCATTCATACCGAAACCTTGGGCTTCAGCGGCGGCTCCTGTGACATTTTCGCAAACATCGTAACCGGGTTCACAAATGCGGGCATCTATATCAGCGAGTCAATGCCCGGAGGCTACACCGTAGCCTACAACGACTCCTGGAACAACAGCCTGGCACAGTTCTACGGGGCTGTTTCCGACAGCATCATCGGAACCAACGGCAACATATCGGCTGATCCCAACTTCACGGCCATCGGCGATTTCAACGTAATGTTCCCGTCCCCGGTGATTGACGCCGTTCCCGCGTCTCCCGCCACTGAAGACCATTACGGCACCACAAGGCCCAAGGGCGCGGCTTATGATATCGGAGCTTACGAATACCAGAACTACGCACCGGTAATTCAGTGGGTGAGAACCGTGGTCCGGGGTGGAAACAGCGGAATAGTGGATGCCGTTTTCAGGGTTATCGACCAGGAAGGCGAGACGGTCAACTGGTACGAATCCTACGTCAGCTTCTCTTCGGCGTCTTCGGGTTACACCGCGTTCACCCCGCTTTCGCCCTTCTTCATGACGGGCGACGCGGCGTTCACGGCTTTCACGCCCATGGCCGCCGATGCGGGCGGCATCGAATACACCGTTGTTGTCAACGCAGCCTCGTGGCCGGAAGACGCTTACAAGTTAAGGCTCAAGGTCAGCGACCAAAGCGGAAATCACTCAAACTTCCCGCTTTCCGCCGAATTCTGGCCCTTAGGGGAAACGCCTTCAGACATCACCCCGCCCTCAAACGCGGTGGTGCAGTCCTCCACGCCCCAAGCCTATTCGCCCACAACGGCGTCGTCGGCCAATGTAACCTGGATTCCGGGTGACGACGTCGGCGGATCGGGTGTTGCGGGATATTCATGGGACTTTGACAACGCCCCGGACACCGTGCCCGACGCCGTCCTGGAGGCTGCGTCTCCGCCTTCCGTGCTCAATTTCTGGGGAGACGGTTATTACTGGATACATATATCCTGCATGGATAACGCGGGCAACTGGAGCGCGCCCTATCACTACGGCCCGTGGATCGTTGATACGGTCGGGCCTGCGGCTCCCAACGTGAACGCCACCCAGACCAGGGTCAACGACCCCTCGCCTTCATGGCGGTGGATGTCCGCCGGAAGCGGACGTTACGTGGTTTACGCAGGCGGCGAGTTCATCGGGGCAGGCGGAAAAACCGCCAACTACGTGGCGGCCTGGGACCCCCTGAGAAACGAGTGGTCGCCTTTGGGCGACGGTGTGAACGCCTATGTTTACGCGCTTGCAGTGGATTCACAGGGATACCTTTACGCGGGCGGCGCTTTCACCACCGCAGGCGGAACCCCGGCCAACCATATAGCTATTTGGAATCCTTATACATCCACATGGTCTGCCCTCGGAGCGGGCGTAAACGGTAATGTCCGCGCCATTGCCATTGACTCCCACGACAACGTATACGTGGGCGGCGATTTCACCGACCAGGGCAATCACGTAGCCATGTACAGCAACCAGTCCGACACCTGGTATCCGCTCGGAACCGGCACGGAAGGCCCGGTTAACGCCATAACCATTGACACCCTCGACCGCGTCTTCGTGGGCGGTTCCTTCACCCAGGCTGGCGGTGTCACCGCGCAATCCTTCGCAATGTGGCTGCCGGATTCCGCTTCCTGGCAGGCTCCAGCCGAAGGTCCCGGCCCGGGAGTGCGGGCCCTGTTCAACTGGGGGCCCGACCTTTACATGGGCGGCTTATTCACCAACGCCTGCGGCGTGGGGGCCAATTATGTTGCGGCCATGGACCTCATTTCCCGACAGTGGCGCGCTCTGCCCATTGAGCCGGACGCGGCAGTTTTAGCCATAGGCTACGACTTTGGAAACATGTGGCCCATGGCGGGCAATTTCATGGCTGCCGGGGCAGCCGCAACGCAGAGAACAGCCCGCTGGGATGCGTGGACCGATACGTGGCTTGGAATGGATGGGGGACTCAACAACCCCGGATTAGCAATTGCTGTGGACGGCGAGGAAATCTTCGTGGGCGGCTGGTTCACGGCTCCTGGCAGTTATGTGGCGTTTTACGATGCCGCCAACGGAGCCTGGAAGCAGATGGGCACCGGCGTGGATGGCTATGTTAACACTCTTGCCATTGGCGGAAAACTTTTCAGGGCCAAGCTGGATGACCCGGATCTGACCTTGGATGCAACGTATACAAGAGCGTCCTGGTTCTCGCCCACAGCCGCCATTTCGGAAGGGATGCACACCCTCTACGTTCAGGAGCAGGACGCCGCTGGCAACTGGGGGGATTCCGGCTTCTTTGAACTTGAGATCGACACAGTGGCGCCGGTGGTGGCGCTTCTTTCCCGCTCCGGCCCCGAATACATAACGGGCAGCACTGCCGTTTTCGAGCTTAGTTTCTCCGAGGATGTAGCAGGAGTGGACTCCTCCGATTTCGCAGTCACCGGCGCGGTGGGCGGATCGGTCATGGCTGTTTCCGGCTTCAACTATTTTTACACCGTGACTGTTTCAGGCTTTTCCGGCAACGGAGCGCTTGGGCTCAATCTGATCGACAACGACAGCATACGCGATCTGGCAGGAAACATTCTGGGCGGGCCGGGGCCTGGCAACGGGGATTTCATCGGCGAAATCTATCAGGTGGATTCGGCAGCGCCCACGGTGGTCATCAGCACCGCGCGACCTTTTACCGGCATCAACCCGGTGTCCTTTGACGTGGTTTTCAGCGAGGCGGTCACTGGCTTCGACGCGGACGACCTCACCATAGGCAACGGAACCCTTCATGCCCTTTACACCATTGATGCGCGAACCTATCAGGTCGACATCACCCCGGACGGACCGGGGCTCGTGACCCTCGACATTCCGGCTGATGTCTGCACCGACCTTGCGGGCCGTCCCAACCTTGCGGCCCCCGCACAGGGCCAGGTTACCTACGCTGCGATCGCGCCTGGAACCTTCAGGGTGGACATATCAGCGGCAGGCGAAGGCAACGGCTCCCCCGGCACACCCTGGAAGACCCTCCACGCGGCCTTTGAGGAGATCAACGCGGCGGCGGCCCCTTCAGAGGGAGAGGCTTATACCCTTGAAGTGGTATTCGGCGCTTACTCGGTGCCCAACGGCGAGCCGGACATTCCCCTTGTCCTTACCCAAAGCAGCGTAACCGTATTGGGAACGGGCGGCTCCCCGGTCATCAACGGAACCGGAGCAACAACATGGAACGCAGGCATAACCATGGACTGCTACGAGTCCAGGCTCATGAATCTTACAATCAGCGGTTTCTCCGCCACTGACAGCAAGGGTGTCTTTATGAGCGGCGGTTCCATGAACGTGGTGGAAATCTGCCTGATAGAAGACAACTTCACCGGCGTCAAGATACTGACCCCAAGCTACAACAACCAGGTGGGCCCCGGAAACACCATACGCAGGAACGCCCAGGCGGGAGTGTTCATTGACTGGAGTTCCATGAACAGGGTTGTGGACAACCACGGCTCCATTTACGACAACAGCGCCGGTGTTGTGATTGGCGGCGGGGGGGCGATGAACGAGATTGCCCGCAACCATATATACTGGTCGGGCGATGCCGGGCACGTGCAGGAGCAGGGCATCTGGGACCAGTCCGGCGCAACGGGAAACATCTTCCACCATAACAATATCGAAGCACATAACAACTCCCTTGGGTGTTACGGTGTACTCGTTTCCGACTCCAGCCCGGAGATTTTCGCAAACGACATTAAGGCAAACTCGGTGGGCATCGGGGTGTTTTCGAACGCCGCCGTTGAGCCCCTCACACCCATCATCACGAACAATCTGGTTTACGATTTCGGAACGGTGATGCAATACGGCATCTACCTTTACTCCCAGGGTGCGGGAATCGCCGGTCAGGTTTTCCACAACACGGTGACCGGGGCAGAGACGGACGGCATGCAATGCATGGATGACGTGGCCGGCATCACCACCGGGATCAAGTACAATATCGTGGCCGCCTGCAACGGCTACGGCATATCCAACCTTGGAGCTTCTCCGGGAAGCCCGGTCATCGCCGAAAACGACGTGGTGGATTGCGTTGCGGGCGCGTGGGGAGGAAACCTCGGCAACCTTACCGGAATCAACGGCAACATTTCGCAAAATCCGATGTTCGTAAGCGGCACCGACCTGCACATTCAGCCGGGCTCGCCCTGTATAAATGCTGCTGTATCCAGCGAGACCCCAGGCGATTATGACGGCCTTCCAAGGCCGGTTGGCGCTTATGCCGACATGGGTGCTTTTGAGGTGCAAAACCAGGCCCCGGCCATCAACATAACCGTGGCGGCCCAGCGCGGCGACGGAAGCGGTCTGGTGGATTTGGTCTTTACAGGCTCCGACCCTGAAGACAACATTGTTGATTGGGAGGCCACCGGCTGCCAGTACGCGCTGGCCCCGACATACTCCACCTGGATTCCGGTGATTCCGGCCTTCGAGACAGCGGACGCGGCCTTTACTGCTTTTACTCCCATGACCTTCCCATCAGCCGGTCAGGCTTATACGGCGGTGGTGAACATTGCCGGATGGCCGTCGGGGCAGTACAAGGTGCGCCTTGTTGTGCGCGACCCGGTGGGGGCTTTGAGCACGGTTGCGGAATCCCCCGTTTTTGGGGTGACTTCCGGCCCCCCGGCGACGCCCACCATTGATGCGGTCACGACTCCCACCAATCAGGCCACCCAGAACGTAACCGGCACAAAGGAACCCGGCACGTCGGTCTGGAGGGACGGCATCGAGATAGTTCCGATGGACGCCTCGGCAACATGGTCAACCGTGGTGGCCCTTGCCGAAGGCCCCAACGACATAACCATCACATGCAGAAACGTGGCGGGCTATTTCTCGCCCTTTGCCCACACTTCCATCCTCCTGGACACCGTGGCACCGCTGGATCCGACGGTGGCGACCGCCAACCCCGGAACGGTGACGCCCACCAACGTCAGCACGGTTGCCCTTACCTGGAACGCTGGAAGTGACCCGGACGGAAGCGGAGTCGCGGGCTACTCCTGGATCGTGGACCAGAGCAACGACACGGTTCCCGACCAGACCCCGGAAGCGCTTCCCGCAACCATCAACCTTGTCGAGGGCGAGAACTGGATTCACGTCCGCACCCTCGACCTTGCCGGCAACTGGACCGCCACCTACCACTACGGCCCGTGGTTGCTGGACACCACGGCCCCGGCGATTCCCTCCGTCAACCCGGCCACCACGCCCACGAACCTTGCGGCCCAGAACCTCACGGGCGGCAAGGAGGCCTTCACGGCCCTCTATATCAATGGTGTGCCGGTTT
>JACRLG010000012.1 GCA_016235345.1 Deltaproteobacteria bacterium | reverse complement strand
GTTTTTTGGAAGGGGAGGGAGGGGGTGCGGGGGAGGGAGGGGATAACCTTTTTTTCAAAAAAGGTTTCCCATCCCTCCCCCGCAATCCTTTCACTGCCGTTGCCCTTACACTATTTTTTCTTTCTGTTCTCCGGGCGCAGGGCGCGAACGGCGGCCCCGGTCTTCCACATTTCGGAATTGCGGATGGCGGAAAGTTCTTTTTCGAGGCCTTCGGCGTAGTCCGGGCGGCTGTTGGCGGCAAGGGTGATGCCGCATTCCTCGCCGGTTTTCACCGAGCGGTAGAGCCACTCGAAGACCGGGACCACCGCATCGCGGAACCTGGGAGCCCAGTCCAAGGCTCCGCGCTGGGCCGTGGTGGAGCAGTGGCCGAACATCCAGTCCATACCGTTTTCGGCAACCAGGCGGATGAGGCTCTGGGTGAGCTCCTCCACGGTTTCGTTGAAGGCCTCCGAGGGCGAATGGCCGTTTTTGCGCAGAATGTTGTACTGGGCCTCCATTACGCCCGCGAGGCAGCCCATGAGCACGCCGCGTTCGCCGGTGAGATCGGAATTGACCTCGTTTTCAAAGGTGGTGGGGAAGAGGTAGCCTGAGCCGATGGCTATGCCCACTGCAAGGCAGCGCTCTTCCGCGCGGCCCGTGGCGTCCTGGAAAACCGCGTAGCTTGAGTTGATGCCGCTGCCGTCCAGGAAATTGAGGCGCACGTTGCGTCCGCTGCCCTTGGGGGCCACCAGGATGACGTCCACGCCGGGGGGCGGGATGACCTTGGTCTGCTCCTTGTAGGTGATGGAGAAACCGTGGGAGAAGTAGAGAGCGTCGCCTTTTTTGAGGCGGGGCTCGATGACGGGCCACAGGATCATCTGGGCCGCGTCTGAAACCAGGTACTGGAGAATGGTTCCGCGCTCGGCGGCTTCCTCGACCGGAAAGAGGGTCTTTCCGGGAATCCAGCCGTCAGCGATGGCCTTATCCCAGCAGGGGTCGTTCTGGCGCTGGCCGATGATGACGTTGGTGAAGCCGTTGTCGCGCATGTTGAGGGCCTGGGCCGGTCCCTGCACGCCGTAGCCGATGATGGCAACGACCTCGTTTTTGAGGATTTCCTTGGCCTTGGCCAGGGTGAATTCCTCGCTGGTCACCACTTCCTCGATCACGCCGCCGAAATCGATCTTCATTGTTCCTTTTCCTTCATGTTTTCGTGTTTGAAGTTAACAGCAAAAATACCTCATCCAGCTTCTTATTTGATAAGTCGGACGGCCCCTCGCGTCTGGCGCTCCCATCCGACCGTCTTTTATGCAAACTGCCCACTGCTCACCAGCCTGTTGAAAAACTCAAAATTGACAGGCTGATGAAAAACGATGAGCCGCAAGGCGTGCGAAAAGCCAATGAGTAAGCGTACTTAATGTACGTGACGGAATTGGCTTTGAAGCACAACACAGCGGATCGCGTTTTTCGACAGCCTGTTACTGCCTCTTCTCCCTTGAAAGTGAGCATATCCCCGTGCGGGCGATTTCCTTTATGCCCATCGGGCGTAGAAGATCGAGAAATGCCTCGATCTTGCCTTGGTCGCCCGTGAGTTCCAGGGTGTAGTGGTCGGCGGAAATATCCACCACCTTGCACCGGAAGATATCCACCATGCGCAGGACCTCCGCCCGGTGTTCGGGCTTGGTTTTGACCTTTATGAGGGCCATTTCCCGGAAAACCGCTGGTTCGTCCGAAAGGTCCGATACCTTTATGACGTTCACAATTTTATTTATCTGCTTGGTTATCTGCTCGATCAAAGCCTCGTTGGCCTTGGTGACGAGCGTAATGCGGCTCGTGCCCGGCTCGTGTGATTCGGCCACGCACAGGCTTTCTATATTGAAGCCCCGGCCCGAAAAAAGCCCCGCAACGCGGGAAAGGACGCCGGGCTGGTTTTCCACCAGGATGCTCAAAACGTGTTTTTCTTCCGCCATTGTTTTTCTCCCAAGTCCGGCTGTTCCAATAATGATGTCATTTTAAGGCCGATCACGAGCGATGAGCCGCAAGGCGCCCGGCGAAGCGCAACACTGCGGATCGCGCTCGTGGACGGCCTTACACCAGGAGCATCTCGGTCAAAGCGGCCCCGGCGGGAACCATCGGCATCACGCACTCCTCTCGCTCCACCACGAAATCCATGAGAACAGGGCCGGGAGTCTCGATGCCCTTTTTAAGCACCGCGTCCACTTCGCTTGGCTTGGTGGCCCTGAGGCCCGTTGCGCCGTAGGCTTCGGCCAGTTTCACGAAATCAGGGGCAACGTCCATGACTGTCGCGTTGTAGCGCTTGTCGTAAAAAAGCTGCTGCCACTGGCGCACCATGCCGAGATAACCGTTGTTCAGGATGACTACTTTTACCGGCAGCTTGTCCTGCATGGCGGTGGCCAGCTCCTGGATGTTCATCTGGATGGAGCCGTCGCCCGCGATGTCCACAACCAGTTGGTTGGGCCTGGCCGCCTGCGCACCGATGGCCGCCGGAAGCCCGAAGCCCATGACCCCAAGGCCGCCTGATGTGATGAACCTGTGTGGCCGGTCGAAAAGATAGAACTGGGCAGCCCACATCTGGTTCTGGCCCACCTCTGTGGTGATGAGGGCGTTTCCCCTGGTCAGGGCGTAGAGGCGCTCAACCACGTACTGGGGCTTAATGACGTCCGGCCCCTGGACGTAAACATTGTCGGGCGGGCGCTTCCAGTCGGTGATGGCGTCCAGCCAGGGTTTGCGGGCGGCGGCCACGCAGGATAAGTCCATCTCGTCCAAAAGCTTGTTGACTGCGGCCAGGGTCATCCTGCAGTCACCCACAACGGGCAGGTACACAGGCACGTTCTTGCGGATGGATGTGGGGTCGATGTCCACATGGACGATTTTGGCCTGGCTTGCGAAGCAGTCCACCTTGCCGGTCACCCGGTCGTCGAAGCGGACTCCTATGCCCACCAGAACGTCGCATTCGCCGGTGGCCCTGTTGGCGCGGCAGGTGCCGTGCATCCCTATCATGCCCAGAGACAGGGGGTCCGTTCCCGGAAATCCACCCAGGCCCATGAGGGACATGGTGACGGGAATGGAGAGCCTGCGGGCGAGCCTTGTCAGCTCCTCCGAGGCCGAGCTCATGTTGACCCCGCCGCCCGCGAAGATCATGGGCCTTTCGGCTTCCAAAAGGGTTTTGACGAATTTTTCCACCTGCCGGGGGTTGGGCTCGTAGGTGGGGTTGTAGGAGCGCATCTTCACTTCCTTGGGCGGCTCCTTGAAGGTCATTTTGGCGGCCATGACGTTTTTAGGCAGATCCACCAGAACCGGGCCGGGCCTGCCGCTTCGGGCCAGATAAAAGGCTTCCCGGATGATGCGGGCCAAATCCTCCACCTTGCTCACAAGGTAGTTGTGCTTGGTGCAGGGACGGGTGATTCCCACGATGTCAACTTCCTGGAAAGCGTCGTTGCCTATGAGATGGGTGGGCACTTGGCCGGTTAAAATCACCACCGGGACTGAGTCCGCGTAGGCTGAGGCGATGCCGGTCACGGTATTGGTGGCTCCGGGGCCTGAGGTTACGAGGCACACGCCCACCTTGCCGCTTGCCCTGGCGAAGCCGTCCGCCGCGTGAATGGCCCCCTGCTCGTGCCTTACCAGGATGTGGCGGATATCGGTCTGAAACAGGGCGTCGTAAAGATCGATCAGTACCCCGCCCGGATAGCCGAAAATGGTGTCAACGCCTTCGGATTCCAGCATCTTCATCAATATCTGCGCGCCGTTCAACTTCATGGCGATTTTCCTTTCGATGGCTATGTGACTATCGCGCCGCGATTGGCCGAGGAAGCCGTTTTTGCATACCGGGCCATGTAGCCTTTGGTGATCTTGGGCGCGATGGGCTTCCATGCGGCCCGGCGATTTGCAAGCACGTCTTCGGGAACATCCAGGCTAATGGACTTTGCCGGTATGTCGATTCTGATGATGTCGCCCTCTTCCACAAGCGCGATGGGGCCGCCCGACATGGCTTCCGGGGACACGTGGCCTATGGCCGCGCCGCGCGTGCCGCCCGAAAAGCGCCCGTCGGTGATGAGGGCCACGTCGGCGTCAAGGCCCATGCCGCAGATGACCGAGGTGGGAGTGAGCATCTCCCGCATTCCGGGCCCCCCGCGCGGGCCCTCGTAGCGTACAACCACGACGTCGCCCTTTACAATTTTTCCGGCCAAGATCGCCTCGCTTGCGGCTTCCTCGGAATCGAATACCCTGGCGGGGCCTGAGTGCCTCATCATTTCGGGCCGCACAGCGCTTTGCTTCACAACGCTTCCTTCAGGGGCCAGGTTTCCGAACAGAACCGCAAGCCCGCCTTCTTTATGATAGGGGTCGTTCACGGTCTTGATGACATCGCTATCCAATATGGCCGCTGTTTTCAGGTTCTCGCCCACGGTTTTGCCGGTGACCGTAAGGCAGTCGGTGTTGATGTGGCCGTTTCCGGCAAGCTCGGCCATCACCGCCTGGACCCCGCCCGCCATGTCCAGGTCTTCCATATGGTGCTTTCCGCCAGGGCTTAGGCTCACCAGGTGGGGAACGCGCTGGCTGACCTCGTTGATCTGGGCCAGATCGAAGGCCACCCCCGCTTCGTGCGCGATGGCCGGAAGGTGCAGGGCCGTGTTGGTGGAGCAGCCAAGGGCCATGTCCACGGCCAGGGCGTTTTCAAAGGCCTTGGAAGTCATAATCTTGGATGGGGTGATGTTATCTTCCACCAGCTTTACGGCCCTCATGCCAGCTTCCTTGGCGAGCCTGATGCGGGCGGCCTTCACAGCCGGTATGGTTCCGTTTCCGGGCATCCCCATCCCGATCACCTCGGTTAAGCAGTTCATGGAATTGGCCGTGAACATGCCCGCGCAGGAGCCGCAGGTGGGGCAGGCCTCCTTTTCCATCATGGTGAGTTCAACGGGATCCATCCTGCCGGTCTTGACCGCCCCCACGCCCTCGAAAACCGTGATGAGGTCTATTTCAGCGCCGCCCTTCACCGACTTGTGACGCCCGGCCAGCATGGGGCCGCCCGAAACCACGATGGAGGGGATGTCAAGGCGGGCCGCCGCCATGAGCATTCCCGGAACGATCTTGTCGCAGTTGGTGACCATAACCAGGCCGTCAAAGGCGTGGGCCGTGGCCATGACCTCTATGGAGTCGGCGATTATTTCCCGGCTTCCAAGTGAATATTTCATGCCCGTGTGATTCATGGCGATTCCGTCGCATACGCCTATGACCCCAAAGGGAATGGGGGTTCCGCCGCCCATGTAAACGCCCTTCATTACGGCGTCCACGATGGTGTCAAGATGCACGTGGCCGGGAATTATGCCGTTTGCGGAGTTGGCCACGCCGATAAGGGGGCGGGACAGTTCCTCGTCGGTGTAACCCATTGCGGCGAAAAGGCTTCTGTGGGGCGCGCGTTCCAGCCCCTTTTTGACGTTGTCGCTTTTCATGGTTTCTTCCTTTGGCTTTCCTGAGTCCGATTTTCCCGAAAAAAATTTGCTGTTAATCAGGGCAAAAAAAAATCCGCTACCGGGAGCCGGTAACGGATTTTTTTGAATTTCTTCAAGTTTCCCGCTATCCGGTTCCCCTTCGGCAAGGGTATACGCCGACGCTAATAAGGAGGAGGCTAAGGAGGAGTACTACGGATTTGGGAAAAGACTGGCGCATGAAAGAATCTCCGAAAGTCATCTTGAACCCAATTATCAGCATGGAAACACCCGTGTCAAGGTTTTTTTCAGCATTACAGCCCCCGGTGCCCTTATTTGGCAGCCTAAAATGGAATTAAACCCTGCTCCCCGTAATAAAAAAGATGAGGGCAAGGCGTGGGAAAAGCCAAAATTGAGGGCGCATGCGGCGACACCAACTTTATCGGCCACTTAACCTTTCGGGAAATCCGTATTCTGTAAAACCGGTGGCGCTATAGCGTACCGGCGATGGCTTGGGCCGCCAGGGCGGGATACTGGGAGTGAACGTCGTGGGAGGCGTCGGCAAAGGAATTGAGAATGAGCCGGTCAAGGAACTTTGAGGCGGAAACGACCTCGTTTTTGTACTTGGCGTCATCCTCGCCGTAAAGAAAGCTGACGGGTGTCGGAAGGGCGGATAGGAGCGGCAGAAAATGCGGATGGTTGCCCACGCTCAAAAGGGCCAGAGCCCGGCGCAGCTCTTCGGGGTCGTTTTCCAGCTTTTCCGCGATAAGGCCAGCGAGAACAGACGTCGCTCGAAGTGTGCAAAAAAGCGGCGATTCATGCCACCTGATGAGGAAGGCCCTGAATTCCTGGGGACTTTTCACGCCGGACAAAAGGGCCAAGTCGCTGTTGTAACGCCTTTCGCGTTCCAGCGCGTCGGCGATCCCGAAGGACGCTGATTCAAGAACCAGCCTTTCCACCCTCTTGGGAGCCCTGATGCAGACCGCCTGGGCTAGCCTTCCCCCCATGGAATATCCGTAAAGCGAAAACCGTCCTATGTTCAGGACGTCAAGGCCGCAAAGAACCATGTCCGCCGCGTCAAAAAAGGTTTTGGGACATGCCGCTTCGCCCCACGAGGAAAACCGGGACCTGCCGTGCCCCGGAAGATCGAAGGCCGCCACGTAAAAATCTTCGGAAAGCCTGTCAATCAAAGGGGCCAGGGACGAGGCCCTTCCCATGAACCCGTGCAGCATCGCAAGGGCCGGGTTTTCGGGCTTTCCGGCAACTTCGACAAAAAGGCGCGCCGTCATTTTTCCTCCGACAGCCTTCGGGCCGCTTCCTCCAGGCCCTTTCTTGATCGTTTGAGACCGCCCGGCCCGCTTTCCTCAGGAAAGGGCAGAATCCTTTTTGGTATCTTGTACGGAGGAAGGAGCCTCAAAAGGGCGCTTTTCAGGCTCTCCTCGTCGTGCGCCCCCACGGGTTTCAAGAAGGCCCAGGCAACCGCCCCGAAAAGCGGATGGGAAACCGGCACCACCATCGCCTCCTCCGCAAGCCCGGTTCCGGTTATGGCGCTCTCGATCTCAAAGGGGTTGATGTTCTCGCCTCCTGAAATGAAAACCTGATCCCGGCGTCCCAGAACGGTCAGGTTCCCGTCCGGGTCGGTGCGGCCAAGGTCGCTTGTGGCGAATTTCCCGTGGAAAACGGCGGGCAGGACCTTTCCGTCCGAGATGTAGTGCTTGAAGAGGGTTTTGCCGCCGAGCACTATCACGCCGTTTTGGTCGATCTCAAGGGTTCTGTGTCGAATGGCCCTGCCTGCGGTTTTAAGTTCGCTCCGGGAAGCGCCGGGCGAGGCCGCAGTGACCATGGCGCAGGCCTCGGTGGACCCGTAGGTGGGTATTATTGGGATGCCCGCGCCAAGGGCCTTGTCGATAATTCCCGCCGGACAGGGGCCGCCGCCCAGAAGCACCGCTTTCATGGATGAAAGCGCGCCTATGGCCTCCGGGGATTCCATGAGCCGCAAAAGCTGGGTGAGGACTAACGAAATGATGGTGGGGCCTTGTTTCAGGATGGTCTCCGAAAGGCGTCCCGGATCGCCGTGGAATATGGCGGCCCCGCCGGAAAGAAGTGTTCTGACCGGGATCAGGATTCCGCCCGCGTGGAAAAGCGGAAGGCTCACGAGCCAGCGGTCCATCGGCGACATATCAAGGTGCTCGATGGTTCCGAGAGCGCTGTAAACCAGGTTGCCCACTGTGTGGACAACGCCCTTGGGAGGGCCGGTGCTGCCGGATGTGAATACCACCGATGCTTCCCGGTCGAGCGGAACAGGGGGAAATGGACGGGTTTGCCGTGGCGGGAAGTTCTCACGGAAAATTTCCGTGGAAATGGCCCTGGCCCGTCCCCAGTCCACCCCGGTATCGCCGCAGAAGACGAAATCCGGCCTGATTCCGGCGGGAACCCGGCCAGGAGGGGCCTTGGGGTCCAGGCTCACCAGGGTGAAGCCCCTTACCCATGCGGCCAGCATGAAAAGAAGATGGAGCGGGGAATTCGCCTGCCGGAGCGCCACCATCCGGCCCGGATCAACGCCGATGTCCCGAAGGATCGCCACGAGGCCGGAAAGCTCCTCCGACAGCCCGGCGTAGGAGACTTCACGCCCTTCGTGGATATAGGCGGCATTATTGGCAAAGGCGTCGAAAACAGCCTGGATGTCGATTGCGCCGTCTTTTATGAAGTCGCGTCTCAAGCCCCAAGCTCCTGCACATTTCCGTCAAACATCCTCGTACGCCCCAGGATATAACCCCGGGGCAGAACCAGTCGGCCCTTTTCGATGCGCGGGGATTCCCCAAGCAGGTCTGTTTCCAGGTATTTCAGGGTGTCCAGGCCGTGGGCCGTTTCCGTCGGCCCAAGCCGTGCGATGAGCCCAAGCCCGCAGACGCCGACTCCGGTGTTGTACGATGAGCTCAGTACGGATTTTATCCCGTTTCCTGCAAAAGCATCCATGGCCCTCACCATGCCGGACACGCCCCAAAAGGAGCCGGGCTTCAGAATCACGGCGGACACCCCCTTAGGCAATCGCTCCGGCTCCTGATAATCATGCAGGGACTCGTCCAGGGCCAGGGGCCAGGGGACCGCAAGGGCGCGCCATAGGCCATCATCGCCTCCAAGCGGCTCCTCGACGTATTCCACGTTCATGGCCCCAAGGGCTTTATAATATTCAACATATTGCTCAAGGCTCAGGCTGCGGTTGGCGTCCAGCCTGAGGCTTATCCCGCCTTCGAAATGGTCCCACAGCTCCTTGATCCGCCTTATTTCGACCTTTGGATCGAGGCGTCCGATTTTTACCTTCACCGTGGAAAAGCCCGAATCAGAAAGATAATCGAACTGAGCCAGCGAATCTTTTTTTGATGCCTTGGGAATGAAAAGGCCGTTTACCCGTATGGGGATGCGCTGGTCGGACGGATTTGGCCGCAAGGCTCCCGATAGCCTGCCTGATGCCGCCAAAAGATGCAGGAGGGCGCTTTCAAAGCCGAAGGCGGTGATTGGATTTACCGAAAAGGGCGGTTTCAGAAGACCGAAAAAGGGGGCCGCCAGATCGGGCGGACCGGGGGAAATGCCGGACGCCGCAACAAATTTTCGTAATTTTCCGGTTTCTTCGAGGCATTGCAGAAAATCCACCCGGTCAAGGCCGAAAAGGGGGGCCGCCTCCCCGATTCCGGTGACGCCGTTTTCATCCGAAACCGCTATTATGAATCCCGTGCGGTTGCTTATCCTTTTTCCGGCCACAAGCACCGGTTTTTTCAGGTAAAGGGTAAAGAGGGAGATGTGAAAACCGGTCAAAGGAGCACCCCCGCAGAAAACAGGATCGAATAGACGAACATGTATTTTCCGGTTGCGCCAAGGGAAAGGTTGAGGTTCCCGTCAATGGGGCCAAGGGCGATTCTGCGCCAATGCCTGAAAAAAGCGAGCGAGGAAAGGGGGGCGGCCAGCACGGGCCAGTTTTTCGGAAAAAAGGCCGCGTAAACCAGGGGAACCAACAAGGCCGCAGCCAGAAGGCCCAAGGAGAGCCGCCGGGCGTTTTCCACGCCGAGCATGAGGGCCACGGTCCGCTTTCCGGTGGCCCGATCCGATGCCGAGTCCCGAAGGTTATTGATGGACATAAGAAGCGCGGACAAAAAACCCGGCCCCATCCCCACCCAAAGGGCCTTCCAGGAAAATTCCAGGGCCTGGAGGTAAAAGGTTCCCAAAACCGCAATCGGCCCGAAAAAGACAAAGGCCAGGATTTCCCCAAGGCCCAGGTAGGAAAGGGGTTTGGGCCCCCCGGTATAGAGATAGGCCGCCGCGATGGAGCTAAGGCCCACCATTACTATTGGAAGCCCGCCCCTTAGCGCCAGAAACACGCCAAGAACGAAGGCAGCGCCGAAACAGGCCAGAAAAGCGTTTCTGACCTTTTTGGGGGCGATGAGGCCCTTCTGGGTCACCCTGGCGGGACCCAGCCGGTCGGCTCCGTCAACTCCGTGAATCGAGTCGAAGTAGTCGTTTGCGATGTTGGAGCCGGTCTGGAGAAGAAGGCAGCAGGCAAGGGTGGCAAGGGCAACCGGGACGTTCAGTCCGTTTTCCTCCGCCACCGCCGTTCCCAGGATGACGGGCGAGGCCCCTGCCGGAAGGGTGCGGGGCCTTGCGGCCATGAGCCAGTATTTGAGCTTGGTGTTCATGGGACTGAATGTATTGCCTTTGGAACTGGTTTGGGAAATCACATTTCATACCAAGCTGCAATCAAAACAGGTAATTGCATAACCTCGCGTTGATTGGGCTTCGTTCCTCAGCCCGACCTACAATGACATGCCGGTTTAACGGGTTCCTGATGTTACTCCTTTGAATGCAGCGTGGTATCAGACAGGCCGGTCACAAGCGATGAAATGCGAAGGTTGGCGGGCGGCGCGGGAGCAAGCGTACTTTTCGTACGTGGCGGACCGCGCCGCGAAACCTGACACAGCAGTTCGCGCTTGTGGACGACCTGTCAAAAATGCCAGGGAAATTTCGAGAAATCCTTGGCCCTCTTTTCCACGAAAGCGTCCCTTCCCTCCCTGGCCTCCTCGGTGCCGTAGGCAAGGCGCGTGGCCTCTCCCGCGAAGAGCTGCTGGCCCACGAGGCCGTCATCCGGCAGGTTGAACCCGAATTTCAGCATCCTCATGGCCGTGGGCGACTTGGAGTTCATTATCCTGGCCCATTCAAGGGCCTCGTTTTCAAGGTCCGCGTGGGCGACCACCTTGTTCACCATGCCCATTTCAAATGCTTCCCGCGCCGAGTAATCGAGCCCCAGGAAAAAAACCTCCCTGGCCCGCTTCTGCCCCACCTGCCGGGCAAGGTAGGCCGAGCCGTAGCCCGAATCGAACGAGGCCACGTCCGGGTCCGTCTGCTTGAAGACCGCGTGCTCCATGGATGCGATGGTAAGGTCGCACACCACGTGAAGGCTGTGCCCCCCGCCCACGGCCCAGCCGGGAACCACGGCCATCACTATCTTGGGGGAAAAGCGGATGAGCCTCTGGACTTCCAGGATGTGCAGGCGTCCCAGCCGGGCCGGGTCGATGCCCGCCGTACCCTCGTACTTGTAGCCGTCCGCCCCCCTTATGCGCTGGTCGCCGCCCGAACAGAAAGCCCAGCCGCCGTCCTTTTTCGAGGGGCCGTTTCCGGTGAGAAGCACCACGCCCACGTCGGTGGTCATGCGGGCGTGGTCCAGGGCAGTATACAACTCATCCACGGTTTTGGGACGGAAGGCGTTTCTAACCTCCGGCCTGTTGAAGGCGATGCGCACCGTTCCCTGGTCTTTGGCCCGGTGATAGGTGATGTCCGTGAAATCGAAACCCGAAACCGGGTTCCAGAGAGAGGCATCGAATATTTCGGAAACCACTTTATCCTCCGTATCAGCGCACGGTTTTTCTTTTTTCGAAAACTGTCAGATCAGTTTCTGGATCGAGAACCGCCTCGATGACCCTGGTTTTGCCACTCGAAAGGGCCTCGGAGTAGGCCCGGCCAAGGTCTTCAGGCGTTCCGGCTGTTTGGTGGATGAGCCCGAACCCGCCGCACACCATTGAGATGTCCGTGTCGTGGGGCGTGGTCATGAGGGGATGGCAGATTTCCGGAAAGCCGCTTACGGGCAGTTTCTCGAAAATTCTGCCGCCCCTGTTGTTGGCCACGATCAGGATGACCGGCGCAAGGCTTCGGGAAAGCATCAAAAGGGAGCTGACATCGTGCAGAAAGGAGACGTCGCCCATCACCGCAGTGACCCTTTTGCCCGACCCTTCGGCGTAACCCACCGTGGTTGCGATGTTTCCCTCTATGCCGCTGACCCCGCGATTTGATACGACCGAAACCTGCCCGGAGGCGGGCGGGCCCTCGGCGTCAAAGGCCCTTATGGTGCTTGAATTTCCCAGAAAAAGCGCCTCGCCCGAAGGAATCAGGCTGTTTACGGTGCGGGCGATGAGGGGAAAGCTCATGAGGCCGCTTGGAGTCGCATCATACAGCGCCTTTTCAAACAGTCCTGCTTCTTCGAGAAAACAGGCCGCCGCCCCAAGGTCCTGCGCGGCTGAAATTGTTCCCTGCCCCAGAGCCTCGGCAAAGGCCGCAACCGTTGCGGGAATCCTTAGGCTCGCGCTGTTCGAGGGATCGCGGGAGCCGCTTCGCGGGCTCACAAGGATCAGGTTGAGGCATGGGGCGGCAAGGACGGCCTGGTAATAGTGCTTGGAAACGAACCCCGTGCCAAGTTGAAGAACAGTCTCAGGGCCGTATTTTTCATAAAGCGCCCTTGCGCCCGGATGATCGGGGCAGGGGAGAAGAAGGCCGGGGGGAACCAGGGCCTTTACGGACGAGGCCACGTCGCAGAAAACCGGCCAGCCCAGGTTTTGGGCAAGGGCTGCTGCGGCCTTGCGGTCATTTTCCAACTCCAGCCGCCCGATTGACAGAAGCCCGCGTCGGCATTTTTCCAGTGTGGCCCGCACAAGGCGGACATCAGGCCGAGGCTCTGAAACTTCGGCGTAAACGGTTTGAGGCCCCTCTTTTGCGAAATACCCACGCGCCTCTTTAAGCAGGTTTGCGCAAACCGGGTTGGCCGGGTCAGTAAGCGGGACCAGGGGGTCGCGGAAGGGGCAGTTTATATGCACCGGCCCGTTTTTCACCCTTAACAGGTCATCCAGATGGGCGGCAAGGGCGGTTATGGGATAGGCCGGATCGGGAGGCGGAAGAAAGAGGGATTTCCTTATGAAACCGCCGAAAATTCCTGGCTGCTGCATGGTCTGGTTGGCGTCGCTGAAAACGAGGTCAGCCGGGCGATCCGAGCTTAAAACCACAAGGGGCAGCTCGTCACGGAAAGCCTCTATCACCGCAGGAAAATAGTTGGAAAGGGCGGTGCCCGACGTGCACACCAAAACCCCGGCCCTTCCGGTGGCCTTGGCGTGCCCCAGTGCCCGGTAGGCCGCCCCGCGTTCATCCATTACCGATCTTGCATGGGCGCGCGGGTTGCCTGTGATGGCTGCGATGAGGGGGGCGTTGCGGTTTCCGGGCGAAACGAAAAATGTATCCAGGCCGTTTCGGACAAGCTCCTCCACTACAACCGAGGCCCTGAGAACGCTCATGTTCTGAGCCAGGAAAGCCCTCTCCATTCAGAAACCTTCCGAAGCCCCGATTATGGTTCGCATCTTCTGCTCTGTTTCGAGCCATTCGTCATCCGCCCTGGAGCCGTCCACTATTCCGGCCCCGGCGAACACGTGAAGGGCGTTTCCGGCCACCAGGGCGCTTCTTATCCCCACTGCGAAATCGGCATCGTGGCCGTTCATCCAGCCTATGGGCGCTGCAAACCAGCCCCGCTCGTGGGGTTCGTTCTCAAAGAGCAGGGAAAGGGCCTTTAAAGACGGGTAGCCTCCCACCGCCGGGGTGGGATGGAAGCACCTGAGCGTGTTCAGCACGCTGCGCCCGTTTTTGAGGGTTCCGGAGTGCCTTGTTATGATGTGCTGAACGTTTTCCAGCGCAAGCAGGCTTTCGGTGTCCGAAATCGTCGGGTTTACGGTGATCTTTTCCATCTGCTCCCTTATGCAGCCGGAAACGATCCTGTGCTCGGAAAGCTCCTTCATGGATTCCAGAAGCTCCCGCGCAAAGGCCCTGTCGGCGGCGGGAGTAGCCCCCCTGGGTCTTGTGCCCGCAACGGCGTCGACGCTTATGGCTCTTCCGGAAACCTTCAGGAGCCTCTCAGGGCTTCTTCCCAGGAAGGCTTTTTCCCTTGAAATCTTGTACAGGAACACGAAGGACTTGTCGCGCACCGCTTTAAGGCTTCCCATGATCCCGAAAACCGGCCAGGCTCGTTCGGCCACGAGCACCCGTTTACGAGAAAGAACGGCCTTGTCGATGTTGCCGGACCTGATTTCATTCAGGGTCCGGGCCATCATCTTATCCCATCCCGGCCTTCCGGGAACCTCGTCCGCGAAAACCGTGCCGGGAAAACCGGAGGGTGCGTCCCTGGAATCGAACTCCCTGAGGACAGCCAGCCTCTCCTTAAGCCTTTTTACGGCGCTTTCCGGGGCTTCGCCAGCCATTGAAAGGCCATTTGCTGCAAGCCGGGTTTCCCCGTTTCTTCTTGTAATCTCCAGAAGCGGTACTGTCAGCCTGAGAGCCCCGAACCCGTCCCATTCGCCGGGAGAGGGGCCGTCTCCGAAAAAGGACATTCCGGAAAAAACGATGACCTCGGGGAAGGTTTTCCAGAGCTCTACGAGCCGCGCCTCGGCCTCTTCAATCAGGCAATCCTGCAAAACCTCGCAGCATCCGGCTCCTGCGGCCTCGTAGTCGCCCTCCTTGCCGGAGAAATAGAAATGTTCAGGCGTATCGAGGCGGCTGATCCAATCCACAAGGTCAATGCCTGAGAGGGCGGAAATCGGCCCGCTTTCAAGGCGGACGAATCCTCCCCGGCGGCCAAAGTCGGCATGAAATGTTTTAACGAACACTTCTTCATGTAAGCCAAGCAACTGCGGGCGACGCATGTGATTCTTCCCTGCTCCCGTATTTCTGAAGGCCACGGGCCTTTCGTAAATTACTCCGTTTCAGGAAATCCGCTCCGGCGTGGCCGGGCCTTAAAGGATTTCAAGGGCTATTGATTTACCACTCCCGGTCATTAAAGAAAAGCCCGTTTTTTATCAAGCCTTCACTCATGCGTGGCTTTTGCCCGGGATGCTCGGATTGCCGCCGTTTCGGAGAGGACAGGGTCTTCGTGCCCTAAGGAAAAATCGTAGGGCCTTCGCCCGCGATATTCTTACCTGGAGCTCAATTTATTTCCATTTTTCGTTTTCCCAAAAATTGGGGGGGAGAAAGACCGGTTTGCGGCTATTCGGTATGGAAGGGAAGAAGGATTTCGGTACGGGCTGCCATGACGGTTTCCGGCCACAGGACAAGTAGAGCCCGTGACCGGAGAGGCGTTGTCAAGGGTAACGGCCTTGGGGGCCTGTCTGGAAAAATCGCAGTGCAAGGCCATGCCGATGCGTACCGAAGCCATTAAACAATTTTCAAATGAAAAAGGGCGACTCCGGCAACAACCCGGAATCGCCCTTTTTTTCATTAAACTGGTGCCGAAGGCCGGATCAGCTAAATATCCAATGTTTTCGGCAACATAATGAAAGTATGACGAGTTCTTCTAACATTTAACGCTTTTTTGCGCAGTCTCGACTGTACAATCGCATATGTGCGGTAATAGGGAAAGGGGCCATTTCGGCCCCTTTCTTTTTTTCGTCAAAAGGGCTCCCGCCAAACGCGGGGTGCCCTTTTTTTATGTCCAAACCTAAACCCTGAAAGGAGGCGGATATGACCACCTCAAGAGCGCCGCCCATATAAAAAGGTGCCCTAGGCGACCCCACACCACCATTGGCAATGGACAAGGGGAGTCGGCACCGGGACACCTTTATATAGGCAGCATACGGCAAACAGCGCTTTGAGAAAACGAAAAAACGTCCAGGCCCGACAGGGGCTCTGGACAAAGGAGAAATACCAGATGGAAGATAAGCACTCTATCGCCATGGGCGAAGTCATCGATTCAGATGCCGCCCCTGGCAGTGAAACAATGCCGAGCATGGCCGACGAGGCTATCAGCTCAGGCGAAGGGGTCGCTGACTGCGACAATGCGGTTCGCCCCCTCCAGGAAAAGGGAAAAAAACCTCGTTTTGCCCCATAATGATAAGGGGGCAGGCTCAAAAATGCACTGCGGTGCATTTTCGGGGAAAAATGGCGTTAAAAAACGCAATTTCCCGAACAACGACAATCGCTTCTACCGTTTCGGATCTGACTCGACCGCATTTATAGAGGTATCTTCATCATCCATCGAAGATGCTCCGCAGGTTCCGAGCATGGCCGCCCTTCGTTTAAGAATGGCAGAGTTCAATAGCACGAATGCAAAGGCCATGATCGCCCTCCACGGCCCTGAAAAGGCCTTGGAGGATGCAAAAAGTAAATTCCTGGGCTTTTGCGCTGAAATCCAGCGCGCCGATATCCTGTCCGAGAGCGGGATGATGATCCTTCGGTTAGACCAGACGAAGGCGGTACAGACGCTTGAAGTCTACTGTAAAGAGGGTGGCTTGGACTTCACGAAGCGCGTCGCGGAGGCTCTGCCTCAAATCGGTATGCGCTCGTTGAAGGATTACTATCGGATGCTAAAGTATGCCGATATCTACGACATGCGTTGTCTTGGCAAAAAGCGGTCCGTCAGCCTTCTCGCGGTCATCGAAAAGGACGCTGGTAAGGGCAAGAAGAAGAAAAAGGCTTGGGACGGCGAAACGCCGATTCAGGCTTACTTGGTCAAGCACGGTGTCAATCTGCCTGAGGATACGGGCACGCCCAATGTTGAAGCCTTTAAGTACGAAGTGGATGTGTTGATCAACTCCCGTCGCGCCAAGCACGAAGGTCTCGTCATCTCCCCGGCCTTGCTTGAGGAGTTCACCCGGGAGTGCGGAGAGCTCAAGAGGGCTCACTTTGATGACCTGAACAAGTTCAGTGGCGACGAGGCCAGGCTTAAATCCCGCCTCAGTGTTTTCGTCGATAACGACGGCAATGCACCTCGTCCTGAGGTCGATCCCGACAAAATCCAGGGGCTCATCAGGAAACTGGATAACATCCTTAGCAACAAGGATGCGCTGGAAGACGTCGAATCGGAGTCCGTAGAGGCCCTCAAGGCTAAAGTCGCCGAGCTCGTACAGAAATTGGCAACAGTCGCTTAGCAGGGAACAGTGCCCCTCACCGTCAGTCTCATTGGCGGTGAGGGGCAAAACCAACAAAAAACACATGGCGATTATGGTCGCCGTAGAAATGAGGAAAAATGACAATCGCATCCAATGTCGCGTTTATGGCAGCGTGGTAAGCCTTCAGGGGGTATCCTTACCCGGCGTTGGGCATGAATTTGAGGGCTGGCTGCTCTCCGGCGAAGAAGCTGCGTAGGGCGCTGGCGAGGATTTTGAAGGAGGAGGTTTTCCTTATGCGGCAGGTCTGACGGAGGG
>JACRLG010000011.1:99171-178580 GCA_016235345.1 Deltaproteobacteria bacterium | reverse complement strand
CTTGCACTTCATCGCTTTCAGGACTTCAGCCGCGTGCCGTAATTGCGGGCGGCGAAAGATGGATTTATAGGGGACGCCGGCTCATCGCTTGTGATCACCCTGGTACTGCCGGTAGGGAAAGTTGGGAAAGCCCTTGTCAGGCGGCGTTGCACTTGGGGTGAAGTCTCAAACCTGTCCTTGGAGTTGGAATGGCGCAGCAATTCCAACTCCAAGGACCCGATAAAAGGGGGTCTGGGGGAGCGCAGCTCCCCCAGCCGCCGGAGGCTGCTTTTGCCTTTGCTTTTCCTGTTTTTCTTTTTTGTTTCAATTGACCGTGAAGTCGGGTATAGTTCGGGCTTCGCGGCGCGACCGCCTTGCACCCGGAGGAAGTTTCGGATTCAAGGCCGTCGGAAAACCTGGGGGATGAATTCACAAAGGTCCTAAAGGGCATCAGAATAAGGAGCGAAAAGAATGGATTTTGAACTGACCAAGGAGCAGACCAATCTGGTCAAGGCCGCTCGTGATTTCGCCAAGGGCGAGTTCGACAAGGACCTTGCCCGTGAACTTGATTCCAAGCACGAATATCCGGTCAAAATCTGGAAAAAGGCTTGCGACCTGGGCATGGTGGGGCTTCATTATCCTGAAAAGTATTCCGGCCAGAATTACGGTGTGATGGAGAACATCCTGGTGGCGGAGGAGCTTTGCCGCGCCGACTCCACCATCGGGGCCTGCATCATTCTGGCGAGTTTCGCCTCGGAGTGCGTGTTGAGGTTTGGCAGCGAGGAGCAGAAGGCCGAGTGGCTCCCAAAGGTTGCCGAGGGCAAGTGCCTTTCCTGCGGCTGTTTCACCGAGCCGGGGCGCGGCAGCGACATCACGGGCCTGGACACCGTCGCGGTGAAGGACGGCGACTCCTGGGTCATCAACGGCACCAAGACCTTCATAACCAACGCCGGGCCGCTGGCGGGCTTCTACGTCACCCTGGCCCAGACCGACGCCACGGCCCAGCCCATGTATCGCGGCATCAGCATGATTCTGGTTCCGGCGGACACCCCGGGAATCTCGGTCCAGACCGTTGGCGAGAAAATGGGCATCCGCATGATGTACACCGGCGAGGTCAGCTACAAGGACGTCAGGGTGCCGTTAAAGAACCTCATCGGCACCGAGGGCAAGGGTTTTTATCAGGTTCTGGAGTTTTTCGACGAGAGCCGGATACTCATCGCGGCCCAGGCTCTTGGAACGGCCCAGGGCGCTTTTGACCGGGCCTTGGCCTACACCAAGCAGAGGGTGCAGTTCGGGAAAAAGCTGGCCGAGTTCCAGATCACCCAGCACAAGCTGGCGGACATGGCCACCAAGATAGAAATGGCGCGGCTCATGACCTACAAGGCCGCCTGGAACTACGACCAGGGCCGCATTGATCCCAAGCTCACAAGCATGGCCAAAATGGCTGCGGCCAGGGCGGCTGTGGAGGTTGCGGACGAGGCCATCCAGCTTCACGGCGGCTACGGCTACATGGCCGAGTACGACGTGGAACGCTTCTACCGCGACGCCAAGATCACCGAAATCTACGAGGGCACCAAGGAAATCCAGAAGAACACCATCGCAAGCTCGGTTATTGGCAAGCTGAAATAGGTTTTTCCCGGTTTGGAGGCGGCAGGGGCTTTTGATATGGACAAAAGCCCCTGCCGCTGTTATTTTCGCCTCCCATGAACCGCGCCCGCAAAATTTCCACCCACAGGCAGCTCACCGCCTCCTTCGGCCTGCTTATCCTGGTCGGCACCTTCTCGCTCATGCTGCCGCCCATGACCCATAAGGGCATAAGTTTCGTTGACGCCCTTTTCACATCCACCTCCGCAGTATGCGTAACCGGCCTGGCCGTGGTGGACACGGGCACTGTTTTCACACGCGCCGGGCACTGGGTGATAATGGGCCTGATCCAGTTGGGCGGCCTTGGGATCATGACCTTTTCCACGGTCATTCTGCTCATGATGGGCAAGAAACTGTCGGTCAGCCAGTACAACCTGGCAGGCGAGGTCTTTTCCCACTCGCCCATGAAAAACATTCCCGGCCTCCTGCTTTCCATAATCGCCTTCACCGTCGGCGTTGAATTCATGGGCTTTCTGGTATATCTGGTCTCCTTCGCGGGCCGCGCGCCTTTTTCGGAAGCGGTTTTCCAGGCCGCCTTTCACGCGGTGTCGGCCTTCTGCAATGCCGGATTTTCGCTTTTTCCAGACAACCTGATGACTTACAAGGCAAGCATTGGGGTTAATCTCGTTACCATGTGCCTCATCGTAATCGGCGGCCTTGGTTTTTTCGTCCTGTACGAGCTTTGGCGCACCTATTTGTCCCCGGAAGGGCGAAGGGAGCGCCGGAGGCTGTCGCTTCACGCAAAGCTGGCGTGTTTCACGAGCGCCGCCCTTATTTTCGGAGGCGCTGCGGTTCTGTTTTTCCTGGATTACAACAGGGCGCTTTCCGGGCTCACACTTGGCGAAAAGGTTCTCGCCTCGCTTTTCCAGTCCGTCTCCACCCGCACCGCCGGGTTCAACACGGTGGACATCGCGGCCTTCAGCAACGCTTCGATACTCGTCATGATAGCCCTGATGTTCATAGGCGCTTCGCCGGGCTCCACCGGAGGCGGCATTAAAACCACCACTTTTGCCGTATTTTTCGCCCTCATCCGCTCCTACCTGATAGGGAGGCAGGAGCCCACGGCCATGAACCGCACCATCACCCCCCAGACCGTGGCCCGCGCAATGGCGGTTATTGTGGCGTCCGCCCTTGTGGTGGCCACCGGGTTCATGCTTCTCATGATAGGCGAGTTGGCCTTTACGCCCGTTGAAAAAAGCCGGGTTTATGTGCTTCCATACATATTCGAATGCGTTTCGGCCTTCGGTACGGTGGGCTTGTCCATGAACGCCACCCCGAAATTTTCCTCGTTCGGAAAGCTGGTGCTGGTGGGCCTCATGTTCGTGGGGCGTCTGGGGCCGCTCACCCTGGCGTCCTTCGTGAAGCAGAGCCAGGCCAAGGGCGGATACTCATTCAGCCATGAAAAGGTGATGATAGGATGAAAGCAATGAAGGCGGGGGTCATAGGACTCGGCGCGTTCGGCCTGAACGTGGTGCGGGAGCTTTTCAGGACCGGCTGGGAGGTCATCGCCCTGGACCGCTCGAGGGATTTGGTGCAGGCTGCGGGCGAATACGCGGAAAAATCGGTGGTGGCCGACTGCACCCAGAAGGACGTTCTCGCCGACCTCGGCTTCGCCAACCTGGACGTGGCGGTCGTGAGCATGGGCGACAACCTGGCCGGAAGCGTGCTTGCCGTGATGTACTTGAAAGAGCTTGGCGTGCCCCTGGTTATAGCCAAGGCGGCCAACGACGACCACCGGAAGGTGCTGGAAAAGGTGGGGGCCAACCAGGTGGTTTCCCCTGAAAGGGAAATGGCCGTGAAGATCGCCCACAGCCTGGGCGCTCCCAACATCCTGGACTACCTGCCCCTTACCGGCGACTTCGCGGTCATGGAAATCCTGGTTCCCCGGGCCTTTGCCGGAAAAACCATAATGGAACTCGATTTGAGGCGCCGTTACAGCATCCAGATCATGGCCGTGAAAAGCGCGTCCGGCGAGGTGAACGTTCTGGTGTCGCCCGAAGCCGTTATCAGCGCCACTGACAAGCTCATCGTGCTTGGCCGCCAGGCCGACGTGGAAAAGCTCCGCAGCATAGCCGACCGGGCCTGAACCTTAAGCCGTCTGCCTTGGGAAAATATGGCCGCCCCGCTTTTTCGGAAAGGGACGCCGCCGCCTTCAAATATGCCGCCCCGCGCCGTGGCACTTGATTTTTGGCCCCGCCGTATTTACTATGATGAAGACCCAATGGAAGAGCTTCCCCCTGGCGGCCGAAAGGGGGTTCATCGAAGGGTAACAAGTCGAAGGAGCTTTAACCCCATGCCCCGGTATGGCGAAGATGCGCGGGGAGCGGTGCTTTCCTCCACAAGGCAGGAAGCCAAAGAGCCGCCCCTGTATAAGGTGATGCTGCACAACGACGACTACACCACCATGGATTTCGTGGTTCACGTTCTGATCACCGTGTTCCGCAAGTCCATTGACGACGCGGTTCGTATAATGCTTGCGGTGCATCACGAGGGAATCGGCGTGGCCGGAGTCTATCCGGCTGAAATCGCCGAAACCAAGATAATCGCCGTGCACCAGTTGGCCCGCGAGGAGAGTTTTCCCCTAAAATGCACCATGGAGCCTGAGTGAAATGTTAGCCAAGGATCTGGAACACGCGATGGCCTCCGCCATGGAGCAGGCCAGAAAAAGGCGGCACGAGTACCTGTGCGTGGAACACGTGCTCTGGGCCATTCTCCACGAGGAATCGGGCATAGAGATCGTCACCCACTGCGGCGGTGACGTGGAGGCCGTAAACGAGGCTCTGGAGGATTTCTTCTCGGAGAAGCTGGAGAGCCTTCCGGGAAACGACGACTACCCCCTGGCCCAGACCATAGGCTTCCACAGGGTCCTGCAAAGGGCCATAAAGCACGTGGAGTCATCGGGAAAGACCGAGGTATCCGTTGGCGACGTGTTGGCCTCCATCTTCCACGAGCGTGACTCCCACGCCCTTCACATCCTTCGATCCCAGGGCATAACCCGGCTGGACGTTCTAAATTACATCTCCCACCATATTTCCAAGGTGTTAGACCAGGATTCCTGGGAGGAGCTCATGGGCTCCGAAAACGAGGGCGGGGCCTCTCCCAGGGAGCGCGACCCCCTTGCCCTCTACACGGCGAACCTCACCGAAAAGGCGGCAAAGGGCCTGATCGACCCCCTTATAGGCCGCGAGAGCGAGCTTTTGCGCACCCAGCAGGTGCTCTGCAGGAGGCGCAAGAACAACCCCATCTTCGTGGGCGAGCCGGGGGTGGGCAAGACCGCCCTGGCCGAGGGCCTTGCGCTTTTGATCGAAAAGGGCAACTCGCCGGAATTTTTGAAGAATGCTGAAATCTTCTGCCTTGACCTGGGCGGGCTCCTTGCCGGGACCAAGTTCCGGGGCGAGTTCGAGGAGCGCCTGAAGGCCGTGATCAACGCGGTGAAGGCCCGCCCCAACGCGATACTGTTCATAGATGAGATACATACCATAGTGGGGGCCGGGGCCACGTCCGGCGGCTCCATGGACGCCTCCAACATCTTGAAACCCGTGCTTGCAAGCGGGGAGCTTAAGTGCATAGGTTCCTCCACCTACGAGGAATACCGCAACCACTTCGAGAAGGACCGGGCGCTCTCACGGCGCTTTGAAAAGATCGTCATATCCGAGCCCGGAGTGGAAGACACGGTGGAGATTTTGAAGGGCCTGAAATCCCTTTACGAAAAGCACCACAAGGTTACCTACACGGATAAGGCCGTGGAAGCCTGCGCGGTTCTTTCGGCCCGCCACGTGAACGACAGGTATTTGCCCGATAAGGCCATAGACGTCCTGGACGAGGCTGGGGCCAGCGTGGTGCTTTCCGGGCGAAAGAAGCCGGTGGTGCGCACCCGCGACGTGGAGGAGGTGGTGGCCCGCATGGCCAAGATTCCGGCAAGGAGCGTGTCCAGCTCGGACAAACAGCGGCTGGCCGCCCTTGAGGAAAGCCTCAAATCCGTGGTGTTCGGCCAGGACGAGGCCCTTTCGGCCCTTGCCACGGCCATAAAGCGGAGCCGCGCGGGCCTTTGCGACCCCAAGAGGCCCGTGGGCTCCTTTCTGTTCGTTGGCCCCACAGGCGTCGGGAAGACCGAGGCCGCCGTGCGCCTTGCGGAAACCCTGGGCATCGCGTTTTTGCGCTTCGACATGAGCGAGTACATGGAAAAGCACACGGTGTCCCGCCTGATAGGCGCTCCTCCGGGCTACGTGGGCTTCGATCAGGGCGGGCTTCTCACGGATTCGGTGACGAAAAATCCCCACTGCGTGCTTTTGCTGGACGAGATGGAAAAGGCCCACCCGGACGTCTACAACATCCTCCTTCAGGTCATGGACCACGCCTCCTTAACCGACCATAACGGCAAGAAGGCGGATTTCAGAAACGTCATACTCATCATGACCAGTAACGCCGGTGCGCGCGAGATGGATTCGGCCACCATCGGCTTTTCGGGAGGAACGGACGCCGCCCACAAGGGCAAGAAGGCCGTGGAAAAGGTCTTTTCCCCGGAATTCCGCAACCGCCTGGACTCCATTATCGGCTTTTCGCCCCTGTCGCTCCCGGTGATGGAAATGATCGTGGACAAGGCCATGGGCGAGCTTTCCGGCCAGCTTGCGGCCCGGAAGGTGACGGCGGTTCTATCCCCCGAAGCCCGTGCGCGCCTGGCCAAAGACGGCCATGACCCCAAGTTTGGGGCAAGGCCCCTGGCCCGGCTGATCCAGTCGGTGATAAAAGACCCCCTTGCCGACGCCATGCTCTTCGGCCAGCTTCAAAAGGGCGGGGTCGTCTTCATCGGCCTTGACGAAAAGGGCATAGCCCTGAACTTCGAGGGCGCGGCCCCCAAAGGCGTCCCGGAAAAGGGGGCCATGGAATGAAAATGGCCGCCCTTGAGCGGTTTTCCCCATGAAAATAGCCGGGCGGGCCGCCCTTGCCGGAGGCGTCATTTTTCTTCTGCTGGCCGGGTTTTCCGACAACCGGGCCGATTACGACACCTTCATTTATCTCAACTTCGGACGCGAGTTCTGGAAGGGCCGGGGTTTTCTCTTCCACGACGTTTTTTCCTACCTTCCCGCCAAAGATGTCTGGGTCTTTCACGAGTGGCTTTCGGGCGTCGCCTTTTACGCGGTGTACGACTCCTTCGGGCCGAACGGGCTCCAGGCGTGGAAGATGCTCACGGGGCTTCTGACCGCCGGCCTGGCCTTTTTCGGGGCCGTTAGAAGGGGGGGCGGGCGCGCGGCCTCGATGATCGTCGTCCTTGGGGCCGGATGCCTTGTCTATTCCAGCTTCGGAACAATAAGGGCCCAGGTTTTCACCTTCCTCTTTCTTGTTCTCACCCTGATCGTTCTTGAGGAGGTGAGAAAGAGCGGACGTCTCGGCGCGGGCCTGGCCCTGGTTCCGCTTTTCGGCCTGTGGGCCAGCCTGCACGGCGGTTTTCCCGTCGGGTTCGGGGCGGCGGGGCTTTACGGGGCGGCGGCCCTGGTCCGAAAAAAGCCGGTGCGCCCCTTTCTGATCATCCTGGCAACCGGATTTTTCGCCACCCTGGCCAACCCATACGGCCTCGCGCTCTGGACCAACGTGCTCCTTCACGCGGCCTCCCCCGACGCCAGGATAATGGAGTGGTATTCCATCCCCCAATCCCTGGCCCTGGGCGTGAACCTGTGGGGCGTCTGGGCCTATATCGTGGCGGGCGCGTTCACCGCCGTCCTGTTCGCCTCCCGCCTGAGACGGGACACGGCCCCCGTGCTGGTGCTTTCGGCCCTTTATGTCATGGGGGTTTTGCACGTTAGGCACATGGCCCTCTTCGCCCTGGCGCTGGCCGTTTACGGAGGGGCCGCCCTTTCGGACTTATGGGGATCCGCCTCCTTCAAAAAGCGCCTGATGCCTGTGTTTCTGGGCGCGGCCTATCTTCCATTCGCCTTCATAATCTACTTCCAGCATGGCTTCGGCCTCACCCATCCGGGGCTTTACGGCTCGCCCCTTAAACTCGCCCTCGTTCCCTGCAGCGAGCCCGTATCGCCTGATGAAACCGGTTCCTGCTATCCCACGGGCTTCGTAAGCTACGCCCTGGAGTCCGGGCTTTCCGGAAAGATCGCCGCCGACTACCCCTGGGGGGCATTTCTGGGCTTCATGCTGGGAGACAGGATATTGACGGGCCTCGACGGGCGCTGCGAGACGGTCTTTCCGCAAGATGCGAGGGATTCCGCCTTCCGCTTTTCCGAAGGGGGCGGGGGATGGAGGCAATTTCTGACGGATCACCCGCCGGACATGGTGCTTGCCCGAAAGGGGAGCCCGGTTCATTTCAACATGGAAAGGGAGCCCGGCTGGAAAACCGGGTGGCAGGACGGGGGAACCGTCCTTTTCGTCCCGGCCCGGTAAGGCGGCGCAAAAAGGCCCGCTTGCCCGAAACATCGAGGGAAACGGGCCTTTTTGCGCTTATTTTACCGATGAGAGGACAAAGGCGTCGAACCTCTTTTTGGCCATGTACCAGATTCCAAGGGCCTGGAGCATAACCGGAGCCAGGCGGAAAACGACAGGCCCCTCGAACACCGGAACGAAAAGCCCAAGCAGCGCGGAATTTTTGCCCCCCGCGTATACGAGAAGCGGCAAGATGGCGTAAGCCACAATAATAGTTACGAAAAATGCCAGATCGGGCCTTTTCGGGTTGGGCTTCATGTGCCAGAAGCAGATCAGCCCTATATCCCTTGCGAGAAAGCAAAAAAGGCTTAGGGGGAAAACCGGGTCGGCTTTGAACAGGGTGGCGGAGTTCAAAAGGCCTGAGCCCGATCCCGTGGGCCGGTCGGGCAGCCCGGTCAGGACGGCCGTTACCACACAGGCCGTGGCGGCAGTTGAAAGGGACACCGCCCAGAGCGGAACCCTCTCGGAAAAGGCCTTCTTGTCCCCCGCTTTCATTTTTTCGGCAAGCCGTTTGAACTCCACGATATTCTTGGGCTCCACAAGGGCCATCACGTAGCTCCAGAACGCCGCCGTAAAAAATGCGACGAGAAGCCCGTTTGAGATGGCTGCAGGTGTTCCGGGGTCGGTAAAGAACCCTGCCATGTAAACCATGCAGGTGAGAAGAAAGAAGAGCCAGGCAAAGGGGCCGTTTTCCAGAAGGAGTTCGGCGCGCATGTTGCGGTAGAGCCCATAAACCGCCCAGAATGCGAAAATGGCGTAGGTGAAGGTCTGAAATTCCGAAAGTGTCATTTCGGTTGCGAACCAGTGGACAATGGCCATGCTCCGGGCGGAGCCTGCGCCGTCTTTGCCGATGAACATGAGGGCCGTCGGCATGTACTGGAAAAGCAGGATCACGGCGATTATGAGGTAAAGCCCGGAGTGGCGGGCGCCCGCGCTCTGTGGGGCGCGCCGCATCTCGGAAAGAACCGCCACCCCGCACACCGCCTGCACGAAAAGCCCCACAAGGGTGCAGTTGAGGATGACGATAAACCCCTTGCCGGGGGTCCCCTGCCCAAGCGAGGCCAGAAGGATCACTGCCGCGATGATGGCCCCGGCGTACCAGCACAAGATGGTGCTGCCGAAAAGTTTCCCCACGGTCATCTGAAGGGGCGAAAGCGAGGTCATGCGCTGGCTGTCCCAGGTGCGGGCCGAAACCTCACCCGCGATGGACTCGGTCACCGCCCTCGACCCCACCAGGAGGAGATCGACTGAAAGCGCCATCACGCCCAGATAGATGGCTATACTGTAAAAATTCTCAAGGTCGTCTGCGGAGTAAAAAATGGTGAGCAGAACAAGGCCCACCAGAGAGGGTATCACCGCAAGGGACGTGGGCGTGGCCGAGAGCCAGAGGTTGCGCCGGAATTCGGGGTTGTCTGAAAACATGTTTTATCCTGGACAGGCTCTTGTTGAGGGGGCAGGGGTCGGTTCCATGCTCCGCTTAATGATCCGGCTTTTTCAGGTTGGCCATTGTTTTGAGATACTGTTCCTGAACCCCGCCGCGCTCCTCGTAAAAACTTGTGACGGGCGCTCCCGCCGCAAGAAGCGCCGCGATAAGGGCCGGGTATTTTTCCTCTCCGCCGGAAAACCGCAGTACCAGCCTTTTTCCCGAAACTTCGGCCCGGCTGACGCCCTCCAGGTCCTTCACCCTGTCCAGGAGGCCGTTTTCGGCGGAAAGCACCCCCACGTAAATCAGCCTTGGCGGATCGAATCCTTCGATGCCTTCCTCGGAGAGGTTTTTTACCAGGGCCCCGTTGCGGATGATGAGAAGCTCGGTGGCGTACTCGTCAAGTTCCGCCAGGATGTGGGACGAGACGATTATGGTCTTGCCACGGGCATTCAGGTTCACCAGAAGGTCCGAAAGGGCCTTTCTTGCTTCGGGGTCAAGGCCGGATGCGGGCTCGTCCAGAAGAAGCACCGGCGGGTCATGCACGAGGGCCTGGCCCAGGGCCATGCGCTGGCGCATACCCCGCGAAAGACCGCCCACCTGCTCCCGCGCCTTTTGGAAAAGGTCCACCTCCTCCAGCACCCTGGTCACCCGAAGGCCTATCTCCCGCCTTTCAACCCCGTGGGCCATGGCGAAGTAGGTGAGGGCCTGGCTCACGGTGAGCTTGTCGTAAAGGCCGAAAAAATCCGGCAGATAGCCCACCAGCCTGTGGCAAAGCCTGGGGTTTTCCACCACGTCCACCCCGGCAAGCCTGATTCGGCCCGAATAGGGGCAGGAAAGGCCGGCCATGCACCGCAAAAGGGTGGTCTTGCCCGCGCCGTTGGGGCCAACGAGGGCCGTTATGGAGCCTTCCCGCACGGTGAAGGACACGTCGTCCAAGGCGCGAAGGCCGGGGTACTCGTAGGTGAGATGATCCACTTCTATCAAGGAAGGGTCCTTCGTCTTTCCGGCTGACGGGTTCCGGTCAGCCAATTTTGCCCGCGATTGGCGCGCCGCAAAATTTTTCGGGCGCATGGCAATTGTATCATCCGGGAAAAACAAAAGGCAAGGACTTGGGCGGGACGGACCGGGCGGACCAGTCGTCATCGGTCATATCCGCCCGGAATTTTTCGCGCGGCTTAGAATTTCCGCCAGCCTGGATGTTATGAAACCGGCCATTTCCTTAAGCTTTTCCCTTCCGACCTCGCCCGTGTCCCGGCACAGGCAGGTCACCTCGCCTTCTGTCAGGCCGGTGGTCTTTGCGATGAGGAATTCCTCCGCCTCGCCTCCTTCGGGCAGTTTTCCGCATCCGCCCACCGTGCCCAGGAACAGGCCATCCACGAAAACCGGGACCGCCACCTTCACAAGCCCCGCGTCGCACTCGGCGATTACGGCGCAGCCGGTGGCCTTCGCCTCGGCCATGAAGTTCAAGTTTGCGGCGGCGCAGATGGTGGAAAGCGCTGTGGGACGGCTTTTGAGGGCCTCGCACAGGCGGCTCACAAAAACGCTGCGCCCGGTTACGCTGAACCCGTCCGGGTTGTACGCGGTGGACTGGAGCCCGAAGCGGGCGGTAAGCTCGTCTTCCAGCGCGGCCCAGTCATCTTCCGGCATGAGATCGGTCAGCTTCATGTTCACAAATCCCGGTTTTCCGGCGGCTTTTCCCGCACAAGCGCCAGGAATACGCTGAGGAACATCTTGAAGACGTAATAGAGGGGCGCAAGGCCGTCGTGCATGGACTTTTTTTCCGGCGGGCTCTCGTACATTTTAACCGGCGACTCGCTGACCTTAAGGCCCGCCCTGTGGGCCATTATGATGACGTCCGCGTCGGGAAAGTCCGCAGGGTAGTGATCGCTTTGGCAGAACAGGCTGACGGCGCGGCGGCTTAGGGCCGCGAAGCCGGAGGTGGGGTCGGTGAGGCGGCGTCCGGTTGCCACGGACACGATGCGCCCGAAGATCAGCATTCCGGCCCTGCGCAGGAGGGGAACCCGGTAGGAGCCCCCGCCCAGAAACCGGCTTCCTATGGCGACGTCCACGCCGCCCTCCCGCACCGCGTCCAGAAGCCCCGCCATGGAGTCCGGCTCGTGCTGGCCGTCGCCGTCCATGTGCACCACGAAGTGGAAATTCTCGGCCCGCGCAACCAGAAGGCCTGTTTTCACGGCAGCCCCGTAACCCAGGTTGAAGGGGTGCCGGATGACCCTGGCCCCGGCCTCGCGGGCCTCCTGCCCGGTTTTGTCGCAGCTTGCGTCATCCACCACGAGAACCTGGGCGAAAGGCGCGGCAAGGCGCACCCGTCGCACCACACCGCCAACCCGGCCCTGTTCGTTGAAGGCCGGTATCACCACCAGGGTTTTTGGGGGCTCGTTATGGATTTTTTCTTCCATTTGCTTGAAAAATATCCCGGATGGGCTTTTCCGGTTTCCTTTGCCGGTAATTGGAAGAATCTCTTTTCGTTGGCCTTAGTGTCGGCTATTTGGTATATCGGAAGTTCAAAAGCCTTAAGGGCCTTAAAAGTCAATCAAAAAAGGGGGGAGCATGACTCCGCGCCAGAAGATTTTCGCCCTGTCCATCGGTATCGCCATATTCTTCGTGATACTGCGCCTTGTTTACACCCGGAAACTTCGGGAGGAATACAGCTGGCTGTGGCTTTCCACTGGATGCGCCATCATAGGGCTTGTGGTGTATTACGACTCCCTGGTCTTTCTCACCGCCCTCATAGGGGCAGTCCTGCCTACCACCACGCTGTTTCTGTGCGGCATGTTGTTCCTGGTGCTTCTGAACCTTCATTTTTCCATAAGGATTTCGGGCCTCACGGACGAGGTGCGGCGGCTGGCCCAGGTGGTCGCCATCCTGGAGGAAAAGGGCGCAGCCCCGCAGGAATCTGCCGAGAAATCGGAATAGTTGAGTTCAACTGCCTGCGGTAAAAGGCCGGATATGAAGCCTGGATAAAAACGATGAAGAGCAAGCCAGCCTGACACAGCTATTCGCGTTTTTAGACAGGCTTCTACACCAGGTATTTGGCGATTTCCCACAGGCCCGCCAGATCGTGGACGTCGGTTTTGAGGTGCGGGATGCGCACGTCGCCCACGCCGTCCCCGGCCTCGGCCAGAAAGCGGCGGACGGAGCGCTTGTCTGCCTCGGCAAGGACCATGGAAAGCCTAAGATTGGCCACCAGGGCCTTGATTGTCTGCTCGTGCCGGGGAAGGGCGGCGCAGGCCTCGCGGCCAAGGGCTGTGACCGTTTCGGCTGAAAGGTCGGTGGGGGGGAAGCAGACCCGGTTGAAGACCACCTCGCCCAGGGGCATGTTTTCCGCCACCAGGCGTTCCAGGAAGTAGCGGGCCTCCATCAGCGACGGCGATTGGGGGGAGGTGACCAGCACGAAGGCAGTCACCGGCGAACTCATCAGGGCCCGCACCTTGGCCGCGCGCGCCCGGAACCCGTCCGTGAGCCCCTCGAAGACCAGGAAGAAATCCGCGATGTCGGCCATTGTCTGGTGCCCGGTGGCCTTTTCCAGGAGCCTGAACATCATCTGGGCCGAGGAATTGATGAACTTGAAGCCTGCCTTGCCCGCAGAAAGATAGGGCTTGACGAACCACTGGATGACCCTTGCGTCCAGAAAGGCCGTGAGCCTTGTGGGGGCGTCCAGAAAATCAAGGGCGTGCCGGGTGGGCGGGGTGTCCAGGACAATGAGGTCGTATTGCCTGCGCCCGGCCAGCTCGAAGAGCTTTTCCGTGGCGGAAAACTCCTGGCTGCCCGCAAGGGCCGTGGTGATGTTCTGATAAAAAGAGTTGGCCAGGATTCTCGCCCCGGCCTCCGGGGTGGGGGCTATGCGAAGGATCAGCTCGTCAAAGGTGGTCTTGGAGTCCAGCATCATGCCCCAAAGCTCGCCCGCAGGCTCTATTCCCGCTTTTTCGAAAACATCGGCTGAAATGCGGGTTTCGCTGTTGCCCAGCTCCGTCAGGCCCAGGGAGTCGGCCAGGCGCTTGGCGGGATCGATGGTGCAGACCAGGACCTTCTTGCCGCTTACCGCAGCCGAGAGGGCCAGGGACGCGGAAACCGTGGTCTTCCCCACACCGCCCGCCCCGCAGCAGACGATTATCTCCTTTTCGGCCATCAGTTTTTTAAGCCGCATCACATGCCTCCGTCAGCGGCTTTTTTGATGGCGGCGGCCATTATCTTCACGCCGTCGAAGTCGACCCTGCCCATGTGCTGGTGGGAAAGGGAAACCAAAGGCGGCCCGATTCTCTCGTTGGCCTGGTCGAGGTAATGCCTGGAAAGCCCTGCCCGAAGCCTCCTGTCGCTCTCCGCCGAAAAAAGCGCCTCCGCCCGGTCCGGGAAGATGGAGGCCAGCCTTTCCATGGCCTCTGCGTCGTCTTTGAGCTTCTGAAGGCCCGAATCATCCGCCGCGTCGAACAGGGCCTCGTGGACCCCGTTCACGAAGGTGACGCCAAGGGTCATGCCAAGGTGCTTTTGTGCCATTTCGCGCATGGCGGCGGCCTCGTTCACCGGCATTTCCTCGGGAAGCGTCACCACGTTCAACACGGTGGTGTCGCCGTCTGTGAGCATTTTCTGAAGATCGCCCGCCTGTCCCTGCATCCAGCCGATTTTTAAGATGTTCAGAAAGACCGAGGGAACCTTGAGGAAGCTGACGCCGTGGCCGGTGGCCGGGGAGTCCACCACTATCATGTCGTAGCGCGGGCGCTTGTCGCGGCCCCGTCCTGTAGTCTGCTGAAACTCGTACCAGATTTTCCCCACGGTGACCAGTTCACGCCAGCCGGGGGCCGCCTGCATGAAGTACTGGAAGATGCGGTTATTGAGGATCATCCGGGCGGCCATGGCCACCTTTATCTGGAGGATCACGTACTCTTCGAGGGCCTTGTCCGGGTCGAGGGTGAGCACCGTCAGGCGCTCGGCAACGGTGATTTCCTTGTAAACCGGGATTTCGCGGTTGAAAATGTAGCGAAGGGTGGGGGATTCGTCCACTTCCACCAATAGGACGTTCTTCCCCATGTCGCGGGCGGCCAGGGCCAGGGCGGCGGACACGGTGGTCTTGCCGACGCCTCCCTTGCCGGTCATGAAGGCGATGCGCTTTTTGAACAGATCGGCGACCTTCAAGGCGGCTCCAGTTGTGGCTTGTGATGGGCTTTTCGGGCCGTCGGCCTTATCAGCCCGTTGAAAAAGGCTGGATACGAAGCCTGGATAAAAACGATGAAGTGCAAGGAGTGCGAAAAGCCAATGAGTCAAGCGTACTAAATGTACGTGACGGAATTGGCTTTGAAGCACGACACAGCAATTCGCGTTTTTAGACAGGCTGTATTGAACCAAAAAAGGGGGTTACGGCCGCGCCATAACCCCCCCTCTTCAATTCTGGTAGGCACGATTGGATTTGAACCAACGACTTCTACCGTGTCAGGGTAGCGCTCTCCGCCTGAGCTACGTGCCTTTAATGGGCGACTTCTACACCCATGAACGTACCATGTCAAGAAAAACCGAGCCGGAAACGCGCCTTTGAAAGCCCGATGCTCTAAAGCCTTGACTTGCAGGCTCCAACACGGCAAATATGATTTTCTCGCTGTAAAAAAATGAACCTTCAAACGGAGAGACCGGACATGACCTGGCGGCCCGAATGGGACAAGGATATAGTTCACAAGACCGTTGTCACCCCTGATGACGTGCCCCTTCGCTACATGACCCTTGGGGACGACAAAAAAAAGAGCGTGGTGGCCTTCGCCAACGGCCTTGGAGGGCGGCTCTACTCCTTCCAGCCCATCGTGGAGGCCATCATGAAGGACCACCGCATAATCACCTGGGATTACCGGGGGCTTTTCGAGTCCGGCTCTCCAAAGAAAATCCGGCACCTTTCCATCCCCAACCACGCCCGCGACTTGAAGGCCGTGATGGACGCCGAGGGCATAGACAAGGTGAAGCTGGTGGGCTGGTCCATGGGGGTCCAGGTGGCGCTCGAGTTCGCCGTCCTGTACCCTGAAAACCTGGAAAGCATGGTGCTCATAAACGGCACCTACGGACGGGCGCTCATGACCGGGTTCCAGCCCTTGGGCACCGTGCCGGGTGTGGATCACCTGCTGCATTTTGCCATCGATACCGCCCGCGAGCATCCCAGGGCGGCCAGGCTCGTAACCAGCGTCGCCGGGTCCAAGTCCATCATCCGCCCCCTTGGGGCCCTCTACGGGGCTGTGCGCCGCAACCCGCGCATAAAAGACATCCTGGAAGTCTATATGGAAGACGTGCTGGGCGAGAGCTTCTTCAATTATCTCAGGCTGTTCCAGGAGCTTGACGCCCATTATTCCTTTCATCACCTGAAAAACATCCCCCACCGCACCCTTATAATTTACGGCGGCCTGGATTTTCTCACCCCGGCCTACCTTTCAAAGCGCATGAAAAAGAAGCTGAAAAACGTTGAGACCCTTCACCTGCCGTTTGGGACCCACTTCGTGCTCCTGGAATACCCCAAGAAGGTGGGCCGGGCCGTGGCGAGGTTTTTTTCCAAATAAGCGACCTTATGCGGGGAAAACGTTCACATGACAAGGACGAAAAAGCTCCTGACTGCGGCCCTGGTTCTTTGGGTCCTGCTTTCGGCGGGGGCTGTTTTTGTCTTTTTCAGCCACAGGGTGGATACGTCCGTAACAAGGGCTGACCGGGCCGCCATTGCGAGCTTCATGGCGGAAAGCGGCCTCACCCGGCTGCCTTCCGGCCCCACCCCTTACGACCGGCAGATCGCCTTTCTTGGGGCTGTCCAGGCGGCGGTTCTGGAGGCGGTGCCCGGAAACGAGGGGGTGCCCTTAAACATGTGCCGGGAGCCGGTCAACCTTCTGCGCTCCCGCTCCGGGCTCTGCTACGACAGAAGCCGCCTTTTGGAAAAAATCTTCCGCGCTTACGGCTTCACCGTGCGCCACGCGGCGCTGTACACCCTTAAAAGCGAAAGATCATCGGCGCTCGCCGTGCTCATGAAGCCCGGCGCGGCCTCCCACGCGGTGACCGAGGTCAAAACCTCAAAGGGCTGGATACTGGTTGACCCCAACGCGCCCTTTATATCCTTGGACGCCAAGGGCTTCCCGGTGTCCCTGGCCCACATGGCCCAAGACGCCGAAAGCCGCCAGATCATCTATTCCAAAACCTACGCCGCCGCCATGAACCCCTTCTACCGGAAGCCCTTCACCATTGTTTACGGTCTCTACTCTCGTCACGGGCGCTTCTACCCCCCCTTCGACATGGTGCCGGACATCGCCTGGAAAGAGTTTCGGGAGAATTTTTAGCCGGTTGGCAACCTCTAAACAAGGATGGACAGCCATGAAAAGGCCGTATTGCCTGATCTTGATTTCCACGGCCATCGCCATGTCCCTGGTATTAAGCACTAATGCCTATTGCGAATCTGCGTCAAAAGTAAAGAGCGAGCCCAGATCATCATTCACAAGGCTTCAATTTACCCACGTCATGGCCAGGCCCGTCATTCAATCGGTCGGCCATATCAAGCATTATGAAGTTACAATGATGTATCCTGCAGGGGGTGAAAAGGCCACTTCGACCAAAGTTGACGAACATGAAAGTTGGGAAGGGCCTGTAACAGTTAAAGACACGGAGTCGGGCAAGGTTGGAACTCTTGATATTGAACTGGTGTCCGCAGTTTATTACCATGATAGCACAGATACTCTGTTATTCGATTGCTACTCCGGTTCAATGACGTATTTGGTATTCGTGGATGCCAAAAAAATCGCCATAGCCAAGACTCTTGAAGTCTATGCGCCTCCCCTCAAATTCGACAAGGACAAAATATTGGTGTACCCCGGCTGTGAGGCATCCGATAGCTGGTCGCAATGCTCTTCGGGCTTGGTTTTGACAATAAGCAAGGAGCATAAGCCTGTAATATGGGAGAAGGAATCATTCGAACTGACAAAAAAAGTTATTGGCATCGGCTATAAGGGCGTGCACAAGATAATCGACCCTGGAACCAAAAAGGCCAGATTTTACATTCCGCTATCCCAGCAATAAGAAAGGGTATCCATTTTTGTGCTTTCTATAGTGCGCCGATACAAAATATTGTGCTGGACATGAAATTATAGATTGGATATAAGGGAGTTAACACTTTCGGTAAGGTGCCTGCCATGGAAGAAATGCAAACCACCCAAACAAGCCCCAAGCCGTTCTGCTTTGTATTGATGCCCTTTGATAAGAGCTTCGATGATATATACGAGTATGGAATCAAAGGCGCATGTGAAGAGGTTGGCGTATATTGCGAACGTGTTGATGAGCAGATTTTTCCCGGATCAATGCTTGATCGCATTTACAACCAGATATCACGGGCTGATATAATTGTCGCTGATATGACTGCAAGAAATCCAAATGTATTTTATGAGGTCGGCTATGCACACGCCTTGGGTAAAGTTGTTATTTTGCTGACTCAGCGAGCTGAGGATATACCTTTTGATCTCAAGCATTTTCTTCATATTGTATACAACTCGCAGATAAAAGAATTGCGTCCAGAGTTGGCCAAGCGGATAAAGCATTTCGCTTTTGAAGCTGATCGAACTGTACGTACTGAAATTGGGCTTGAGATATTTCATGAAACTCAGCCACTTGCCTCAGGATGTGTAATAGTGAAAAGGGGCCAAAATCAGAGACCAAATATAAAAATATCGATCTATAACTCGTCTTCAATTACTTACAACCCCGGTGATTTCCGCCTCGGTATTATTTCTACACCACCAGTCAATCATGCGTACTGTATTAAACATTCTACGTCAATTCCTATGGTGGATTCAACGAAGTTACCGACGGGCCAATATCTACATGTATTTCCCGAATTTGAAAAGCTCTTCCCGGGCGGGTATTGTTCTGCTCACTTTGGACTTAACACAAAGGGAGCCAATTGGCCTGATTGTGTCGACCTTATATTGCGAATTTTCACTTCAGTTGGCTGCCGGGATTTCCTGCTTCGTATGGAAGATGAACGCCCCTAATGGCTAACTGTATTATAGCGATTGTCATAAATCCGCGCCGGTTGACCTCTTGTGCTTCGCACCCCGGCAACGAGTTGCCGGGGCCACCCACAGCAGGGTGACCGATCAAAGCAGAACGGAATTAGTGCGCCGATGAACAAACAAAGCCCCCTCCGGGAATATCCCGGCGGGGGCTTTCTTGTATCTATCCGCAATAAACAAAACATGCGGTTTTATACCGAGCAAAAGACTGGATAAAAACGATGAAATGCAAGGAAGAGGGAAGCGGGCGGGAAGGAATAGTACTTGCCGTACATGACGACCCGCCCGCTTTGCTCTGACACCGCGATTCGCGTTTTTGGACGGTCTTATTACATCATGCCGCCCATGCCGCCCATGCCACCCATCCCACCCATGCCGCCCATACCGCCAGGCATGGCCATGTCCTTCTTGTCTTCGGGCTTTTCGGCGATCATGGCCTCGGTGGTGAGCATGAGCCCGGCCACTGAGCAGGCGTTCTGAAGCGCAAGGCGGACCACCTTGGTGGGGTCGATGACGCCGGCGTCCAGAAGGTTTTCGTAAACGTCGGTCTGGGCGTTGTAGCCAAAGGGGCCTTCGCCCGCCTTGACTTTTTCAAGCACAACCGCGCCTTCCATTCCGGCGTTACTGGCGATCATGCGCAAGGGGGCTTCGATGGCCTTCATCACGACCCTAAGGCCGATCTTGTCGTCGCCCTTCAACTTGGCCTTGGCCAGGGCTTCCACGCAGCGGACCAGGGCCACGCCGCCGCCCGGTACGATGCCTTCTTCAACTGCGGCGCGGGTGGCGTTAAGGGCGTCTTCAACGCGGGCCTTCTTTTCCTTCATTTCGCTTTCGGTGGCCGCACCGACGTTGATTACGGCGACTCCGCCGATGAGCTTCGCCAGGCGCTCCTGGAGCTTCTCGCGGTCGTAGTCGGAGGTGGTTTCGTCGATCTGTGCGCGGATCTGCTTCACGCGGGCTTCGAGGGATGAGCGCGCGCCTGCGCCGTCAACGATGGTGGTGTTGTCTTTGTCGATGGTGATGCGTTTGCACTTGCCAAGGTCTGCGATGGAGATGCTTTCGAGCTTGATGCCGAGGTCTTCGCTGACGACCTGGCCGCCGGTGAGAATGGCGATGTCCTCAAGCATGGCCTTGCGGCGGTCGCCGAAGCCCGGGGCTTTCACAGCCGCAACCTGGAGGGTTCCGCGCAGCTTGTTGACAACGAGCGTTGCCAGGGCTTCGCCTTCGATGTCTTCGGCCACGATGAGAAGGGGCCTGTTCATGCGGGCGATCTGCTCCAGGATCGGCAGCAGGTCCTTCATGTTGGAGACCTTTTTCTCGTTGATGAGAATGTAGGGGTCTTCCAAAGAGACGATCATCTTCTCGGAATCGGTGACGAAATAGGGGGAGATGTAGCCCCGGTCGAACTGCATGCCTTCCACCACTTCCAGGGTGGTTTCCATGCTCTTGGCTTCTTCGACGGTGATGACGCCTTCCTTGCCCACCTTGTTCATGGCCTCGGCGATGATGTTGCCGATGGTCTCGTCGGAGTTCGCGGAGATGGTTCCCACCTGGGCGATTTCCTTCTGCTCCTTGGTGGGCTTGCTCATCTTCTGAAGCTCTTTTACGCAGATGCCGCAGGCCGCGTCGATGCCGCGCTTGATGGACATGGGGTTGTTGCCCGCAACCACCAGCTTGATGCCTTCCTCGTAGATGGCGCGTGCGAGCACGGTTGCGGTGGTGGTGCCGTCGCCAGCGGTGTCGCTGGTCTTGGAGGCCACTTCCTTCACCATCTGCGCGCCCATGTTCTCGAACTTGTCTTCAAGCTCGATTTCCTTGGCCACGGTGACGCCGTCCTTGGTGACGGTGGGGGAGCCCCAGGCCTTGTCGATAAGGACGTTGCGGCCCTTGGGGCCCAGGGTGACTGCTACCGCTTCGGCCAGGGTGCGCACGCCGTTCAGCATGAGCTCCCTTGCTTTCATATCGTACTTGATTTCCTTGGCTGCCATGTTCTCTGAAACTCCTTTTATAGGTAGAGGGGGATTCCCTTTTGATTAGCCTACAATCCCTAAAACATCATCTTCCCGCATGATGAGGAACTCCTCACCGTCGATCTTGACCTCGGTGCCGGAGTACTTGCCGAAGAGAATGCGGTCGCCCACTTTCACTTCCATTGCGATGCGGGTTCCGTCTTCCTTCATCTTGCCGGAGCCGATGGCCTCGACCTTGCCCTCTGCGGGTTTTTCCTTGGCGCTGTCGGGAATGATGATGCCGCCCTTGGTCTTGGTTTCCTCTTCAAGCCTTTTTACGATGAT
Source organism: Deltaproteobacteria bacterium (assembly GCA_016235345.1). NCBI lineage: Bacteria > Pseudomonadati > Myxococcota > Myxococcia > Deltaproteobacteria bacterium. The sequence goes on along the minus strand of JACRLG010000011.1, from coordinate 157,779 downwards.
ACGATCGGCCAACGGTTTGATTTTCATGCGTTACTTTCCTCCTTCTCGGATTTTATCACCAGGATTTTTGCGCCGCAGCAAACTTTGACGCTTTTGGGCGCACGATTGAAACTGTTGCTTTCAAAGCCTTAAATGAGCCTTCGGGCATTCGCTCGGTTTTGATGGTGAAAATTAATCACCAAATGCGCCTTGTAAAGAGCCGCCAATAAAAATTCTGAAACCCGGTTCAACAAAAATCCGCCCGCAGGACAGTTTTTCCTGCGGGCGGAGAAGGCCATAGACCGGAATTTTTGATCAGTCGGCGGAAGGAGCCTTTGAACAGGCCCCTGAGGCGCACGGGCTTACCGGAGCGGCCTTGGGGGTCTCCGTCTTTTCGGCGGGCGCATCCTTGGCCGGGGCGGCCCCGGTTTTCTTTCCGGCGTAGTCGGTGACGTACCAGCCGGTGCCTTTTAGATGGAAACTGGTCTGGCTCATGAGCTTATGCAGGCCGCCCCCGCATTTGTCGCAAACCGAAAGGGGCGCGTCGGAGAACTTTTGAAGGGCTTCCAGGTTCGCGCCGCATTTTTCGCATTCATACTCGTAGATGGGCATTGTACTTCTCCCCCAGATTAAAAAGGTTCGTGCCGTAACCGGCTTATTATAGGCATAAAAAACCTGGTGTCAAGGCCTCAGGCTGTCCAAAAACGCGATCCGTTCACTGCACCTGATTTAACCGCCCATTGAAAAAGGCTTAATGCAAAGCTTGGATAAAAATCCATCAAGGCCCGTGGCGCTGATAGTGCCGCACTATGGGGCTAAGGCCATCCATGCGGATTCCGCCCAAAATGTCCAGGGTTTTCTCGTGGACCCGCTTTTCCTCCTCGTCCCTTTTTTCCCTTGGGGTCTCGAAGGGTTGGAGAAAGCGCGAAAAGCGCACCACATGAACCAGCTCGTGGCAGAGCACGTAAACCGCGAGCGGAAACAGCGTGAAATTTTTTTTCGTTGCAAGCACCGAGAGCATGGAGTGATCCATGAGGCAGATGCGGTAAAAATCGAAGGCCGCCGAGGCCAGGGTTGAGTCCCTGCGCTTTCCGGCGTAGCGCACCAGGTGCGCAAGCCTGCCGGGTGCCACTTCTTCGGGGGAAAGCTCCGAGAGGGTCTTCACGTCGTAGAGGTGCTTCCGCCACTGGGCCGCGCTCATCTTGTAGGCTTCCGCCACAAGCTCCTCGGCGATGGCCCCGGCTTCCGCCACGGTGCTTATCTGGCCCTCATCGAAATGAAGAAGCTCTCCCATGCCGCCTCCAAGGTTTTACCTCTATAATATAAGACAGGCCGGGCAGGTTTTCAAGGGGGGGGCGGCGGGTTTTAAGCGGTAAGAAAGGACGGCTTGGGGGCCGGTCCGCCGGGGCAGGAATGAGCGCCCCGGCGAACGCGGAACACGGGTTGGAAAAGGCTATTTGTCGGTGGTTGTGATCTGGCCGCTTGCATCCAGGCTGTAAACCTTTTCGCCGTCCTTTTGGCTGGCGCTTATGGCAAGCCCGGCCTGATTGCCGGATACAGAGATTTCAACGCCTTCCGAGGGCGTAAAGCCCACCTGCGCAAGGGCCTCAAGGGAAGCCTGGGCGTCCGGGTTCTGGACGAAATACGCCTGGGCCGCCATATAGGCCATCTTGGCGTCGTTACTGGCCGGATCGCTGTCCTCCATCATCTCCGAGGATTCATCGGAAGCCCCCTGCCCCCCGTTCTGCTGGGACATTGCCTGTTTCATGAGCGCCTGCAAATCCATGCCGCTTTCCGAATCTTTCTCCGAAGCTTCATCCTCGTCGCTTGAAATGTTACCCTCGGCATTCACCGTATAGGTGTTTTTGCCCTCTTCGTGGAAGGCGGCAAGCATGAGGTTTTCCCTGGTTCCGTCCATTATCTCAAGGCTCACGCCCGGAGTGGGGACATAACCGCTTTGTTTGAGCAGGTTCTCGTCTACCGCTCCGCCTGGATTATCTGTAAAAAAGGCCTGGGCTGCAATGTAGGCGTTTTTGATGTCCGCATTGGCGGCGGCATCGTAGCTTTTTTTCTGGTAGGCGATGAAATTGGGAATGGCGATGGCGGCCAACACGCCGATTATCGCGGCGGTCACCATTACGTTGGCGATGGGGTTGCCCGCGCCCACGTTGGGAACGAAAGCAGCGAAAACAAAGGCCAGGGGGTGGCGGGTGGGAAAGGCCAGCCTTGGGGGCATTACGCCGGGAATCCTGGCAACGCGCTTGACCAGCCAGGGGTAGCCGGCGGTAAGCTCGTGAAAGGACATGAAAAATCCGCCGGTTGCAAAGGACTGCTCCGCGAACCTTGAAACCGAAAGGGTTTTCCAGCGCTGCCCGCCAGCGGCCAGGGCCGAAAGTGCGATGGCGGCGTCTTCGGGGTTCGGGCAGCAGTGCAGGCCGTAATTGTCGCAGGTGTACTCCCGCGCGCGGGAATAGGCCGCGCCCAGAAGGGGCAGGATTTTTCCGGGCGCGAGAATCGGGGAAATCAGCATGTGCTTGCGGGCGATGTGTCCAAGCTCATGGCCGATGTAGAATTTCAGGGATTCGGGGCGTTCGGCCAGGGCGTCCACCACGTCGGAGAAAAGGACCAGGAAGTTGCGGCCCAGAAAGCGGGCGGCAAAGGCGTTGAAGGCCCCGTCCGCGTGAAGCAGATAGGCTTCCGGAATTTCCCTAAGCCCAAGGGTGTTGCAGCATGAAACAAGCTGCTCGTGGATGTCCGGGAACTGATCCTGGGTGATCAGGACGCCGTTTCCCTTGAGATATGAAATAAGGGCCGACTGGGCGAAGAGGTAGAATATGAAAAAAATGAGCAGGTATGCCAGCGCGATGCCGATTGTTCCGACGATAATGGCAAGCCATGCGATAATCGAGATTATCAGAAGAATTGCATAAAGCGTTTTTTCCTTCTTGTAGACGAGATCCATGTGCGCCCTTTCGAAATTAAGGTTTCTGGCGGCCCCGGGTGCTTTCCCGGCACAGGGCCGCAGGAGGACAAAGAAAGACGAAGGGCCTTCCCCCTGGCCCGTCTTTCCCTTATAAGGTGGATCGAATGAATTTATATATTGTATTACATAGACTTAAAGCAAGGCAAGAGATATTTTTCTGCCGGTACGGAGCAAGTATGCAGCCCCTAAAAGTCCCCTGAGGCGGGAACGGCGTCTCCAGTGAAAAATGGGCCGTATGGGAGGAACGTTTTTTGACGGGCATGGGGTATTATGTGAAATACGGGTAACCTTTTTCACATAGGGCGATCATGCAAATCCTCAACAAGCCCGTTGCATAAGCAGATAGCGGCGTGATAGCATTGCCCATCAAATTTTTCTGCGGGGGCGCAAACCTTGCCCCTCACCGGACATAGGGACTGCCCTATCGCAGTTCAGTCCACGGCGTATGGGCCGAAGGGCTTGTTTTACTTATGGAAACCGGATCTCATCAGGGGCCTGATCGAGAGATCGGGGCCGTTCAAAAGAATTCCGTTCAAATCAACATCGGGTGAAACAAAATGGCCGAAAAGCTAAACGGCGTAAAACAACCAGCCAAAGAGCCCGCCATCGGGGCTGTCATGGAAACCCTGCCCGTGCCGGACGCGGCGGAAATGGCCAGGGTTGCGGAAAAATGGATGAAGGCCAGGGAAAAAGAGGCCCGGCGCAAGGCCCGCCTGGAACGCTGGAAAAGGCGTCTGTGGAAGCTGCGCAACGCCGTGGCCAATCCCTGGAAAAAGGTGGAATACCAGCTTGAGTTGATCGGCAGGCGCATTCGTGAGCCCTTTGACGACATACTGCTCAAGATGGAGGCCAAGCGCGAGGAAAAACGTCAGAAGGAGATAGCTTATCTCAAGTCCATCGAGCCGGAGCGCGAGGAGGCTGCCCGCAAAAAGTGGGAAAAGCGGAAAACCCGGCAGGTGGCCCTTTCCATGCGCCTTGCGGTGTTGCAGGACTTTTTGTCTGCGGCGGGTCAGGTGATCGCAACGCCCTTTAAAAGGATAGACCGCCTGGGAGTGGACTTGAAGGACTTCCTCCTGGCCCCTTACATGGAGATGCTCCGCAAAAGGGAGGCCATTGTAGAGGAGCGCCGGAAGAAGATTGCCGAGATGATGAACAAGGACCGGGGAATGCAGGATGAAAAGATCCGGGCCCGGCACTACAAGATGATGGAAAAGATCATGATAGCCAAGGAGCGGGCGCGCCGCCGCCGCGAGCGCCTGGACTTCCTTTACCAGTGGCTGAGAAGTTTCGGCAAGTTCTGGCGCGACACCGCGCCCATCCGCAAGCTGATTTACCTCATAGTTCTGGTCTACCTGGTTTTCCGCTACAGGATGGTTATAGCCGACAGGTTCGGCAGCGTTTTCGGTTTCGACCTTCAGAAGCTGATGGAATAGTCGTCATCTTGAATGAATACAGTGAAAGGAGAATCTTTCCTGGGAGCGCGGGCGTCCCGCCCGCATTAAAGGCAAAAGCGGGCGGGACGCCCGCGCTCCCAGGTGCGCCATCCCTTTGCGATGGGGTTTAGGCTTCAAACAAACTTCATTAATGTCCCGCACGTTTTTTATTCGGTGGTAAGCCCCTTTATCCTGTAATTGAACTCGTTGGCCAGGACCGTTTTCCAATCCGGCGCGAACATGCTTTTCATCCTGGTTCCGTCCTGGGGGCCCACCGGTGTGCCGTAGGTGTAGAACCAGTTCACGATGGGGCTTCCGGTGAAGCCCAGGGCAAGCCAGTACTGGCCCGGACCAAGCACCACGTCCCCTGCGAAGTTGAAGTTCTCCCAGTTGTAGCCCGGCTTGTAGGGTATGCGCTCCACCTCGGCCACCTCGCTGGTGCCGATCAGCTCGCCCGGCGCGTTTTTGGCGTCCCTGTAAAGCTCAAGCCATATCTGGCCCTCGCCGCCGAAGCTGTGAAGGGCCAGGCCCGCCTCGGAAAGTTTCAGCGGCTGGTCGGTCACGAAGGCCTGGGCGTACTGCTCGCCCTTGGTTGTGACGTATTCGGCGGTCTCCGCCAGAAAGGTCCGGGGGTAGCTCAGGGAGCCGTCCTCCGCAATCACGGGCTCGCCCTGCCAGGTTGCGAAATCGAGCCCCTCCGGGAAATCCATGTTTCCGAAGGCCACCGGGGTTGACAGGGCCGAGGCGGGCGGAAGGGCGACCGGGCAGGCGAAGACCGGGCCTGCGGCTGCTGCGGCCTTCACCTTGGCGAAGGTGCCCTCCACGTTCGGGGTGAGATAAAGGGCGCGGGGGCCGTAACCGGCCTTGTCGGCCCGCATGTCCACCCGGTCCTCCAGAAAATCCACGTGGAAGATTTCCGAGGGCCTGGGCTGGCCGGTGGTCCCCTTGGGCTGGGTCCACTGGATGAAGCCGTCCTTGGCCGCCTCGTCGTTGTCCCGGCCCGATTCCATGCGGATGAAGCGGTTGGAGACGAAAAGCACAGAGTTCTGCGGATTGAAGGGGACCCAGCCGAGATCGGGAAAATAGACCTCTATCCAGGCGTGGCGGCCCATTGCCATGTTCATGGTGATGATGGCGTTTTTGGCCTTCACCCGGTAGGGCCATTTCAGGGTGACGCCGGTCACGATCCTTACCGGAATGCCCACGCTCCGCATGAGGCCTGCTGCGAGATGGGCGTAGTTCTGGCAGTTGCCGCGCCCGGAGGAAAGGGCGCTTAGGGCGTCACGGCTCTGGGGCCTGGACTCGTAACGCATGTAATCCACAAGCCAGGTGAGGATGCTTGAAACCGCGTCGTATTCGGTTTTCGCCTGCCTCGTAAGCTCAAGGGCCTTGGCCGCCACCACAGGGTCCTCGCTCTGGACCAGACGGGTGGGGGTCAGGAAGGGCCGGACCTCCTCCGGGACCTCGGCCACGGGAAAGGGCGCCTTGGTTTCCAGGGTGTCCAGCTTCACCGTGTTTTCGGCCACGAAGCGCACCGTGCTGCGTATGGTGGATTGAGGCTCGTTGAACACGGCCTCCACGAATTCGTTTCCGCGCTGGTCCGTCACCCGCCTTTGGGATGCAGGCTGAGGGTAGAAGTAAAATCCCTCCTCCCTCACCGCTTGGCTGTAGGTGGCAGAGTCGAAGCCTCGCGGCACGGCGAACTTCAAGGTTAATGTCTTTATCCCAGGATGCGGCTCCACCTCCTGCACCATCATGTAATTGATCTCTGCCGTCTGGCCGCCGTTAAGAAGGTAGGTTTCGGCAAGGGCTTCGCCGTAAAGGCCGAAAAACGCGGGGATCAGGGCCAAAAAAAAGAACCGTGCGGAACGTTTCATGGTTTCTCCTTGCTTGCCTTTGCAATGGAAAAGGCCGTGGGACAGGGGGAATCTGACGCCAATTCGTTTCGCCGATGTTTTCATTCCATTTTTTCAGATTATGATTAGCGGGCGATACTGTCAAGCATGGTTTGTTGCACTCTATCCACCGGCATTGAATTGACTTGAAAAAACGCCGGGCTTATAGTGCGTCCCGGCTCGATGGAACCGGTTCGGCGGCCTTGCGGCGGACCGGGCCAAAAAACGATAATTGAAGGAGAAATCGGTGAAAGCGAAAAAATCGGCGTTCCTATTAATCAGTCTTGGCGTCCTTTTGATTCTTCAGGGATGCGTGGCCCCCAACGTGAAACTTTTCACCGACGCCCAGGACCCATTGCGGGAGCGCCTGCTTTCCGGCAAGTCCGCCCAAAAGGTGCTCATCATACCGGTCAAGGGCAAAATCTCCGACGCCCCCCAGGAGGGAATGCTGCGCTCCAAGCCCAGCATGATGCAGGAACTCGTCTCCCAGCTTGACATGGCGGCCAAAGACCCCAAGGTCCGGGCAGTGGTTCTTGTGGTGAACTCGCCGGGCGGAAGCGCCATGGCCTCCGACATCATCTACAAGGAACTCACCGACTTCAAGGAAAAGACCGGGGCCAAGCTCGTGGTGTCCATGCTGGACCTGGCCGCTTCGGGCGGCTACTACATAAGCCTTCCTGCGGACTGGATCGTGGCCCATCCCATAACCGTCACCGGCTCGGTGGGCGTCATAATGGCCCGCGCCCGCGTCACCGGCCTCATGGACAAGCTGGGCCTGGACGTCACCGCCCACACCTCAGGCCGCAACAAGGACATGGGCTCGCCTTTCAGGCCCGCCACGGACGAGGAAAAGGCCCTGTTCCAGGATATAACCGACGACATGGCCGCGCGTTTCATGGGACTCGTGAAGGAGCGCCGCAGGCTCACCACCGAAGCCGCAGCCGAGGTCTCCACCGCCCGCATTTTCACAGCCGCGCGGGCAAGGGAACTGAACCTAATAGATGAAGTGGGCTACATGAAAGACGCCATCGCCAAGGCCAGGTCCCTTGCCGGACTGCCGGAGGACGCAAAGGTGGTGGCCTACCGCCGGGCGGACTACCCGGACGACAACGTCTACAACCCTTCCACCATGAGCGCACCCGCAAGGGCCTCCCTGGTGGACCTGGGGATTCCGCCCCTGGCCCCGGCCAGTCTCTCGCCGGGCTTCTACTATATGTGGCTTCCAGGCGCTGAGTAGTCGCCCGTCTAAAAACGCGAATCGCTGTGTCAGGCTTCAAAGCGCGGGTCGGTCATATACGAACAGTATTATATCTCCCCGCGCTTCTCGCCAACCTTCGCGCTTCATCGTTTTTAGACGGGCTCGGTACGTGGCCCCGGCAAATTTTCAGTAACGAAAGACGAAAAATGCCCCAATCGGCGAAAAATCATTTCAAGGCGGCGGTGTTCGACCTGGACGGAACCCTTCTGGACACCCTGGACGATCTCACGGACTCGGTCAACACGGTGCTGGCCATGCGCGGATTTCCGGGGCGTACAAGGGAGGAGATGCGCTATTTCGTGGGGGACGGGATAGTGATGCTCGTCCGCCGGGTGCTTCCCGAAGGAGCGAAGGACGAAAAAACCGTGGAGGAATGCGTGGCGCTTCTCCGCGAAATCTACGGAAAAACCTGGAACGCCAAAACAAAGCCGTATGAAGGAATCGTCGAGATGCTTTCGGAGCTTGACCGGGCGGGACTTATGCTTGCCGTGCTCTCCAACAAGCCGGACGCCAACACAAAGGAGACGGTGAAGTTCTTTTTTCCGGGCATCCCCTTTAAGATGATCTTGGGCGAGCGCCTTGGGGTTCCCAAAAAGCCCGATCCCGCCGGGGCCGTTGAAATCGCCGAAAGCCTGGGGCTATCCCCGTCCGAAATCCTCTATCTCGGCGACACATCCATAGACATGAAAACCGCCATCGCAGCCGGAATGCACCCGGTGGGGGCGCTCTGGGGCTTCCGCACCCAGGATGAGCTGGCCTCATCCGGCGCGGCCCACCTCGCCAAGACCCCGGCGGACGTGGTTGAGCTTGCGCGGCCTTAGTATGTAACGGTTAGCATTTGATTTCAGTAGGTTGGGTGGTTCCGCGCGAAGTGCGGGTTCACCCAACATGGAGGCCGATAAGCATTATCTGCCCCCAATAAATACTTTTTTAGGTATAATCAATTTGTGCCCAAGCGGAAAAATAACTTCTATTGCATTATTGGTCCAAAAAACAGAAATTTTATCACCTTTTTGAAATAAATCTGTCTCGATGAAATGACCATATGAGTCGTCTTTGTTACGCATTATCATGATAATTGTTCTGCGAGGCCAACCAATGGTATTCCATTTGATTGATCCTTGAATAATTTTAAATATATAAGGGTCAAAAGACTCATAATGAATATTTGGTGGCTGTTGTGAAGCAAATAATACCTGTCCTCCTGGTCTATCACCCAAAAATATAATAACAATACTATATATAATAATTAGAAAAAAGATGCATGTCGCGCACGCAAAAGTTAGTTTTTTGGGCTTCATATAAGTTGTCCTCTTAAGTGGGCACTGTGCTTCAGCTTATCTGGTCAAATCATTACAAGTATGCTGCCAGGTCAGCCGCCGCCTGCCTATTCTCTGTCAGCCTGGCTTTTCATGAGCCTCGGCATATATATCAGCATCGCCGCACCTGTTACGAAAAAGACAAGGCCGAATATGGGCATGAACAGGGTCTGGCCCTTGACTCCCGGCTCCAGCACGCACACCTCCGGCCTTCCCGGCATGTAATGGACCGTTACGCTCGCCTCTTTAGGATACCTGTTCACAATGTTTTGGGCGCGGGCCACCGAGCTTGTGCTCAAATCGCCGAAGCCGACGGAATCGCCGCTGTACGTAACCCGGTTTATGATGAAATCATAAACGATTTCGGCGCTGTACGTGCTGCCGTCGCTGTCGGAATGGTATTCGACGGAGCTTCGCTCTATCACACCCTTCGCCGTGGGCCACGAAGCGCTTTCCATGGCCCGGTTCAGATCCCTAAGTCCGAAGAACAGGATTACGGCCCCTGCGATGAAAAAGGGCAGGGGGAACAACCTTCCGAAGAAAAAACGCATTCCCGGCGACATTTTCTGGTCCATGTCTGGTCCCGCCCTTTAAAGGCTGTCACGCGCCTGTTGGTTTCATCCTGTTCCCGGCAAGGCATCGTGAAAATCCGATAGTCTTAAGAACTTCCCTTGCAATGACCTCGTTTCCGTAAGCGCTCGGATGAGAATAATCCTTCTGGCTGACAAGGCTTGACGGATGCGCGGATAAAAGAGGCTGCAAATCCTTTACGTAGAGGCCGTGATGCCTGGAAAGCGCGGTTATCAGGCCGTGTATGTGGGCGAAAACGTAACTGTCCGTTTTATCGGGGGTGAAAATCGGGACGATGAATATATACGGCGATATTTTCGATTTTCTGCAGAACCTGCCGATGCCGGATAACCCGGCGTTCAATTTCAGCAGGTAATACAGCTTATTGTAATAATCGGGATAATAAGAATGTTCCGCATTGCCCCAGTTCACGTCGACATAATGATGTTTGTATTGCCTGGATAAAAAGCCGTTGATTATTTTTAACGCCGTATCGTCGGTTCGGTTTTTCAAATAAGTGAAATCGGCTTGAACGCCGGTTTTTACCGCTTTTCCGTATTTCAATTTTCTGTACAGAAGAACGCCCCTTTGCGCCATTTGTAGCCGCAGCAACAGATCGATATATTTTGTTTCCAACATTTGTTCGGGCAATATCAATTTATCGTTGTTGGCGATCAAAAAATTTCCGGCCTGTCCTGCGTCATCAAAGATATCGTTGAGGCAGTATATGTATGCCAGATAATCCGCTTCGTATTTTGCGCCCTTGTTTTCGAGCCGCGCGCAAATCTGCCCTATTCCGTGGCCCGGCACCCCCAGGTTGAGGGCTTCCCAATCATCGGTCAGCCCGCAGCCTTTCAGAATGCGGCCCATTGTTGCAGAAATCGTCTGGCCGGGGCCGACCCCGAGCCCGTAGGCAATGGAATCGCCCGTTACGAGAATTTTTTTCCCGTGCGGCCCTTTGCCGGTTTGGGGGCCGGATACCCTTAGTCCGTCCCGGTCGTGTTCCGGCCACCTTGGGTTAAGCTCGTAACAGACGGCGGGGTCGGCAGACGGCGCTATCAGGCCCTCCGGGAAAATGACCACCTGCACCGGGCTTAGGGTTCTCATTACGATTTCGGCGATAACGAGGCCAAGGGCCGCAGATATTGCAACCGCAGCAATTTTGAACCCAAGAGTTCCTGATATCGCGCGGCGCATGGCCTTTTTCCCTTTTTTAAAGGTCTCCAGCCAGGGAGGAAATTCAGCATCCCCTTGCGACGCGCCTCACCCTTTTTCCGGGCGGTTTTTTTTCATCCATTTTTCGAGGTCGGCGGAAAGGGCGGGGTCGAGCCTGTTCATATCGGCGAGTTCTTTTCTTGCGCGGTCGGGCCTTCCGGTCATCCACAGGAATTTCACAAGCTCCTCGCGGGCGTTCAGAAAATCCGGGGCCAGCGCCACCGCCGCTTTCAGATGGGGCTCGGCCTCGGCAAAGCGATTCCGGGCGAAAAGCTCCCGGCCAAGGGCGAACCGGGCCTCGGGAAAATTCGGGGCAAGTTCGGCGGCCCTTGCGAAGTGAGCGAAGGCCTCCCCGCCGCCGCCCTTGGCGATTAGGAGCACCCCGATGTTGTAGTGGGTTTCCGGGTTTTTCTCCTCCACATGAAGGGCCTGCCTGTAGCGGGCCAGGGCCTCGTCTTTTTCACCCGCCTTCACAAGCAGAAGGGCCAGGTTGGTGATGGCCTCTGCGTAGCGCGGATTGAGCGAAACGGCCCTTTTGAAGGACTCCATGGCCTCGGATTCCCTGCCCTCTGCCACAAGTATCGCGCCCAGGTCGTTATGGATGGTGGCCTCGCCCGGAAGGCCGACAAGGGCCGTGCGGAATTTTTTTTCCGCGCCCTTTGCGTCCCCTGAGGCGGCCAGCACGCGGCCTATGCCGTGATGGGCCTGGGCCATGGTTGGCTTTATCGCAAGGGCCTTTTGAAAATAATAGAGAGCCCGCCTGTCGCCAGCCTCCGAAAAAAGCGCTCCCGCCTCGTAAAGGGCCTGGGCGTGCGAAGGGTTGGCCTTGGCGGCCTTCAGGAAACGCACAAGGGCCTCCTGTTTACGGCCCTTTTCCAATAGCAGAAGGCCAAGCTGGTAATGCACGTCATCCTTGGAGGTCTCAAGGGAAAGGGCCTGCTCCAGGTGCTCCGCCGCCTTGGCCCTGTTCCCCTTCCGGCCGTAATAACCCGCCAGGTTGTAGTGCACTTCGGGCAGGTCCGGGCGGATTTCCAGGGATTTTTCAAGATGCGCCAGGGCCTCGGCCTCCCGGCCCGCCTGATCGAGGTACACCCCAAGGTTGTTGTGGGCGATCCAGGCCGAAGGATTCGACTTTATGGTCCTGCTCCAGAGGGTCTCCAGGCTCGTGAACACCCCGGCGTGGCCCGACGACGAAGCGGCGAGGAAGGCCAGAAGCGCTGCGGGAGCGATCATGGCCGCCCTTGGGGGCTTTTGACGCAAGCGTTCCAGAAGCCCAGCCCCCCCGCAGACGACAAGGGCGATGAAGAAGGGAAGCGCGTGATAGGCGAAGTGGTCCGCAACGAAGGAATAGCGGTGTGGAAAGACGTTGAAAAAGCCCAGGGACGGGAAAAGGGCCATGGCAAAACAGGCTATGGCCGTGGCCGGTCCCCTGCCGATTTTTCCGCGAAAGGCGAAAAGGGCCGCGAAAAAGAGGATGAAGGCCGCCGGAAAAAGCCAGGAGACGAAATTTACGGCGTCTGTGGAAAACCTTGGGTAGATGAAGCAGAGGTTTACCGGCAGGAGAATTTTTCCGATATAGAACCAGAGGGCCTTTCCCGCCACTATGATGCGTTCCGGGAAGGTCAGGTCCCACTCGCCCCCGGCGGCCCCCACGTGGTGGCGCTCAACCCAGGCGGTGATGCTCCCGAAGGCCAGGGCCAGGGCGAAGAAGGGCGCGAGCCTCGCCCAGTCGGTCTTTTTCACCGCTCCGTTTTTCCACCACAGAATCGCCACAAAGGCGGCTGGAAGAACGGACGTGACGGTCTTGGACAGAAGCGCCGCCAGAAAGAGCAAGAGGGCCGCCGCGTACCAGAAGGAGGGGGTCCTGTTGCCGGTTTTGGGGCCGAACCCGAAGAAACGCGCAAGGCAGAAGGCAGAGGAAAAATAGAAAAATCCGGAAAGCACGTTCTTGCGCTCGGTGATCCAGGCCACGGATTCCACGTTCATGGGGTGAAGGGCAAATACTGCGGCGGCGAGCCAGGCTCCGGGAAGGCCGAGCCGTTTAAGAACCCGCCACAGGATGAGGCTTCCCAGAAGGTGCAAAAGCACGTTGGCCGCGTGATATGGCAGGGGATTTACGCCCCACAGCGAGCGCTCCAGCAAAAAGCTCGTGAAAACCAAGGGGTAATACTGGGGATTGGCGGAAAGGGAAAACCAGGTCCGGGAAAGGCCGTCCGGCGAGGCAAGGGTTTTGTTGGCGGTGAGATAGGAGTCGTCGTCCCAGATGAAACCGGCCTTTAAGGCAGGGATATAGGCCGTGATCACCAGCGCGGCCAGAAAAAGGGCCAGAAGGATATTTTTTCGCGGCACGCCTCGCCTCGCGGATGTTTGCCCCGCCTTGGGCGCAAGGCGGGGCTTTTGGCCATGTAAAAGCTAAAGCGCCTCCGGCGGCCGGGGGAGCGTCGCTCCCCCGGACCCCCCTTTATCTTACGCTACGCGTGCTTCGCACGCTTGCGCGGTTTTTTAAAGGCGCTACGAACTTCGGGGGCATCGTATTTTTCATCCAGGCTACTATGGATGCCGTGTTTTTCGGGATACTCAAAATTGCAGATCATCTTGAAAATATTGGCCGACAACAGGTATTGGTTCAATAACCCTCTAATATTTAAAGTTTTTTGGAAATGGTGGGAGGGGGTGTGGGGGAGGGCGGGAAAACCTTTTTTTCAAAAAAGGTTTTCCCGCCCTCCCCCACAAAATCGCAAGTCCTGTGTTTAAGTATCTTTCGGTTTTCAGATGGCGGCTGGGCCGCGTTCTCCGGTGCGCACACGTATGGCCTCGTCAACGGGCAGCACGAAAATCTTTCCATCGCCTATGGAGCCGGTGTTGGCCGCCTGCCGTATGGCCTCCACCACCCGTTCGGCCACGTCGTCGTCCACCACTATTTCCATCTTCACCTTGGGCACGAAGTCCACCAGGTATTCGGCGCCCCTGTAGATTTCCTTGTGGCCCTTCTGGCGTCCGTAGCCCTTGACCTCCCACACGGTCATGCCCTTGATTCCCATTTCGGACAGGGCCTCTTTGACTTCCTCGAGTTTGAACGGCTTGATTATGGCTTCGATTTTTTTCATGTCGTTTTCCTGAAGCGTTCTGATTGAAGTTGCGGATAAAATTATTCAGGATCCCGGTCCTGACGGTTTCCCGTGCGGTTTTCGAAGGGTCTGAACGACTCGTTTTTGAAAAGGACCTGGGTGGCCGTGGCGGTGGCCACGGCTTTCCTGTCCTCACGGATGAAATCGGCGGCAAGGTGGGCCATGTGGCGGCTGCGGTTGATGACCCTGCCTTCCACGTAGAGCCGCCCGCCTGTCACCGGCCTGAAAAAGGACATGCGAAGGTCGCTGGTGGTGAACATCTCCTCCGGGCCAAGCACCGTCATGACCGCAAAGGCCAGTATCTGGTCGGCCAGGGCGGAAAGATAGCCGCCGAAAAGGGTGCCCGCCGGGTTCATGAAGGCCGGGTCCACGGTCCAGGTGAACCACACCCGGCCCGGCTCCCAGCCGTCTATGGGGGGCAGCTTAAGGTTCACCGCGTGGGGCGGGGCCTCGGTGAGGGTGCGGGCCTCCATGCTGTCCAGGAACTCGGTCCAGAAATTTTTCGATCCGGTCATGGCGCTAGGGTTAAAGCCTGGGCGGTTTCAGGGGCCGCCGCAACCGGGCTTGCGCCCGTGGGCCTCGGAACAAAGGGGAACCTGGCCAGTTCGGCGGAGGTCAGAAGGGCCATGCGGGTGTAGCCGCCGTCCATTTCCACGAACTGGAGAACGCCTTTGTCGTCCACGTAGAACCGGCATTCCCGGCGCACGCCCCTTAAAACGAACAGGGTGCAGGCTAGCTTGCGGTCGGCGGCCTTTATCTCGGCCTCGCCCATGCATTCAAGACCGATGCCCTCTCCGGTTTCGGGCCTGGGCTCCTGGGGGTCGAAATAGCCGGGAAAGGTGTACAGGACGCCCTTTTCCCTGGGCAGAACCTCCACGATCCTCATGAGCCCGGCCTGGGACACGATATTGTCGGGATAGTCGATGACGTTGGGCTTGGCCTTCAGGAAACTCTGATGGAGCTTGCCGTTTTTCACCTCGACCCTGGACTCGTCCAGGATTTTCCCGCCCTGCTCCTCGGTTACGTGGCTGCGGACCACGTCCAGATAGGGGCTTTTTTTGCAGGTGAGGCGCATGTTGTAGGTTTTCGCGCCTGCTGTCACGGTGTCGAACATTTCAACTGCGGTGGCAAGGATCGTGGTGGTCCTGCTGTAAAGGAAATTGGACTTGCTCTTCCAGTCCCATGTTTTGGGGTCTGCGTTAAGGCCCAAGGCGTAGTGCATGGTTTCGGTTTTCCCGAAGGCGCTCACCTCTATGGGAATTTCATTCAAAGGCTTCTTTTTGGGCTTGCCCGAACAACCCCCTGCGAATATAACCGTGACGGCGACGACAGCGCACAGCGCGATGATCCGGTTACTGTTCCAACGCCCCATGATTTTGAAATCCTTTCGGCTGATTTCGTTTTTATGTGACCCTGTTGCCTGGTTTGGATTCAAAGCCCGCAGATGGCCGAAAAATGAAGCGGCGGGCGTAAGTCTTTTTTACGGATTGGTTCCCGCCTACCCGTATCGTGTCGGAATAATCAGAATAATACAAATTCCACGGGCTTTGCAATTCCTTTTACATGCAAAAAAATTAGACTTGCAATTCCCGTGAACCTCGCCTAATGTTATTGAACACGATTCAATTAATGAACTTGATTACACCACTGCAGGAGGACCATCATCCGAAACCGGATAAAAGCGAACGCTCGGTAACAGCCTGTTGAAAAGGCAAGATGCAAAGCCTGAATAAAAACGATGAACACGGCGCGCTAAAAGCCAATGAGTAAGCCTACTTAAGGTACGTGACGGAATTGGCTTTGAAGCGCTGGCGCTGCCAGTTCGCGTTTTTAGACAGGCTGGTAAAATGATCCACGAGGCCAAACGCTGGCATAGAAAAAGGAGCCCTTAATGTATCCATACCTCTTTTCGCCTTTGAAAATCGGGCGTCTTACGGTGAAAAACCGCATAGCCTACCCGTCCCTTGGGCTTTTGTACTCCTACGACGGACTTTTGAACGACCGTTATTACGAGTTTTTCAGGGCGCGCGGGGCTGGCGGCGCGGGCATAGTAACCGTGGGCCCGGTGGGCATCGACTTTATCGGCGCGGGCTTCGTGGCCCTGTCCCTGGCCGATGACGACGCCATCCCGGCCTTCGCCAGGCTGGCCCAGGTCATCCGCGAAGGCGGCGCAAGCCCCTGGGTGCAGATATTCCACGCGGGCCGGTATTCCCATCCCATTCTCATCAATAACGGTGTGCCCATAGGCCCAAGCCCGGTCTACTCCCGCTATTCCAAGGCGACTCCAAGGGAAATGACCCTGGAGGACATCGAGCGCACCAGGAAGGCCTTCGCGGCGGCGGCCCTTAGGGTGAAGCAGGCGGGCTTCGACGGCGTGGAGATAATAGGATCGGGCGGTTATCTCATCACCCAGTTCCTTTCGCCGGTAACAAACATCCGCACCGACCAGTACGGCGGCTCTTTTGAAAACCGCACCCGTTTTCCGAGGGAGGTTCTGGAGGCCGTGCGGGAATCCGTAGGGCCGGATTTCCCCATGGGCATAAGAATGGCCGGAAACGACTTCATACCCGGAAGCAACACGGATGTCGAGGCCGCCAGGATCGCCGTGGTGTACGAGAAGGCGGGCGTGGACGTGCTGAACGTGACGGGCGGCTGGCACGAGACCCGCGTTCCCCAGCTTCCCATGGAGCTTCCCCGCGCGGGCTTCGCGTTTCTGGCCTTAAACGTGAAGCGGGCGGTGAAGGTTCCGGTCATGGCCTCCAACCGCATAGCCGATCCGGTTTCCGCCGAGGCCATAATACGGGACGGCTGCGCCGACATGGTGAATCTTGGCCGGGTGCTGATAGCGGACCCGGAATGGCCGAATAAGGCCCAGGAAGGCCGGGAGGATGAAATCCGCCCCTGTGTGGCCTGCTCCCAGGGCTGCACCGACATGGTCTTTTCCGGCAGGCCGGTCTATTGCATAGGAAACCCCCTTGCGGGCTACGAGTTCGAGCGCGGCCTTCCAAGGACGAAATCCCCCAAAAAGATTCTGGTGGCGGGTGCCGGGCCGGGCGGCCTTGAGGCTGCCGTCACCGCAACCCAGATGGGCCACGCGGTTTCGCTCTACGAAAAATCGGGCAGGATAGGCGGCCAGCTTTGGCTTGCGGGCGCTCCCTCCCACAAGCACGAAATCCTGGAGTTCATCCGCTACTATCGGGCCATGCTGAAAAAGCTCGACATCCCGGTGTTTCTCAATACCGAGGTGGACGCCGCCCTGGTTGCGCGCGAAAAGCCGGATCACGTGATAGTGGCCGAAGGCGCGGAGCCACTGGTTCCGCCAATAAAGGGAATCGACGGCCCCAATGTTCTCACAGCCTGGGAGGTGCTCTCGAACAATCCGCCCATAGGCCCCAACGTGGCCATAGTGGGCGGCGGGGCGGTGGGCCTGGAAACGGCCATTTTCGTGGCCCAGAAGGGGACCCTGACGCCAGAGGTGGTTCATTTCCTGCTGGCCTACGAGGCGGAGCCTCCGGAACGCATAAGGGAGCTCATTTTCAAGGGCTCCTGCTCGGTGGTCGTTTTCGAGATGCTGGACAAGGCGGGCAAGGACGTGGGCCGCTCCACCAAGTGGGTGCTTCTGGACAACCTGAAGCGCCACGGGGTTGAAATCAACACCGGGACCAAAGTCCTTTCCTTTGAAGACGGCAAGCTCTCCTGGGAAAAGGACGGGGCTGTCCTGTCGGGACAATTCGACACACTCATCCTGGCATCGGGCTCCAAAAGCCGCAAGAGCCTTGCCGAGGCCCTGTCATCAACGGGCGTGCCCATGAGCGTGGTGGGAGACGGAGGCAAAATCGGGAAGATTGACGACGCCATTCACGGGGGCTTTTTGGCGGTGACCGCCCTGGGCTGACCGCTTCCCGCCTGAAACAGAACGAGCCGACCGGAGATTGTCTCCGGTCGGCTCGTTCGTGTTTGTTAGTAACACATGTCGTACGCCGGTCAGGCTGAATAACAGCCAGGATGCGAAGCCTGGATAAAAACGATGAAGTGCGAGGCGATGCACAACGCAGCAATTCGCGTTTTTAGACGGCTTCGCTGGCCCACTCCTGGGACCAATAGTGGAACGCGTCATAGACACAGAGCATGGGGGCGATGGAAAAAGAGCCCAGAAGCAGTATCACCGCTATTATGACTATGTCCGTGAAGGCCTGGTGAAGGGGCGGCTGGTAAGCCTTGAAGTAGGGGTCGGTGGCCCGGAGCACTTCCTCGGAGCCTGTGAAGGAGGCCATGCTGATGTCCAGCACCGAGCCTATGGTGTGCTCCCCGCGTGCTATCTGCATCCAGTGGTCGAGGTAGACGGCTACGTTGGCCTGGGTCTTGGGGCCGAGGCCCGGAACCACGCTGACCGCGCCGTCCTCAATGTTTATGGTGTAATCGGCGAAGAAGATGTCAGGCAGCTTTTTTGCCTCCGGGGCTTCCTGGCCCGGCATGGCGAAGTCGCTTTTCCCCGCCTCCTCCATGCCCGCGAATTTCATGAGGCGCACCCCGATGGAGGCGTTCACGCCCTGTACGGCGGCCATGTTCACCCTGTCGGGCAAAGTGGCGAAGGAAGCGCTGATGAACTGCTTCTGGGTCACTCTGGGGGCGAGAAGGGCCAGCACCACGCCCACTATCACCGCCACGCCCACCATGACGGCCACAGTGAGCCTGATGGACGCCCAGGCCGGATAAACGGCGTCGAACTTGATTCTTGCGTAGGCGATCAGAAAAAGGACGCCCACCACGAAGGCCGCGCCGAAAATCAGCATGGGGTATTTCGCCAGGGCTTCTACCATTTCCGTCTTGGCGTTCATCATGGTCCAGACCGGCGAATCCTGTTTCACAAGGCTGACCACGGTGAGGATGGCTCCGTAGCATACCATCCAGATGCAGAGCATGGCGGCTGCGGCCCAGTTGATCCATGAGCCCACCGCGCCCGAAATGGCCCCGACGGCTATCAGTCCGACCCTTTTCTGAAAAGCGGCCAGTATCACTCCGGTCAAAAGCCCGTACAGGGTGACGTACATGAGGATGAAGCGGATGCTTACGATGTTGTCGATTTCCGCCACCGAGGCAAGGCCGCGCGCCACCAGGAAGGTGACCACGAATAGGGCCGAGAAGAACACTACGAAGAAAAAGGCCGAAGGCATTGAACCAACGAGGAGATTACGCTTGTCTTCCATGGCGGCTCCCTGGCGAGATGAGATTTTTGAAGAGGAAAAAATGGCGAATCGGGGGAAAACGGGCAGCAGCGCCGGTCCCCCCGAAAATTTGACCGTATCGTCAACCTTAGCCGCATGGTTGGCCGGGTGTCAAGGGCAAATCAGCCACAGGGCCGCGTTGAATGGAAAATTTTGAGGCCGGGGGCGGGGCATTTCAGTCCGGGACTCGCGAGGCGATCGCCCGACGCACCTTCTCCATGAGAATCTCCATGTTGCCGTCGTCATAGCCCGCAGTTTCGATGGCCGGGTGGATGACCATATGGGCGTCCCCGGGGAAGAGCTCCATGGTGAAGGCGGGCAGAATTTTGGCGGTGCCGATGATGGTTACCGGCAGGATGGGAAGGCCCATGTCGCAGGCCATCTTGAAGGCCCCCTTCTTGAAATTTCCGAGTTTTCCGTCCCGGCTCCTGGTGCCTTCGGGAAAGAACAGCACGCTTTCGCCGCCCGAAAGCCTCTCTTTGGCGGCGTTGATGGAGGCCACGGCCCTTTCGTGGTTGGAGCGGTCTATGTAGATGTGGCCGAGCCTGTCGCAGGCCGCGCCCAGAAAGGGAACCTTCCTCAACTCCATTTTCATCACCCACTTGAAGGGGGCGGGAAACCAGCCGTACAGCACGAACACGTCGAAGTGGCTGGAATGGTTGCAGCATATCACGTAGCTTTTGCCCGGCCTCACGTTTGAAAGCCCCTCCGCCGTAACGTGCATGGGGGTGAGCTTCGCCATGATGCGGCTCCAGATGACGCCCATCACGTTGGCCCTTTTGGGCCCGGCGGTGGAGGCCAGGGCTATGGCGGTAAGGCCGCAGAGCATTGTGAAGAATGCCAGGCCCGGCATGAAGACCAGCCACTTGTACGGAAGATAAAGAATGCGGGCGAGTTTGGACCCGGTGAAGGTGCGCGGGAGGTTAAGGCGTCTGAAAAGCATGGGCGAATTCCTTCCGGGGAGAAAGGCCGGTAATCAGCATAGATGTCCGTAAGGCCCCCCCAAGGGCTTTTTCGCTTATCAGATTCGGCGGCTTTTCACAAGACTCTTCGTTTTTAAGCGTCCGGTTGCCGCGCAGAAAAACATGAAGGCACGTTGGCATCGCCTGCATGAAAACTGCGGCGATTTTGCGCAGCAAAAGCGCCGTCAGATAAAAGGGGGCCTGGGGGAACTTGAGTTCCCCCAGCCGCCGGAAAAGCTTTTCATCTTTTGCTTTTCGTATGCGCCCTCCCTGCCCCAAGACGGGATTTTCTTGTATTGTAAGGTAAAAAAGGCGATAATATTATGTTATGGGCCGGAACCGGCCTGCGGGCTCCAACACCTTCTTCAACGGGAAAACCATGTCGCCCATTCCCCGCGACAAATCGGGCCTCACCGTCATCACCACCCACGCAGGGATGGACTTCGACGGCTTCGCCTCCTGCCTCGCGGCCCGGAAGCTCTACCCGGACGCGATGGTGGTTCTGCCCTCAATCCACAAGGGCGGGGTGCGCGACCTGATCCCGCCCGGAATGCTGGATGAATTCACCATAGTCAGCCCGGAGGACGTGGACCTGGACCTCGTCACCACCCTTGTTCTGGTTGACACCAGAAAGGCCGGGCGCATAGGCCCCCTGGCGAGGCTTCTTCCCCGCACGGATGTTGCGGTGCACATTTTCGACCACCACCCGGACGCCGAAAACGACATCGCGGGAAACGTCTGCCACTGCCTGCCCTACGGGGCCACCGTCACCATACTGGTGGAGCTTTTGCGGGCGAACAGCATCCACGTCACGGCGGAAGAGGCCACGGTGATGTGCCTTGGCATTTACGAGGACACTGCAAGTTTCACCCAGAGCTCCACAACGCCCAACGATCTTGCAGCCGCCGCCTGGCTCCTTAAAAAAGGGGCCAACCTGAACATGGTTTCAAGCCTCATCATCAAGGAGTTCAGCCCGCTCCAGATAAAGCTTTTGAACGAGCTTCTTGAGTCCATGACCAAGAAGACCGTGCACGGGGTGGAAATCGCACTCGCCGTAATCTCGACAGAGGAATACATCGCCGACTTCTCCTTTCTGGTGCACAAGCTCGCCCGCATGGAGAACCTGGACGCGCTCTTCGTGATCGCCCGCATGGGGCAGACCATTTACATAATAGGGCGAAGCAGGCTGAACGAGGTGGACGCAGGCAGGATTCTCGCGGCCTTCGGCGGCAGCGGGCACAGGCAGGCCGCAAGCGCGGTTGTGAAGGACAGCGACCTCCACAAGGTGTCCCAGAGGGTGGAGCGCCAGCTTTTGCGCAACGTGAAGCCCAGGCAGAAGGCCATCGACATCATGAGCACCCCGGTGATTCACACGGGCCTTGAAACCACCATAGCCGAGGCCGGGCGGATGCTCACCCATTACAACATAAACGCCCTGGTGGTGGCCGAGCCGGGCGTGGGCAAAAAACTCAGGCTTTTGGGCTACATAAGCCGCCAGGTGGTGGAAAAGGCCCTTCAGCACGACCTTTCGGATGCCCCGGTCTCCGAGTACATGACCACGGACCCGGCCACCGTGGGGCCGGACGCCGAGCTCGCCGAAATCCAGCGCACGGTGCTGGATCACAAGCAGCGCATACTCCCCGTGGCGGAGCATGGAATGCTCATAGGGGTGGTCACCCGCACCGACCTTTTGAACATCATGGCGGGGGAATCCCTGCGCGCGGCCAGGGACGACAAGGCCGACCACGAATACCGCTCCCGCAGCCGCACCCGCAGCGTTGCCTCCATCATGAAGGAGCGCCTGCCAGCGCACATCATGGACATAATCGAAAACCTGGGCAGGGCGGCGGATGAGGCCGGGGTTTCGGCCTATCTTGTGGGCGGCTTCGTGCGGGACCTGGTCATCGGCTCCAAAAACGAGGACGTGGACGTGGTGGTGGAGGGTGACGGCCCGGCCTTCGCAAAACGCGCCGCAGGCCGGCTTGGAGGACGGGTCCACGTTCACGAAATCTTCGGAACGGCGGTTCTGACGCTTCCCGACGGCTTCAAGGTGGACGTGGCCTCGGCCCGGTTCGAGTATTACCAGTCGCCCGCAAGCCTTCCCGAAGTGGAGAAAAGCTCGCTGAAACTCGATCTCTACCGCCGGGATTTCACCATCAACACTCTGGTGATCCAGATCAACCCCGACCGCTTCGGCGCGCTCCTGGATTTTTTTGGGGCCCAGGAGGACCTGAAAAAAAAGACCATCCAGGTTCTGCACAACTTAAGTTTCGTGGAAGACCCCACCCGGATTTTCCGGGCCATACGGTTCGAGCAGCGCTTCGGCTTCACCCTGGGAAAGCTCACCGCAAGCCTTATATCCAACGCGGTGAAGCGCGGTTTCGTGGAGCGCCTTTCCGGGCGGAGGATAATGACCGAGCTTCGGCTCATCCTCTCCGAGGAGACCCCCCAGAACCCCCTTCGCCGGATGCACCAGCTGGGGCTCCTGCGCCTGGTCCATCCGTCCCTGGTATACGACGACGCCCTGGACGCGCGGCTTTCGCGGGCCAAGAACGCCCTGGCCTGGTACGAGCTCTTGTACCTCAACCGGCCCTTCACCAAGTGGAACGTGGTCTTTTGCGTGCTTCTCCACGGACTTGGGGCCAGGGAGGCCGCAAGCGCCTGTCGCCGGATGGAGATTCCGCCCAGGCTCAACGCCATTTTTACGGAAGACCGCCTGGATGCGAAAAAAAGGCTGGGCCTTCTTGAGCGGAAAAAAGACCCTCTGCCCAGCGAGCTTTACAAGGCTCTTTCCGGCCTTTCCCACGAGATGCTGGTTTACATGATGGCGGTTACCGAAAAGGAGCCCGTGCGCCAGGGCGTAAGCCTATACATTACAAGGCTTTCCCGCACGAGTACCCTTCTTCGCGGAAACGACCTTAAAAAAATGGGTTTTCCCGCAGGCCCGCTTTACGGAAAAATTCTGGATGCCCTTATCTGCGCCCGCCTGGACGGCCACGTGGAAACGCTGGATGACGAGATCGCCCTGGCCGGAAAAATAGCCGGGGACTTTCCGTAGGCCGCCCGTAAGTAAGTCCCGTATCACGAAAGCCGATATGGACAGAATAATCGACATCGTCATGGCCGTTTCGGCCCTTGTAATAAGCGTATCGTTTCACGAGGCCGCCCACGCCTACGCAGCCTGGCGTATGGGCGACCCCACGGCCAAGCTCATGGGGCGCATCACCTTGAATCCCATAAAACACCTGGACCCCGTGGGGAGCGTGGCCCTGCCCGTCATTCTCTCCCTCATGGGCCTTCCCGCCTTCGGCTGGGCAAAGCCGGTCCGGGTGAACCCGGCCAATTTCCGGGAACTCCGCAAGGGCGACATAATCGTGTCTCTGGCCGGGGTCATGGCCAACCTTGGGCTTGCAATCGTCACGGGCCTTTTCCTGCGGCTCCTCTTTTTGTCCGTGGACGGACGCCAGACCTTCTCCGCCCTTCAACTGATATGGCGGATGCTGCCCTTTTTCATCACCTTCATATATCTCAATCTCATCCTTTTCGTGTTCAACCTGATTCCCGTGCCGCCCCTGGACGGCGGGCGCGTGGTGTCCGCGCTTTTCCCGCATTCCTATCAGGCGGTGGCCCGCCACTTCCAGGCGGCAAGCCTCGCCCTTCTGATCATTTTAATGGTGACGGGAAGTCTGGACAGCTTCATATCAGCCGTGGTAAGGCCCCTTTTCATCGTCATAACCGGGCCGGACGTCTTGAACGCCTTTATCCAGATGCGTTACGGCATGGGCTGAGGGCGGGGAAGGAAGGAAAGCCGGAAACTTGAGATCACAGATTGTGATCTCAAGTTGGGGCGGGACGCGCTGCTGCGGGAATCAGGTTTTGCAATTACCTCTAAATTCAGTTTGTTATATTTAATGATAATCTCCTGAAAAGAAACCAGCCCCATGAACCCGATCTTAGAGATCCCCATATCCCTCGCTGTCTTGATGATGAGTGCAAGCGTTCATGAAGCCTCTCATGCCCTGGCCGCGTACAGAATGGGTGACCCGACGGCCAAACTCAAGGGCCGGCTCACCATTAACCCCTTGAAGCACATTGATCTTTTGGGAAGCCTGGCCCTTCCCCTTTTACTCATCTTGATTCACGGGCCGATCTTTGGCTGGGCCAAGCCGGTACCCGCAGTTCCCGCCTATTTTTATGACCGCCGCAAGGGGGAGATCATGGTGTCCTTGGCCGGGGTCGCGGCCAATCTGGGGCTTGCGGTGGCAGCAGGAATTTTTCTGCGGATACTTGAGCTGGCGGCCATTTTGGGAGGAGCTTTTGGAGCGGTAGTTTATGACCATGTCCTGCCATTTTTCATACTCGTAATACGCATCAACTTCATCCTTTTAATAATCAACCTAATTCCTATTCCGCCCTTGGACGGCCACAAGGCGCTTGCCGCCATCCTTCCCCGCTCGTTCAAGCAGGCCGGAATATACGTCCAGGCCGCAGGCCTGGCCCTTTTTGTTTTCCTTTTCGCAATATTTAAGCTGGACGGCGTTCTCTCCGACATTCTAAAGCCGCTGGCCACCCTGATATTCGGAAGCCGTGTATTGGATGCACTTACAGGAATGAGATAGAAAATTGCCGCGAAACCGGGAAAATGCTTTTCAAGTTCGAAAAAAGCTGCCAGAAGAACTCCCACGCATTTGCGGAACGTGAATAAAAATCGAGGAACAAACGATGGCGAAAAAACGAATCCTAAGCGGCATGAGGCCCACCGGGGCGCTTCATCTTGGCAACCTCCACGGGGCGCTCGCCAACTGGAAATCCATGCAGGACGAGTATGACTGCTTCTTTTTCGTGGCCGACTGGCACGCCCTCACCACGGGCTGGGAGGACACCGGCAACGTGGCGGCAAGCATAGGCGAGATGGTCACCGACTGGCTGGCCGTGGGGCTGTCGCCCGAAAAATGCACCCTTTTCGTGCAGAGCCACATAAAGGAGCACGCCGAGCTCTTCCTGCTTCTCAGTATGCTGACCCCAGTACCCTGGCTGGAGCGCAACCCAACCTACAAGGACCAGATGATCCAGCTCGAAGACAAGGACCTGTCCACCTTCGGATTTCTGGGCTACCCGGTTCTCCAGGCCGCCGACATAATCATGTACAAGGCCCACGGAGTGCCGGTGGGCGTGGACCAGGTGCCCCACGTGGAGCTTACCCGCGAAATAGTGCGCCGCTTCAACAACTTCTACGGCCAGGTCTTCGTGGAGCCCCAGGCGGTTCTCACGGAAACCCCCAAGATTCTGGGCCTCGACCGCCGCAAGATGAGCAAGAGCTACCAGAACGCAATCTTCCTTTCGGACCCGGCGGACGTCATCGTCAAAAGGGTGGGGGAGATGATCACGGACCCGGCGAGGATGCGCAAATCCGACCCCGGCGACCCGGACATCTGCAACGTCTTCTCCTTCCACAAGATGTACTCGGACGCGGCCACGGTGGAGGAGGTCAACCGGGAATGCCGGGTGGCGGGAATAGGCTGCGTGGCCTGCAAGAAGAGGATGGCCGCCAACCTTGCCGCATGGCTCGCTCCCATCACCGAGGAGCGCATGAAGATAGCGTCAAAGCCGGGATTCGTGGAGGAAGTGATTGCCGACGGCGACGCCCGCGCGCGCAAGACCGCCCAGGAGACGATGGAGCAGGTTCGATCAGCCATGAAAATCTAACCACAAGGGCGCGCACAAGCGCGAACTGCGGTGTCAGACTGCGCGGCGAGGTCGGGTTATAATGTAGTTTGGTTCCCCCCTCCGGCTCGCGCTTCCCCGTTCATCGCTTTCAGAACGCCTGGACGCAGTGCCGTCGATAGCGCCAACCGCTGTGTCAGACTGCGCTTGTGCGCGCCCTGGACGCGGTGCTATCGGGATTTTAAGGTTACTGCCGGTTGTGCATTCGAGTGGATGACTGGCTCGCCTACTGGGGGTCCATGTTTTCCAGCCTGCAATGGATCTCCAGGATTCCTTTTTTGCCGGACCAGACAAAGGTGGGGCCTTCGCCGTAGGGGTAGGGGACAAGGACCGCGCTGCCGTTGAAGCGCGCGCCGTTTTGGGCGGAAAAAAGCCGCTTGGCAAGGGCCGGGGGCGAAAGGTCGGGGTTGGCTATGCCCACCCAGCGCCTGCCCCTTATGTGAAAACGGAAGGATACCCAGGAGGGAAGCTGCCCGAAAACCAGCCGCTTTCCGGCTTCGTCCTCCTTTACAAGAAATTCGCCGGAAAAGCGTTTTCCCGGAACAAGTTCCCTGGAAAGCTCGGCAAAGGCCTCCTTTTCCATCTCCGCCCGGCAGGTGGCGCAGGTTTCTGCGCGGCTTTTGGACAGAAGGTAGAGCGCGCCCTGGGGAACCGGCCCGTCTTCTGCGGGCGCAGTCGAAGGCGGGGCGGTGGCGCAGCCCAAAGCCGCAAGCCCGATAATCGCCGCCATCCCGATAATATATATGATGCGCTTGGTTCCCACCGGTCTTCCCCTTTTCCTCAAAAATAAATTTTGACACAAGCGCCCGCCGTTGTCTCAGAAAAAATGTAATCCCGCGAAAAATTGATATCTGCCGCCACCGCCGCGTTGGCGGAAACCGCCCATGACGCATCTATGGAAAGGCTCTCCCTGTGATGGTCCGGGTCCGGGAAAAACCGGGCCGCCCCGCCTTTAACGTGAATGGTGAGAAAGGGCAGGGGCCGGGCCAGGATTCCCGCCTCCAGGGTGGGCCCCAGGGCCCAGCCCCCGTCCAGGCCCTTTCCGGCGTCCGCGCGGGCTCCCAGAAAGACGTAGGCAAGGCCGGAGCCGGGAAAGCGCCGACACAGGCCCTTTCCTATTTCGATTTCAGCCATTCCAAGGCGCTTTCCGTCCCCTGACACGGCCTTCTTGTAACCGGCGCGGGTTTTCCATGAAACCGGCGAAAAAAGGTCGTCACGGGGCGACAGGGAAACCAGGTCCAAAAGGTCCAGCCGCTCAAGAGATAAACCGCTGCCGTCCTCTGGAGCCTCTATTGCGAGCCTGCCCGCCAGGACCTGGCTGCCTAAGGGGTAGCCGGGGGCCGGGTCGGTGAGGCCGTGGCCCGCAACGGTGATGTCCAGTCGGAAAAGGCCCTTGCCGTCCCGTTCGCCCCAGCCGAAAGCCAGCATGGATGCCCGGTGGCCCTGCTCCGGCGAGCCCCGTCCTTCGTCGTCTCTTACCCCCTCCGCCGGAGGGCCGGGATCATCCGCGTTGAGGAGGCTTCTTGCGGAAAGCGCGCCCCTGAAGCGCGAAACATAGTCGTCCTTTCCGATTTTCTCCGCAGTGTAGAGATAGCCCAGGGCGTCCGCAGCAAGGTCCAGCACGCGGGCCTTGACCGGGCCGGAAAGGGCCGGGTCGGCAAGCACTGCTTCCGGCGAAACCCTGCCACGGGCGGCGTCCATGGCGAGCTTCCTTTCGGCGGGCGCAAGGCCCTGCGCCCTTTGCCTCATTTTTTCCGCAGCCGAGGGCCTCAGGACACCATCTCCGATCATTCCGGCCTCTTTTGCGATCCTCACCGTGTCGGACGGAAACACGATGGCCCCGGTCTTCCCGACAAGATCGAGCCCCGGCCTGGCCGCATCCAGAAGAAACAGGAGGCCAAGCGAGCAGTTCTCGCCCACAAAAAAATAATCGGAGTAAATCCCGTTCAGTTCATACAGATGGGCCATCATGCGCCGGATTTCAGGGGGGGTGAGATTGGCCGGGTATTCCCACAAGTCCCGATGGGCTATGTCGGCGTATTCCTTGATTTTTTCGTGGTAGGGGCTCATGGAGTAATAGCCCTTGTAATAGCCCAGAAGCCCTTTTGCGGCGTATCCGAACCCAAAGGTTTCCCCGGTGAGGGCGGCGTAATTTATCGCGCCAGCCGTGAGGCGGCTTCCGGAGGCCGTGTCCGCCACCAAAAAGGTGTGGCCGAACATGGAGGCCGGGCTGTTCATGGAGGAAGATGCGAAAACCAGGCTCACCGATTGCGGGGAAAGGGCGGCGAAAATCTCCTCGAAGGCCTGGGAGCGGATTCCGGGCGCGGCTTCGGGCGCAAGCCCCAGGCGCCCGGCCAGAAAGTCGGCCCTGGCCGGGAACCTGGAGGCCGGGCTTCCCGGCTTGTCCGCTTCCGGGTCAAAAATGGCCGAAAGTGTGGCGAAAAGCTCCTCTTTGGGACTTTCCTTCCCGTTTTGGGACAGGAAAAACCCTGGGTCGTCAACCAGGCTCTTTCCGTGTCGAAAATGACCCAATGTGAGCCATAGGGGGTCTTCCCACAATTTCATGGCGCGGGCGCGGGCCTTGGCGTCATCGAGGGATATGTGCAGTGGGGATTTTTCCGCATCCGGCCCGGCAAGGATGTTCGGGTCAGACCGGGCGGACGCAAGAAACAGGAACAAGAGGGCTGGAATCAATACCGCGACGGCGATGTTTTTTTTCATCCGTTTTCGCCGGACCTGCAGGAAGTGGAAAGGCCCCGGCGGGGAATTGGTCCCCCGCCGGGGCCGGAATCGTCCGGGCCTCTCAAAAACAGGCCCGACAAGCCCGTCAGGCGGCTTCTTTGAGGGAAAGCTCGATGCGGCTTAACACCTCGTCGCGCGTAATGGAGTCCTTGGAATAAATCCCCGCGAAATCGGCCTTGAGCCTTGCGTAAAAGCCGGCGCGGGAGGCTTCGGGCACTTCCAGAAGGACTGCCAGGGTATCCAGGTATTCGCCTTCGCCGCGCGCCATGTCGCAGGCCAAAGCGTCCATGTTGGAGGCCACGAAATCCTTCACCCTTGGGTTTCTTACAAGGGCTTCGGGCCGCTCGCACTCGCTGGTCCCGGCTGAAATGCCCAAGGGCTGGCTGCAGAAGACCCAGTTCAGGCCCGCCGCCGCGACCTGGCTCACCAGGCTTTCGTTATGCCCGAAGATCATGGCTCCAAGGCCGCAGCCGGTGTTTTTCTGCTCGGCGCATACGGTCCCCGCCGCCGAAACCAGCACCAACGCGCACAACAGCACAGTCGCCGTCCTTTTCATTCCCGCCTCCTGGTTTGATTGTTGAAAGACACCGCCGGATTTTCTTTCGTTTTTACACCACGCGACCCTTCTATGCAAGTCCAAAGGCGCATGTGGCAGGGCTGGCGGAAAAAGGCCGGAACAGGGGCGAATGCGACCAAAATCTTCTTGACAAGAAAGTCCTGTTGCCGCTATCTTTCGGGGTCGTTGAGGGATCGTCTAGCGGCAGGACGGCGGGTTCTGGCCCCGTTAACCTAGGTTCGAATCCTAGTCCCTCAGCCACCGACTTCAAGCGCCCGATTGACCATCGGGCGCTTTTTTTGTATCCTGCGTCCATAAGGCCGCGCCCCCCTCCACATGTTGTGCGCGGTTTTCAGAGCTACCACCCAAAAGGCGCGCACACCACCCCATGAACATCCAGTCAAGGCTTCGGGCCGTGGTGGCCGCCATCCTCTCCGTGGTGCTCTACGGCTCCATCGGTTACTACCTCATTTTCTGGGGCGAGCAATCTTTCCTAAGCTGCGTCTACATGACGGTTATCTCCATAACCTCGGTGGGTTACGGCGAGGTCATACCTGTATCGGGGCATCCGGGCGCACAGATTTACACAATGCTGGTCATCACCTTCGGCCTGGGGGTGATCACCTACGGCATATCCACATTGACGGCCCTCATCGTGGAGGGCGAAGTCTCCGGCATACTACGGAAACGCGGCATGGAAAAGAAAATCGCAAAGATGCACGGCCACATCATCGTCTGCGGCGGCGGCCAGACCGGACGCCACGTTGTCACCGAACTCGTCAAAAACAGGGAACCGGCGGTTCTGATCGAAAAGGACCAGGACCAGATCGACCACATCCTGACCCTGGTGGACGTGCCATATATCCAGGACGACGCCACGGAGGACGAAAATCTCATCAAGGCGGGCATCGAGCGGGCCGCCGGGATCGTGATCTCGCTTCCCTCGGACAAGGACAACCTCTACATCACCATGACAGCCCGGATGCTGGCCCCCACCATACGCATCATAAGCCGCATGACCAACTCGAGGCTGGAAGCCAAGCTCAGGAAGGCGGGCGCAAACGGCGTGGTTTCCCCCAACGCCATAGGCGCGCTGCGCATGGCGAGCGAAATGGTGCGGCCCACAGCCGTCACCTTTTTGGACAAAATGCTCCGAAGCACCACCCAGACCCTTCGCATCCACGAAATCCACATCTCAGCCGAATCCCCCCTGGCCGGAAAACCCCTGCACCAGTCGAAACTCCGGGAGCGCTTCGGAGTGATGGTCCTTGGCCTGGAGCCCAGGGGCACGGAAACCATGGTGTTCAACCCGCCCGCGGATTACATCCTGGAGCCGGGAACCATTCTGGTGGTCATGGGCGAGATGGATCGTATCGCCGAGGCCCGCAAACACTCATAGGCGGCGCAGGGGCGCGAACTGCGGCGTCAGGCGGGGGCTGGCGGCGCGTCATGTACTTTTTGTACTATTCCTTCCCGCCCTTCCCCGCCTTCCTGGCATTTCATCGCCCCTGCGCCGCCTATGCCGAGCTGATATCGGAGCGGGAGAAAGACTGAGTTATACCATAATGTCTGCGCCTTGCCTGACGACCCCCACACACCCCTCAGCCGGGGTTTCGATGGGACGGGCATTTCATCGCCTATGCGCGTCTATAGTTGAAGGTAGATAAAAAGAATTGCCCTGCCTTGTATCTTGCAGTAAAATGAAAGTATAAAAGATCGAACAAGAAAAGGCCAGCCAAGCGGCTTGATTTTGGGTGGCCCCGGCAACTCGTTGCCGGGGTGCGAAGCACAAGAGGGCTTTTGTTGGGTAAAGTAAAATCCTATGATTTCAGATACAAAAGGAACATCCTGTATGACACTGTCAAAAAGCCGGAACAGGAATTTTTATATTGAAATGTTGCCTGTATCGGCTTGTGTTATAATATTTATTCTCTTCTTTTCAATGGCGCTTGCAAAAGAAGTCAAAGCCTCGGATCAGGACACCAGATATGACGATGTAGAATTTAAAGGTCGGTATTCAAACGCAAACTATTTATTTTCTTTTTCAATCCCTGAAGGATTCATTTGCTTGGGCAATCCTGCACCGAATCCGAATCATGGTTGCGGCATCAGATTATCGGAAAATCCCAAAAGATATATTTGGACTGACGGCAGCTACAATGCAGTTGATGAACCATCAATATCCAGTTGGCTTGACTGGTTGATTGAACATCGCCAGGAAAAAGGATCTGAATTGTCAATCTTGGAGCGTAAACCTTGCCTGTTGGGCGGCATTGACGCTGAACGGGCGGTCTTCACCTACAAATCTAAAGATCAAAAAGAAGCCGTTATCGAAGATGTTGTCGTTTCATTCAGAACGGTGGAGGGATACGGCGAAATAGTGTATACTGTCGGCCTGATTTCTTCGGCATCACATTATAAAAAT
Organism: Deltaproteobacteria bacterium; assembly: GCA_016235345.1. Lineage (NCBI taxonomy): Bacteria > Pseudomonadati > Myxococcota > Myxococcia > Deltaproteobacteria bacterium. The sequence goes on along the minus strand of JACRLG010000011.1, from coordinate 126,365 downwards.
GACAAGACTCTGATTGAACAAATTATATCATCATGGACCAATGACCCGACGCAGGAAGAAAAATAGTTCCTGGCCCATCCCTTCCATCATTTCACCAAGCCCGCCTTGCAATCCGTTTCCGGGAAGCGGCGCAAATCCGAATAGGTGAAGGTCCATTCAGGGGTTTCCAGGGTTCCGCCCGAAAGGGCCGGGTACCAGGGGCTTTTGGAATCCGAGGGGTTTTTCAGCAGGTGGATGTCCTGGGCGGGCATGTAGCTCTGGAGCAGGAGAAAGGCCCTCCGGCCCTGCTTGTTTTGGGCCACGTCCGCCACTATGACCGCGTGGCCCGGAAAACCGCCCTCTATGAAAACGTCGCCCGGAAGAATCTGCGCGGGGTCTTTCACCTTATCCAGCTCAAGGGACAGGGACTTGGAGCCCGCGTAGGTGAAAACCGTGTCCAGGTAGCCGCGAAAAGTGCCGTAGGAGCTGTCGGGACGGCTTTTTACGGCCCACGAAACCCGGTTTCCGTTGATCTGCGGGCGTTTGCCCTTCGCCCAGTCCGCCCAGCGGGCCGGGTGGCCGCTGGTGAAATTGAAGCTTATGCGGTCGGCGCATCCCGAAGCCCTCAGATACTCGGCCCTAAGCCTCATCACCGCGTCCGCGCACTGCTGCAGGTCCTTCGATCCCACGTCGATGTCTATCACTGCAAAGGCGACGCCCCCGCGCCACTTTCTGCCGCCGTCGTAAAGCCTTACCGGCGTCCCTTCCGGGCGGAGCGGAAGGCCCCGGAGCCAGGCGGCGAAAGAGCCCTCCTTTGCGGCAAGGCGCGTAAATCCGGGCGGTGGCGGAATCCGGGCGGAAAGGGTTTCCGCCCTGGTTTCCTTTTTGGGCCAGGGATAGGGATCGGCGGCGGAAAGTGCAACAGGGGCGGCAAGCAGGAGAATTGCAACAGCCAGGAATATGAGGGAATTTACGCGGATAATTTTCGGGATCATTCGACTCCCCCGGCCTTCATGGTCCGTCAGGAATCCTTGGTTTTTTCAAGCTCAAGCATTCTGGCTTTTAACTCCACGCCGCCGCCGAACTTGCCGATGTCTCCGCCTGCGCGGACCACCCGGTGGCAGGGGATGATGACCGGAAAGGGGTTATTGGCCATGACGTTTCCAACGAAACGCGCGGCCTTGGGGCGGCCCACGGCCTTGGCGAGTTCGCCGTAGGAGCGGGTTTCACCCCTGGGAATGGCCGCCGTGGCCTTCAAGACCTCGATCTGGGCCAAAGTGAGACCCGAAAGGTCCAGATTGGGTAAAAATTGGGACAGATCGGGCGATTGTCCCGCAAAGTACCCAACAAGGGACAAAACCGCCCGTTTTGCGTCATCGCACGGGGCCTTTTCGATCCCGATTCCGGCAAGCGCCTTTTCATCCGCGCCGCCCGGAAGGAAGACCCCGGTGATGGCGAAGGGCGAAACCCTGTAAGTCAGCCCCGCCGTCCCGCAGGCCGTTTCCGCCCTTAAAAAGTAATCCTGCCGACTTTTAGCTTTGTCCATCTTCTTGTCTTTTTATCAAGCCGGAGGTAACCCGTTTTGGAGACTCGGACAGGCCGAAAAAAATTGCCACAACCGTAACGAGGGCGATCACAAGCGATGAGCCGCAAGGAAGACGAGTCGGGCGCGGGCGTAAGCGTATCGAGATACGTGCGCACCGCGCCCGGCGAAGTCTGACACAGCGGATCGCGCTTGTGGACGCCCTCTCATCGGATGGAAGCGCGGCGCACATGCGCCGCCGCCTGGGCCGAGAACCGCGCCATGGCCGCCGGGTCGGGAACCGGGGGCAGGTTTTTGAAAAATTCCGGGCGGAGCATTTTCGTGGTGGCCATTTTCTGGAAAATCCACAGCTTGGCTCCGTCCAGTGCCCTGGCCATTTCCTCCACCAGGGCGGGGTCCACGAAACCCGGAGCGCAGGTGGTGCGGAACTCGTAGTCCACGCCGGATTCCATGATCACCCTTATGCTGTCCTCTATCACTTCCTGGGTCACGGACTCGCACACAAGCTCAGGGTAGAGCCTTGGCGCGGTTTTTATGTCCATCGCCACGTAATCCACCAGCTTGGCCCGCAAAACCTGGACCAGGGCCTGGGGGTGGCCTCCGTTGGTGTCGAGCTTCACCTTGTAGCCCATCTTGCGGATTTTTCGCAGAAAATCCAAAAGTCCGGGCTGAAGGGTGGGCTCCCCGCCCGTGACCACCACCCCGTCCAGCATGACCTTGCGCTTTTCGAGAAAGGCCAGGACCTCGTCCTCGTCCAGTGTTTGCGCGGATTTGACCGTCACCAGTTCCGGGTTGTGGCAGTAGGGGCAGGAAAAATCGCACCCCGCAGCAAACACCACGGCGCTCACCTTGCCTGGAAAATCAATGAGGCTGAGTTTCTGGATACCACCGAAAATCATTAGGAAAAATTATCCTGTAGGCTTATTGGGGAGGGGAAATTATTTGGTTAAAGGGCGGGAACCGGTTTCCCGCCCTCTGATACCTTCAATTACGCCACTTTGTAGGTCCGGCGCAAGGCAAATTCCGCCTGCTTCCCGTCGTTCCACTGGCCCACGGGCCGCAAGTACCCCACAACACGGGAATAAACCTCTGTTGTGCTCTCGCAGGTGGGGCATTTGAACTGCTCGCCTTTTATGTAGCCGTGGGACGGGCACACCGAAAAGGTGGGCGAAAGGGTCATGTAGGGAAGCCTGTAGCCCGACGTGATCTTTTTTACCAGGCTTTTCACCGCGTTTGAATCCGTGACCTGCTCGCCCAGAAAGACGTGCAGCACCGTTCCGCCGGTGTAGCGCACCTGGAGGTCGTCCTGCAAGTCCAAAGTCTCGACCAGGTCATCGGTGTAATTGACCGGAAGCATGGTGGAGTTGGTGTAAAAGGGCGAGGCCCCGTCCGCCACTTCCCTTTCGTTGGCGCACATGATTTCAGGGTAGCGCTTTTTGTCCAGGATGGCCAGGCGAAACGAGGTGCCCTCGCCGGGGGTGGCTTCCAGGTTGAACATCTCGCCGGTTTCCTCCTGGAAGGCGGTTAGCCGCTCCCTGATGTGGTCCATGACCCTTCCGGCGAAGGCCCGGCCCGGCCCAGAGCCGATGTCCTCTCCTATGAGGTTTAAACAGGCCTCGTTCATGCCGATGACGCCTATAGTGGAAAAATGGTTGGTCCAGAACTGGCCGGAGCTTTCCTTGACCGAACGGAGATAGAACCTGGAATAGGGGTAAAGGTCGTTTTCGGTGAATTTTTCCAGAATCTTCCTTTTGATGGCCAGGCTCTTGCGGGCAAGGTTCAAAAGCGAGTCGGTGCGGGCCAGAAAGTCCTTTTCAGACACCGCAAGATAGCCGATGCGCGGCATGTTCAAGGTGACCACGCCAATGGAGCCTGTTAAGGGATTGGCCCCGAAAAGGCCGCCTCCGCGCTTGTAAAGCTCGCGCTTGTCCAGGCGAAGGCGGCAGCACATGCTGCGCGCGTCGTCCGGGGACATGTCGGAGTTCACGAAGTTGGAGAAATAGGGGATTCCGTATTTTCCGGTCATCTGCCACACGGATTCGAGATTGGGGTTGTCCCAGTCGAAGTCCTTGGTGATGTTGTAGGTGGGGATGGGAAAGGTGAAGACCCTGCCCCTTGCGTCGCCCTCCATCATCACCTCTGCAAAGGCGCGGTTTATGACGTCCATCTCGGCCTGGAAATCGCCGTAGGTGTCCGTGGGATGGGGCTTGCCGCCTATGATCACGGCCTCGTCCTTTAGTGTGGAGGGCGCGACGAGATCGAGGGTGATGTTGGTGAAAGGCGTCTGGAAACCCACCCGGGTGGGGATGTTGATGTTGAACACGAACTCCTGCAGGGCCTGCTTCACCTCGCTGTAATCGAGCCTGTCGTGGCGGATGAAGGGGGCCAGGAGGGTGTCGAAGCTGGAAATGGCCTGGGCCCCCGCCGCCTCGCCCTGCAGGGTGTAGAAAAAGTTCACTATCTGCCCCAGGGCGCTCCGCAGATGCCTGGGGGGCGCGCTTTCCACTTTTCCGGCCACGCCCTTGAAGCCTTCCATGAGAAGGTCCTTCAAGTCCCATCCCACGCAGTACACGGAAAGAAGCGACAGGTCGTGGACGTGCATGTCGCCGCTCTTGTGGGCGTCCCTTATTTCGGGAGGATAAATCTTGTTCTGCCAGTATTCGGCGGTGATGTCCGAGGAGATATAGTTGTTCAAGCCCTGCAGGGAATAGCACATGTTGCTGTTTTCCCGCACCTTCCAGTCTCTTTTATCGATGTACTGGTCAACGAGGTCGATTCGGGCGTCCGCCGCGAACTTGCGCAACTGGGCGTGCTGCTCCCGGTAGATGATGTAGGCCTTGGCGCTCTTGTAGTAGGGAGAGTCCAGAAGAACCCGCTCCACAATATCCTGTATCTCCTCCACTTCGGGCACCGGCCCCAGGCGAAGCTCGTGGGCGAGGTTCAGAACCTTCAAGGTCAGCTTCTTGGCGTCCCTTACCGTGAATTCCCCGGTGGCCTTCCCGGCGTTGGCTATGGCCTCGGTTATTTTGGGAGAGTCGAAGGGAACGATGCGTCCGTCGCGCTTCTTGATTTCATCAAACATGTCGGCCTCACGGGAAAAAAGGTTTCAGGGGTCATTTTGATCGGGTTTTGGAAACAGAAGTCCTGGCCGCCCAAGGTGCGTCTTCGGGCGAAGATGATGGGCGGCTCGATTTTTCGGGGTCATCATTTACCGCGATGATGAATCTTTTATTACCACCACATATTGTGGAAGTCAAGCATAAAATTTAATGTATGTTGTAGAAGAGACTTTAAATGAAAAGTCAACAGGGGCGGGCGGTTAGCCGGGTCGGGCCGCGAAAATTAAAATTCGCCCCTTTTTATCAAAAATGAAAAGCCCGGTTTCGGCTTCAAACCGGGCTTTTCGGGGCGAAGGAAAAAAGCGCACGGGCTAAGGGATTTCGGGGGTCGCAGGCGCTACGGGCTCTGTGGGCTTCGGGGCTTCCGGCTCCTTGGGCTTGGCGGCTTCCTTGATATGGGGCCGGATTTCGGCCAGAAGCTCCAGGGCCTCGCGGTGAACGCCGGTATCCGGGTAGCGGGTGATGACGTTTTCGAACCTGGCCTTGGCCGCCGCGTAGTTTTTCTGCCTGAGGTAGTAACGGCCTATGGAAAGCTCGTGCTCGGCCAGGCGCATCTGGCACATGCGCACGGGCTCGGATGCCTTTTTGGCGTAGGGCGAGTCGGGGTAGCCGGAGATCAGGCGGTCAAAGGCCGAAAGGGCCATCACGGCTGATGTCTGGTCCCGGTCCGGGGCGCTCAGGCGCTCGTAGTGGCACATGCCCAATTGGTAGATCACGTATGGGGTGGCCTCGTTGGCGGGATGCATCTTCTCGAAGTTTTCGTATCCCGCAGCGGCCTCCTCGTACTCGCCCAGCTTGAACCGGGAATCGGGCAGCTTGAGCTCGGCCAGGATCAGGAACTTGGAGAAGGGATACCAGTCCCGGAGCATCTCGAAATTTTTTATGGCTTTCGGGTAATCGCCCTTGTTGTAGGCGGCCATGCCTTCCTGGGCCAGCTCTTCGGCGTTGCGTTCCGGGGCCTTTGAGCCCTTTTTCCCGGCGCAGCCATAGGCTGAAAAACCGGCGAGAAGAAGAACCGCGCAGAAAATGGTGAAAACCCGAAAAGAACGGGATGGAATCATTTGACGCTCCCAGGGCCTGGTTGAATGCCCCTGTTAAGTGAGGGACTCGATGTAATGCTCGGCTGAAACGGCCGCTATGGCCGCGTCTCCAACGGCTGTGGCCACCTGCCGCAAGGGGGTGTTCCGGCAGTCGCCCACGGCGAAAATTCCGGCAACGCTGGTTTCCATGCGCTGGTCGGCTATCACGAAGCCGCCCTTGTCCAGGTCCACCACGCCGCTTAGAAACTGGGTGTTGGGGGTGATGCCCACCCACACGAAGCAGCCTGAGACGGCCAGATCGCTTGTGGCGCCGGTCCTGACGTTTTTTATCGAAAGCGCCTCGACCTCGCTTTCACCCTTCACTTCGGTCACCACCGAATCCCACACGAATTCGATCTTGGGCTCCGCAAAGGCCCGCTCCTGGATCACCTTGGCGGCCCGCAAGGCGTCGCGCCTGTGGATCACGTAGACCTTTTCGGCGAACTTGGCAAGAAAGAGGCTTTCCTGGATGGCGGTGTCCCCGCCGCCCACCGCCGCCACCACCTTGCCCCGGAAAAAGGGGGCGTCGCAGGTGGCGCAGAAGGAGACGCCGCGTCCGTAGTGTTTGTCCTCGCCAGGAACGCCCAGTTTTCTGGGGGACGCGCCGGTTGCGATGATGACGGCCTTGGCGGTGAGGGTGCGGCCCTCCATGACGAGCTTTTTGACCGGGCCTGAAAAATCGGCGTAAACGATTTCGCCGGAATCGGTTTTGAGCCCGAATTTTTCCGCCTGCCTCTGGATGAGAAAGGCCAGCTCCGCGCCGGAGATACCGTCCGGAAAGCCGGGGTAGTTTTCCACGTGGTCGCTTACAAGTATCTGGCCGCCGGGGGCGGTCTTTTCCACAAGAAGCACGTCCATGCGGGCGCGCGCCGCGTAAATGCCAGCCGTAAGCCCCGCAGGGCCCCCGCCCACAATGATCAGGTCATGATCCGCTTTAGACATCTTTGTTCCTCGCCCGGATTGGATGGCCCCGGCCCCCCGGATTCATCCGATGATTGAAAAAGCATCCCTCAAATTATCCGCAGATTCGCCCTGATAGCGGGCTTTTGCAGGCAGATTCCGGCAGTCTTCTGAATGATTCTGAAACCACCCCGCACTTGCTCGAAAGCACATCCAGGCCGATCACAAACGATGAGATGCAAGGAAGGCGAGTGGCGCGGGAGGGAGCGTACTCTTTTGTACGTGACCGATCCGCGCCGCCCGCCTGACACAGCAGATCGCGTTTGTGGACGGCCTGGATCAGAAGGCTTTGTTGATCGCTGCTTCTAGCTTGGCCCTGGGCGCCATGCCCGTGATCTGGTCCACAACCTGCCCGTCCTTGAAAACGATGAGGGTGGGGATGGCCCGCACGCCGTACTTGGAGGGGCTCATGGGATTGTCGTCCACGTTGACCTTGGCGAAAACCACCTTGTCGCCCATTGCCGCAGCCAGTTCCTCCACAACCGGGGCGATGGCCCGGCAGGGTCCGCACCAGGGGGCCCAGAAGTCAACCAGCACGGGTTTGTCGGCCTTCAACACGTCCTTGTCAAAGGACAGATCGGTAACTTCCAGGATTCCTGCCGCCATGATCGATTCCTTTCAATATCTTTTTCGCTTGCGCCGCAAAAGAGGGCTTGTTCCGAACGCCCGCCGCTGATCCGGGCGTCAATTACCCTAAAATACTGTCGTAATGCCTGATTGTCAACTAAACGGCCAGCCTGCTCAATCGGTGTCGGTCTTTAGAACCGCCAGAAACGCCGACTGGGGGATTTCCACCTCTCCCACCATCTTCATGCGCTTCTTGCCCTTTTTCTGCTTGTCCAGAAGTTTCCGCTTGCGGCTGATGTCGCCGCCGTAGCACTTGGCGATGACGTCCTTGCGGAAGGGCGTTATGGTCTCGCGGCTTATGATGTTGCCGCCTATGGCCCCCTGGATGGCGATTTTGAACATCTGCCGGGGGATTTCCTCCTTGAGCCTCTCGCAGGCGTGCCGGGCCCGCGCCACGGCGTAGTCCTTGTGAACGAGCTGGGAAAGGGCGTCCACCTTCTCGCCGTTGATCAGGATGTCCACCTTCACGAGGCTGGATTCCTGGTAGCCGATGATCTCGTAGTCGAAGGAGCCGTAGCCCTGGGTCACGCTTTTCAGGCGGTCGTAGAAGTCGTATATCACGTCCGCCAGGGGAAGCTCGAAGACCATCTCCATGCGGTTTGATGTAAGATACTGATAGCCCTTGTTGACGCCCCGGCGGTCCAGGCAGAGCTTCATCACCGCGCCCATGTAGCGGTCGGGGATTATGATGGCGGCCCGAATGAAGGGCTCGAAGCTCTTTTCGATCTGGGAGGGGTCCGGGTAGAGGGCCGGGTTGTCCACGATCATGGTCTCGCCGGAGCGCATGAGGATTTCATAGCGCACCGAAGGGGCCGTGAGGATGAGCGAGAGGTCGTACTCGCGTTCAAGGCGCTCCTGGACAACCTCAAGGTGAAGAAGGCCCAGAAAGCCGCACCGGAAACCGAAGCCTAATGCCGCCGACGAGTCCTTCTCGTAGGTTAGGGAGGCGTCGTTTAATTTGAGCTTTTCCATGCTCTCGGCAAGGCTCTCGTAGTCGTCCGAGGCAACGGGATAGATGGATGAGAACACCACGGGCTTGGCGTCCCGGAAACCCGGAAGGGCCTCTTTCGCGGGCCGGTCCTTGAGGGTTATGGTGTCGCCGCAGCGGGTGTCCGAAACCGTCTTGATTCCGGCGATGAAGTAACCCACCTCGCCCGCAGAAATCCGGTCCTTTTTCACCCGGATTATTCTGAAGATGCCCACCTCTTCAACCTTGTAAACCGCGCCGTTATGCATGAACATGATGCGGTCGCCTGCGGCTATGGATCCGTCGAAGACCCGGAAGTGGACGATGGTGCCCCGGAAGGGGTCGTAGTGGGAATCGAAGATGAGGGCCTTCAGGGGCGCTTCGGGGTCGCCCACGGGCGGGGGCAGGTGTTGCACCACGGCCTCGAAAACCGCCTCTATGTTGATGCCGTCCTTGGCCGAGACCGCTATGGCGGTTTCCGGGTCAAGCCCCAGGTCGTCCTCGATCTGCTTTAAGGTGCGTTCGATGTCAGCCGATGGCAGGTCGATCTTGTTGATGACCGGAACCACGGCCAGGTTGTGCTCCATGGCCAGATACAGGTTGGCCAGCGTCTGGGCCTCCACCCCCTGGCTTGCGTCCACCACCAAAAGCACCCCCTCGCAGGAGGCCAGGGCGCGGGAGACCTCGTAGGTGAAATCGGCGTGGCCGGGGGTGTCGATTAGGTTCAGCGAGTATTCAATGCCGTCCTTGGCCTTGTATGGCAGGACCACGGTCTGGCTTTTTATGGTGATGCCGCGCTCGCGTTCGATGTCCATGCTGTCCAGAATCTGATCCCGGAAATCGCGGGTGGATACAACCCCCGCAGCCTGGATCAGGCGGTCCGCCAGGGTGGACTTGCCGTGGTCGATGTGGGCTATTATGCTGAAATTTCGTATATTTTTCATGGCGCGCCGCCTTCGGGGTGTCGTGCTCGAATTTTTTTGGTGCAGGTTTCAGGACGGAAAACGGTTTGCCCGGAAACCCGAATTAAAAAATTTAGCCGCTTTCGCAACGGGTGTCAACAAAACCCGGAGAAAATCGGGCGAGCGCATATGGAAAAGAGCAGGCGTCACCGGCAGTCGGCCCAGTCGTTTTTTTCCTGGGAGCGCGGGCGTCCCGCCCGCTTTTGCCGCCGATGCGGGCGGGACGCCCGCGCTCCCAGGAAAGCCGCTAACCCTTAAATCATGGCGAAATTTTCCATATGCAGTTGCCCTGGGAGAAAATGCAGGGTGAACGCATATGAAAAGGAAAAGCGCCTTTGAATAATTTTCAGCTTTGTTAGGTGCAGTAATAACCAGGGAAGCCACGCCATCCGTCATTCCGGCGTAGGCCGGAATCCAGTCCTTTGCCGCCTGCAACATTTTTCCTGGACCCCGGCCTCCGCCGGGGCGACGAAAGCCTTCTCTCCAGCAGGTGCACAGTTTTTCATCCAAGAGGCACTGAACCTTGGTCCTTTCATTCCATTTGCGGCAGCCCTGGAAGAAAGCACATTTATTTGGTTTGGAAAATAACCGGCTTGGTGGTAAGAAAATTCGTTTGGTCGAAGGGTCCGCGCGCCCGCCTTGAAGCGGCGCGCATCCGCACCGGGACGCGGTTTTCGGCAGGGTCACAGCCCATGAAACTGAAAATTATTCATGTTTACCTTTTAAAGCAGATGATAGGTCCCTTCTTCGTTTCAGCCGGGATACTGTCCTTTGTTTTCCTCATGTCCCAGATGCCGCAACTGGCCGATTACGTGGTAAATTTCCGGGTGGGCATGCTTTCGGTGGTGCTTCTGGTCATCTACACCATGCCCTTTTTCCTCACCTTCGTGATCCCCATGTCGGCCATGCTGGCTGTTCTGCTCACCTTTTTCAAATTGAGCTCCGACAACGAGATAACGGCCCTGAAATCCGGCGGCTACGGGCTTTCGGGGCTCCTTGCGCCGGTCCTGGTCTTCTGCCTGGCCGCCGCGTGCCTCACGGCCTTCATGGGGGTGAAGGGCCTGGTCTGGGGCAGGGTTTCCATGAAGGACCTTCTGCGGCAGGTGGCGAAAACCAGCGCGGACGTGGCCCTGAAAGCCCGCGCCTTCAACACGAAATTCAAGGGCGTGGTCATCTATATCAACGAGATCGACCCAAAGAGGCGGACCCTTCGGCACGTTTTCATCGAGGACCGCCAGCATCCTGGGGTCACCGGCATAATCGTTGCATCGTCGGGCTCCCTGGAAAGCGATCCGGTGCGCGGCGTGTGGCGGCTCTGGCTCACCGACGGCGTCATAAACCATGTGAACCTTGCCGACAACTCGGCCAATTCCTTCAGGTTCGACACCTACCGGCTGGACATGGACCTGGAATCCGCCCTAAGCCTCACCGCCTCCAACCGGCCCAAGGACGAGGAGGAGATGACCTTTTCGGAGCTTCTGGAATTCATAGGAAACCGCATGGAAAGGGACGACCTGTACTGGCTCGCCGTGCTCCAGCTTCACAAGAAGATGTCCATACCCTTTGCCTGCGTGGTGTTCGGGCTTCTGGCCGTGCCTCTTGGCATAGTGTCGCGCTCGGCCCGAAGGAGTTTCGGGGTCGGGCTTGGAATTTTTTTCTTCCTGGTCTATTATATCATGCTGGCCCTGGGCGAGGTCCTGGGCGAGGCCGGGGCCTGGTACTACCCTCCGGCGGTGGGCATGTGGACGCCCAACCTTGCCCTTGGGGCGCTCGGTGTCTACCTGTTCATGCGGGCCGCAGACGACAGGCCGGTGGACCTCACAGCCATGCCCGCGAGGATCGGGTCCATGCTGCTTGCGAGAATCGGAAGGAAGCGGTGAAGACTTGACCATCATCGCGCGCCACATATCGAAAAATCTCGCCAGGTACCTCTTTTTCGTGCTCCTGGTGGCGGTGGGCATTTTCCTGTCGGTGGATTTTTTCGAGAAGATCGACGATTTCATGGAGGCCGGGCTTCCCATGTCGCGGGCCTTCGCCTTTTTCGTTTTGCGCGTTCCCTTTGTGGCGGCCCAGGTGCTCCCGGTGGCGGTGCTTCTGTCGGTTCTCTTCGTTTTCGGCATAATGAGCCGGAACAACGAGATAACGGCCTTCCGGGCAGGGGGCGGAAGCCCGGTCAGGCTTCTGGTTCCGGCGATATCCTTAGGGGTTCTGGCGGCCCTTGGGCTTCTGCTCTTTTCCGAGTCCGTGGTTCCCCACACGGCCCGCATGGCCAACAAGATCTGGCTGGGCGAGGTGAAGAAGGAACTTCCCAAGCCGGGAAAGGAAAGCACCGACCTGTGGTTTTCGAGCAGGGGGCTTCTGGGCCACGTGGCCCACTACGTGCCGGCCTCCGGCACGGCCTTCGGGGTGACCTTGAATTTCTTCGATCCCCGATACCGGCTTATAAGGCGGATAGACGCAGAAAGCGCCGAGTTCGACGGAAAGACGTGGCGGCTCTCCAGGGTTCTGGAGCAGACCTTCTCGCCCACCGGCGACACTGCCCGGTCCCTGGGGCAGAGGTCCGTGACCCTGGCCGTCACCCCGGAGGACATGAAAAGCGCCGTCAGGAGGCCGGAGGAGAGCACCTACCGGGACCTTTCGGAGCACGCGGACCGCATAGAGGCCGAGGGTTACGAGGCCGTAAGGCTTAGGGTGGACTCCGCCGCCAAGCTGGCCTTTCCCTGGGTCTCACTCATAATGGCGGTTTCCGCCGGGGGGCTCGCGGTTTCCGGGGGAGGCCGCGAAAGCCGGGGAATGGCGGCCAACGCCGTAATCGGCATAACGCTTGCCTTCGCCTACTGGGCGGTTCACAGCCTGGCCCTTTCGGTGGGCTATGCCGGGTATTACTCCCCGGCTGTCGCGGCCTGGACCGCCAACGCCATTTTCGGAGCCCTTGCCGGTTTTCTGCTCTTCCGCTTGAGGGAGAGCCTTTGAAGGGTCGGCATTGAAGGCTTTTACGGATTATCGCCGGATGAATATGGCAGACGGACAAATGCGTTCTGAGAGGTTGATTGATGACATTATCCTTCGTGTTGATCGCGGTTTTGGTGATGGGGATTCTGGGCCTTGTTCTGGGCCTTGGGCTTGCCGTGGCCAGCAAGGTTTTCTACGTTTACGTTGACCCTGTCATAGCCGCCGTGGAAGCGGCCCTGCCAGGAGCCAACTGCGGAGGCTGCGGCTTTGCCGGGTGCTCGGCCAACGCGATTGCCATTGTGGAAGGAAAGAGCACGGCCACCTCCTGCGTCGCGGGCGGCGAGGACGTGGCCCTTGCCATCGCCGCCGCCCTTGGCGTCTCGATGGTTGCCAGGGAGCCTGATTTCGCGCGGCCCGACTGCACATACGGCATGGAAGAGGCCGAAACCAGGTTCCGTTACATGGGCCTTACGGACTGCCGGGCCGCCGCCGTGCTTCACGGCGGGGCCAAGGTGTGCAGGATCGGCTGCCTGGGCCTTGGCACCTGCATCAGGGCCTGCCCCTTCGACGCCCTTTCCATGGGGCCGGACGGCATCCCGGTTGTGGACGAGGCCAAATGTACCGGCTGCGGAACCTGCGAGAGAATCTGCCCCAAGCACATCATCCGCCTAAGCTCCCTCACGCGCCGGATACTTGCCGAACTCACCGAGGACCAGTGCGTCACCCCCTGCCAGGCGGCCTGCCCGGCGGGGCTTTCCATAAGCGGCTACGTTGGGCTGGCAGCCGAAGGAAAGTTCGACGAGGCCCTGCGCGTAGTCAAGGAGAGGATGCCCTTTCCGGGGATCATAGGCCGCATCTGCCCCCGTCCCTGTGAAACCGCCTGCCGCAGAAGCCTTGCCGACGAGGCCGTTTCCATCAACTGCGTAAAGCGCTTCCTGGCCGACCGCCAGTACGCGGTCACCGAAAGGGTCCTTCCCCGCAAGGCGCCGGAAACCGGGAAAAAATTCGCGGTGGCGGGCGGCGGCATAGAGGGCCTTTCAACCGGTTACTTCCTGGCCCGGCTGGGCCATTCCCCCACGGTTTTCGAGGCGACGGAGATGCCTGGCGGGCTTTTGCGCATGGCCATTGCCCCGGATCGCCTCCCCCGCGAGGTTCTGGATCACGAGATCGAAGACGTAACGGCCATGGGCGTTACGGTGCGCACCGAAACAGTCCTGGGCCTGGACGTGACCGTGGCGCAGCTTCTGGCGGATGGGTATGAATCGGTCTTCACGGCCCTTGGCGGCTGGGACGCGAGGCTTGCGCTCCTTGGCGGGGAAAGGCCGGGTCCTGCGGTTCCGGGCGTGTTTCTGCTGGTGGACGTCATGAGGCATGGGCCGGAAGGCCTGGGCGAGCGCCCTGTTTTCGTGGGGGGCTCAAAGGCGGCTCTGGCCGCCGCGCCCGAAGGCTCTGTGGCGGTCTTGAGGAATGAACCGGACGAAAAGCCGGGCGAGGGAGTGAGGATCGTTACAGGCGCTGTCACCGCGCTTCTTGGCGAGGGTGATGCCCTGGCGGCGGTGCGGGTGGAGGGGCTTGAGGGAACCGTTGAGATTCCGGCCACTTCCGTGGTCTTCGCATCGGGCCGGGTGCCCGAACTGGTTATTCGCAGAAAGCCCGTGGATGAGGCTGTCGAAAAGGCCGCTTCCGAAGAGGCCGCGCCTGATGCAAGCGCCGCTTCCCCCGTGGTCTGGGAGGCCCTGGCCTCCTACAAGAACCCGGCCACAGCCACCGGCCTTGGATTTTGCGCCCCGTCGGACGCGGGCACCGATTATTTCGCGGCGGTCGCCGCAGTGGGGGCGGGTCGAAGGGCGGCTGCGGCCATGCACGTGCTTTCCGAAGGCGGCGACCTTAAGCGCGTGGAAAATTTCCGCACCCCGGCCTCATTTGTCCAGAAGGTTTTCGAGGTTTCGGGGGTCAGGCCCGCGCCCAGGAACCCGACGCCTGCCGGAGCGCCCGGTTCGGGCGAGCGGGAAGCGGCCTATAACGCCGAAACCGTTTTGGCCGAGGCGTCCCGCTGCCTTCAGTGCGGTCTTGTATGTTACAAAAAAACCGCCAAGGCCGGTGAGGCGGCCTGATTTCGGGGCGGATGTCGTTCTCCTATCGGAAATGAACAGGCATGGCTGAAGAAGAAGGAACGGTGGTGAGGCTCTCCGGCGGCATGGCCCTTGTGCGCACGTGCCGCACAGGGGCCTGAGAGTCATGCACGGCCCGGTCGGGCTGCCATTCTTTAGGGGGCGGAAACGAGGTTGACGTGCTGGTTGATAACAGCCTTGGCGCCCTGCCCGGAGACACCGTGAGCCTCGTTCTCTCCAGCAGGCGGGTTCTGGCCGGGGCGTATTTCGTTTACCTTACGCCAGTGGCGGCCCTTTTCTGCGGAACCTTCCTTGGGCAGGCGCTTTCGGGAAGGCTCGGCGTTGACCCGGAAACAGCCTCGGTGGCCGTGGGCTTTGGCTTTCTGGCCATAGGTCTTCTGGTGGTGAGGATTTTGGGAAGAAGGATGGGGGCGGGCGGAAAATTCACCCCGAAGATGGGAAGAATCGTCAGGCGGGGGAAACCCGGTCCCGATAATCGCGCCATATCCCCCGAAAGCACCTGATTCTGTAGCTTCCGTTTCCGAGTATTTCCACCGAGCCCGGCAAAAGCGCGGTTTTCCCGAACCCGCCCGGAATGTCCAGCATGTAGTGGGGCACCGCCATGCCGGATATCCTGCCCCTAAGCGAGGCCGCCAGTTCCAGCCCCCTTGAGAGCGGCACGGAAAAATGCCCGGTTCCCGCCACGGGGTCCGGGTGGTGCAGGCAGTAGGGCCTTATCCCCATTCCCAGAAGACCGGTGAAAAG
Source organism: Deltaproteobacteria bacterium (assembly GCA_016235345.1). Taxonomy (NCBI): domain Bacteria; kingdom Pseudomonadati; phylum Myxococcota; class Myxococcia; species Deltaproteobacteria bacterium. The sequence continues at coordinate 111,301 of JACRLG010000011.1, read as the reverse complement.
TTCGGCCAGGGTTTCGGAATCATCGTTCACCCCCCTTAAAAGAACGCTCTGGGACCCAAGCTGGATTCCGACCTTGGCCAGCCTCCTTGCGGCCTCTTTCGCCTCATCGGTCAGCTCCGCCGGGTGGTTGAACTGGATGTTGATGAAAAGGGGCGAAAACCGTCCAAGCCCGGAAACGAGTTTTTCCGTCACCCGCGCGGGGTCTGCTCCCGGAACCCTCGTGTGGATGCGAAGCGCCTTCAAGTGGGGGATTTTCCGAAGCTCCCCCAGAAGCCCCAAAAGGCTGTCCCGGTCCATCATCAAGGGGTCCCCGCCCGAAAGCACCACCTCGCGCACCGCCGGATTTTCCTTTATGTAGCCTATCCCGCGATCCAGGATAACGGGGGCGACCGGCCCGGTTGCCCCCGTGCGGCGCTTTCTCATACAGTGGCGGCAGTAGAGGGCGCAGCGGTTTTCCACCAGGAAGAGGACCCGGTCCGGGTAGCGGTGGACCAGGTTGGGAACGGGCGACTGTGCCTCCTCGCAAAGGGGGTCGTCTTCGCCGTCGCATAGAAGCTCGCTGATGGATGGAACGGCCTGTAGGCCCAGGGGGTCGTCGTGCGTACGGATGAGGGCGGCGAAGTGGCCGGGGATGCGCATGGGATGGCGGCGGACCACAAGGGTTGCGGAGTCCGGGTTCGCGCCCTTTATGGCCGCAAGGGTTGCGGGGTCGCAGATGGCCTTCCGGGAGTCCATCAGGAGAAAAGGACCTCCCGCATGGCCCCTTCGATTTCGGGATATTTGAAGGTAAAGCCGAGTTTTGAAAGGCCCGTGGGAACTCCGCGCTGGCCGTGAAGAATGGCGTCCCCGAACTCGCCCAGGGCGAGCTTCACCGCCCATGCCGGGGCCGGGATCACCGCCGGGCGCTTGAGGACGCGGCCCAGGGCCTTTGCCATGTCGCGGTTGCGGACCGGGTAGGGGGCCATGAAATTGAGCGGCCCGGAAACCGCCTTGTTATTGAGGCAAAAGAGCATGGCGGAAGCGAGGTCTTCGATATGAATCCACGAAAACCACTGGTTGCCGCTTCCCAGCGGCCCTCCGACTCCCAGGCGGAAGGTTTTGGCCATCTGGCTTAGGGCCCCGCCGTTTTTGCCGAAAACCACCCCGAAGCGGGTGATAACCACCCTCGCGCCCCTGTCAGCCGCCTTTTTCGCCTCCGTTTCCCAGCCCACGCACACCCTGGCCAGAAAGTCGTCGCCGGGCAGGGTGTCCTCGGAGCATTCCTCGTCCCCCCGAAATCCGTAATAGCCCGCCGCCGAGGTGCTCAAAAGCGTGATTCCGCTTCCTTCGGGAATGGCCTGCACCAGATTCCTGGTGGTGAGTATCCGGGAGTCCCAGACGGCCTTTTTGTACGCATCGTTCCAGCGTTTGAATATGGTGGCCCCGGCCAGGTTCACGACGGCGTCGTGGGTGGCCACGACCTCCTGCCAGGGGCCGGGGAGGGTGGTGTCGGCGCTCAGATAGGCGTAGCCGGGATGTGCAAGTCTCGCGTGGGGGGCTCGGTCCAGGGAGGTCACCGAGTGGCCTTCCTCAAGAAAGCGCCCGGTGAGGCAGGTTCCCACGAATCCGAGTCCGCCGGTTATCAGGATTTTCATGGGGCGATTCTCCGTTTGAACCTCAGGCTATTTACGGACCTGAAGCTCGGCCTGGATCAGCACTATGCGGCCAGCCAGGGCGGCCATTATCAGAAGATCGAACAGGAAAAGCCCCCCCCACAGGACGGAGTCGCGTGAGGCGGGGAAGAACCCCAGGAGCACGGCCCAGAATATGAGATAGATGGTGCGGAAACCGCGCTCCATGAATCCGGGGGGAATCTCCACCCCAAGGGCCGTGGCCCTGGTGCGGGTGTAATTGAAAAGGGAGATCAGAAGGAAGCTGGAGAAAATGAGGCCGGAGCCCGGAAGAGGGTCGTCCGCCCCGAAAAAGAGCACCCAGAAACCGAAAAGGAAGAGAAAGTCCCTCACCCGGTCCATGCAAGAGTTGAGAAAGGCCCCAAGGGGGGAATCGAGCCCGGATTCCCTGGCCGCAACCTCCACCATGGTGTCGAAGAGGCCGGAGGCCATCATGAGAAAAGCGCCCACGAGCGGATGAAGCCAGAACCCCATGGGAACCAGGAGGGCCGCCAAAAGGGACGCCGCCGTGTAGATGTCGGGGTCTCTTGCGACCTTGGACGTGAGGGGCCAAAGGCCCTCCTCCAGAAGGCGATAATAGGGCTGGGCCACCGGCGTGTCCGAAAGGGCCGGGGGGGACTTGACCAGCTGGAGTATTTTTTTCCTGTCCATTTCGTGATTCCTTGAAAAGTCCTTAAAATCTTTTGGTTTTTATGGGAGTCCAAGCCGTATTGCGAACGGAATTCCGTATATATACCCTATTGGCCCCTCATGCAAAAGGAAAAGAACCTGAAAGCGGCTCATGCGGCTTATCGGGCAGCTTCGGGGGTTTCAAAGGCCACCGAAAGGCCGGCTGGAACCGAGGGGGGCAGGATCACCCTGGCCGAGTGGTTCAGCTCGGAAAACCAGCCGGTCGCCCTTATGTCGTAATGATGGATCAGTGTGTCCCCTTTTACCTCGCGCCTGTCGGTAAGAACCCTCCGGGCGCTGAAAAAACCGAAGCCCTGGGAATCAAGCAATATCCTGGGCAGCCCCTGGGCGTCCCTTATCACCTGCTCCTTTGTAAGGGCCACGTTCGTCCTTATCACAATTTTTTTTATGCCGGGTTCGAGGTAGACGTACCTTCTGTGATGCTCGAAAAAGGGCCTGTGCGCCGCGAAATCGAAGCCGAGCACAAGAAGGGCGGCAAGGGCGATAATCGCCGGGACCGGCCTTATACGGCCAGCCGCCTGTTCACGCCCAAAGAGGGGGTCCGGGAGGACCACGTCCCAGAACCCGGCGGAAAGGACTATCACCCCCAAGGCCCACATGGTGTCCGTTGCGAAATGGGCCCCCTGAACGATGCGGGCCGCGCTCATGAAAAGGCCGTAGGTAAGTCCGAAAACCGTTATTGCAAAAGCGGCTCGCGGGTAATTTTTGCGGGCTGCCCAGGCGCTTACGAAAAGGAAGGCTATGGTGCAGTGGCCGGAGGGAAAGGACTGGCCCTTGCCGGGGGTTCCGGGGGAAAGGGCGTCTCTGTAGGCCCACTCCCCGCCGAAGTCCGTGGTCTGGCTGGGCCTTGGGCGTCCCCAGTAGGGTTTCAGCACCACGTTGGCCATTATGCCGCTTCCCAGAAGCGCCGTAAGGACCACTATGGCGGCGGGCCTTCTGATGTCGGCCCACCTTGGGGAAAGGGTGGACATGAAAAAGGCGAAAATTGAAAGCGCTATGAAAACCAGGCCGGGGATGGTGCCAAAGCGGTACAGCCAAATCCAGGGCGCGTGGTCCTCCAGGAAAAAGCCTTCCTGGGGATGGTGGAAGACGCCGCTGATCCTTCGGTCAAGGTTGAAGTGCGCGAAAACGAGGCTTATCAGCACAAGGCCCAGAAAAAAGGCGGCCATGGCCAGCACGATCTTTTTCCGGGACCTTGGGGCGCAATCCGGGTTTTTTGTTTCATCCCACAAGAAAACTGCCTCCCGCCCTAATGAAGACGAAAACTCCTCCAGCCGTCTTATATAAGGCGCGGGAGCCCCTTTTGCAATAGCGCAGGCCCGGAAAAGGCAATGGCGGGCATGAAGGCCGGAAAAGGGCGACGGCGGAAAGGATGGCGAAAGACCTGGAAACGGGGATGGGGGCGTATCAGCCCGGGTTTTCAGCTGGACGGACCAGCCCGCCCCGGCGCAGGTGGTTTCTGTAGTCGTCGCCGTAGGAGGCGAGCACGTGGTCCAGGTAGCTGATGTTGTTTTCCATGGCCTCTGCGTAGAGGTCGGAGTCTATCCCGTGCCTGGACAGGAAATGGGCCTTGACGTAATGATTCATCCCGGAAAGCTCGTTTTTCAGGCGCTTTTTGGTGATGTCGTAGAAATTGGCTGTCTTTACCAGAAGGTCATATTCGTCCCTGAATCCGGGGATTCCGGCCTCGGAGAATTCCTTGTAAAGAAAAACCAGTTTTTCAAGGTAGGTGCGGCTGGCGATCTGCGGCACAGGTGAAAATCCGCCTCGGAAAGCCCGTGCAGGTTGAAGTAGCTTTCCATGAAGTCGATGGAGCGGTCCACGTGCACCTTTGTGTAGCAACCTCCGGTGCCGTTGGTTTCGGTGTCCTTCTGTATGTAGCCGGTGTCGTGCATCAAAGCGGTCACAAGTCCCAGCCGCACTTCCTTTTCGGTGAGATCAATACCGGACAGATGCGCGCCGTGCATGAGCCTGACCATTGCCAGAAGGCAGTCGGTGGTGTGCTGGAAATCGTGGAAATCGGTGTTGCAGCGCCGGTAGTGGGGATAGACGCCCTCGAACAGGGACCGGACATCACCGAAAACATGACGCACAAAAACCGTGTCAATTGAGGGGCTTATGAGCCGGGCCACGGCGAGGGTCTCGCCCAAAACCGCGCCCGGGTCTTCCATGGTGACCAAGTCGGCTAGTTTGGGTGAAGCGGCCTTTTCGCCAGGAACAAGAGCCTTGGCTTTCCGGTTCATGCGCTTTTCCCGATGGTTGAAAAGAAAGACTGTGGATTGATTAGATTCAATAGCAATCTATTAATACTGTTGTCAAGGACGATGCCTGACAGGCTGTCGAAAAACGCGATCCGGCAGAGTTCTGCTTCAAAGCCAATTCCGTCACGTACGGCCATCCTGATTTAGCCCAAGAACTCTGCGATTTCTTGGGTGGGTACGCTTGACTCATTGGCTTTTCGCACTCCTTCACGGCTCATCGTTTTTCATCAGCCTGTCGTATCATGATTTTCCAACAGACTGGCGAAAAGCTGCTGGCAGCGGAAGGGCCAGCTGTTTCCATCTCAACCGTTCACAGCCACTTCATCATCTTTTTCACGGCATCGGCGGTTTCCGGGGTCTTTTTAAGGTCCATGAACTCCAGGGTCTGGGCCTTGATCTGGCTGGCGTACACCTGGTCGCTCCGCTCGCCTATCCTTTTCACGCCGCGCAGAATTATCTGGAGTATGCCCAACACGTCCAAAAGGTGCTTTCCGCCCTTTGCCAGGCGGTAGAGCTCCGAGTGCGGGTCTCCGTATTCCCGGAGGGCGCTTCGCAAGGTGGCCACGGCGGCCACGCCCCCGATGAGGGAGAAGAAGATGTAGATTTCCCGCTCCAGCGAGAGCAGGTAAGCGGGCGGCATGGAAAACGACGCGGTCTTGGGGTCCAGGGCCTCCTGGCGCTCCCGGTGTATGGTTTTCACCTTTAGAAAGAAGCGCTCCTTTTCGGCGTCTATGATGCTCCGGGCAAAGCCGGTGCGGTCCGGGTCAAGGCCCTTCACCACCTGGAGGACCTCTTCGGGGGTGGTTTCGATGTTCTGGTGAAGCTCCTTGGTGAAGGTGCGCAAGAGGAGGTTGGCCAGCATGAGGCCGTTTCTGTCGTAAAAATTCACCGACTGGGGGTCGTGGGCGAAATCGCCCAGAAGAACCCTTAAGGCCCGCTTGGGCTCCTTCATCTGGTCGATGAGCACCTTCAAGGCGTTCAAAAAAGCTATGCGCTCGGCCCGGTGCATGTGCTCCTTCAAAAAATGCCACAGAAACTCGAACACCTTGTGATGTCGGGCAAAGGCCGGAATGTTCATGTCAAAGACGGACCTCTGGAAATGCCCGCCCTTGTCGAAACAGGAGCCCACCAGTTCCAGGAGTTCGCGGGCCGCTTCCGGGCTTGAGTCGAAATCCCTGGAAAGGGCCTCACAGTCCGCGTTGTCGAAGCGCACCGGCTCCTTCACCATGGCCTTCATTTTTTTCCGCACCGTGGCCCGGCTCTGGAAAAAGAGGCAGAGGTCGAAAACGCGCTCGTCCAGAAGTCTTCTCACCGGGCCTGTTCCGGGGGCCGATGCCTCGGCCTGCCTGTTGGAAAAAGAGATGGATTCCAGAATGTTATCAGGCACCAGCTCCATGTCGGCCCGGAGTGTGGAAAGCACGTGGCCCGTAAGGACGTCCCTGGATGCCGCGTGGCGGTCCAGGGCCGCAAGAAGGTCCGAGGCGAGCTTTAAGCGCTCCACGAGCTCCACCGAGTCTATGCGCCCGTAGTCGTCTGCGTAGAGGCTGGTGGCCAGGCGGGCGGCCTTTCTGGAGTCGCTTCCGAAAATCACCGACGAGAACCTTACGACCGCCGCGCTGGGGGGGGGAAGGGCGTCGGAGTCGTCCGCCGCAAAGAGCCAGCGCATGTTGTTGACGGACACCGAGGGCTTTTTGAGCTGGGCCTTCAGCTTGTCGAAGGCGAAGGCGGCGGCGGACACGGACACGTACTGGAGAAGGGGGCTGTCCGGGGCTGCCCTGTCCATGAGGGCCCGGACCTTTTCCGCCATCTCGTTTATGGCAGTTGGCTTCACGCCGTTCACTGCGGCCAGTATGGAAAGATCGGCCACCGGCTCGCCCAGGGGGTCCCGTAAAACGGTTATGCAGGCCCCGGCCTCATCGGCGCAGACGCCCTCATCCACGGCAACCGAGTAGCAGTAACCCAAAAGGGCGGAAAGGGACCTCTCGGCCATCCCGTCAAGGTCATCGTCCTCGTCGAACAGGGTGAAGTGCAGGGTGTTGATGCCAAGGGAGGTGAAAACCGAGGCGGCCCGCAGGAAGTCGGCCTTGAGGCTTTCCGAGGCCGTCCTTTTGGCCACTCCCGCCACAGCCACCGCGTCCAGGCGGGCCGAGCCCAGAAGCACCTCGTAATCGTTCCTGGCGCTTGCCTTGCCCTCGCTTGGCAGGTGTCGGCCACGGAAGCGGATGACCAGGCCGCCGGGCCGTTCGGGCATCCGGCCCATTGTGTCCAGGGCCTCCTTCATCCGCGCCTTCAACTGGCCGGCCTTTTCCATGTTTCCTTTGGACGCCGCTGAAATGGCGTCCGCGCAGTCAACCATGAACCTCACCAGAAGAACGCTTCTGGCGTCGGCCATTTTCTGTTCCTCGTGCAGGCGCTCGGAAAGGCCGGGAACGGAAAAACCCTTGGCCGACCTGCCTGACGCCTCGTTGACGAGCCGTTCGGCCTCGATATCGAGGCTCAAATCCTTTTCGGCGGAAATGGCCATTTCGGATTTTGCTCCCTTGGGTTTCGGCGGAAAACCGGCTGAAGAACCAACCTGTAATTATTGCTGAAATTAAACAGTATTGCTGCGGGAATTGTAAAGGGCAAATATTGAAGGCCTGCCAATGGAAGGAAAATTGCGGCGCGGCCTCAGTCCTGTTTTTCCGGCGCGCCCGCACGGCCTTTGGCCGCAAGATATTCACGCCAGCGGGAGAGGCGGTCCTTCACGTATTGGTAGCCCTTTCCGTAACCGAGCTGGCGCATGGGGGGGGGGGGGGGCGTTTCTTATGACCAGGGGAACGTCCAGCGCCCCGGTGCGGGCAATGGCGGCCCTCACCGATTTTTCCGCCATGTAGAGGGAGTTGCTCTTGGGGGCCGTGGCAAGGTAGCAGGCCGCCTGGCAAAGGGCCAGCTCGCCCTCCGGGGAGCCGAGAAAGTGGTAGGCATCCCTTGCTGCGATGGTTACGGATAGCGCGTTGGGGTCGGCGTTGCCCACGTCCTCGGTGGCGAAGCGCACCATGCGCCGGGCGATGTAGAGGGGGTCCTCGCCCGCGTCAAGCATCCTGTAAAGCCAGTAAATCGCCCCGTCCGGGTCGGAGTCCCTGAGGCTCTTATGAAGTGCCGAGATTAAGTTGTAGTGGGATTCGCCCGCCTTGTCGTGGGAGAGGGTCTTTTTCTGGAGGGCCTCCGCAGCGTGGGAAGGGCTTATGGCCCCTTCCGCCGCAGGGTCGCTCCTGGCCAGGAAGGCGGCGGTTTCCAGGCTGTTCAGGGCCTTCCTTGCGTCGCCGCCTGCGGCGTCGGCCAGGATATCGCGGGCCTCGGCTGAAAGGGAAAGGCCCTGGCTTCCAAGGCCCCGTTCGGGGTCGGTTACTGCGCGATCCAGAAGAGCGGCCAGGCTTTCAGCCGAAAGGGCCTTTACGGTGAGCACCCGGCAACGGGACAGAAGGGGAGCGATGACCTCGAAGCCGGGGTTCTCCGTAGTCGCGCCCACAAGGGTTATGAGGCCGCTTTCCACGTGGCCAAGAAAGCCGTCCTGCTGGGCCTTGTTGAAGCGGTGGATTTCATCCACGAAAACAATGGTGCGGCGGGATTGCGCCCTTTCCTTTTTGGCCTCAACAACCGCCTCGCGTATCTGGCCCACACCCGCGCCCACCGCCGAAAACTGGATGAAGCGGGATTTCGTGCCAAGGGCAAGGAGGCGGGCCAGGGTGGTCTTGCCGCAGCCGGGCGGTCCCCAGAATATCAGCGAGAACAGCCGGTCCTTTTCCACGGCCTGGCGCAAAAGCCCGCCGTCCGCCAGAAGGTGCTCCTGGCCCATCACCTCGTCAATGGTCCTGGGCCGCATCCTCTCGGCTAAAGGAGCGTCCCTTTGAAGCTCCTCCGCGGCCTTCTGCTCGAAGATGTCATCCATGAAAGGCGGCCTTGTTTTTGATGTTCATGGATGGGATTTCTTTGTGGGTTGTATGAGATAATCATTTCTGTCAGTCTGTCGAAAAAGGCTTGATACAAGCCTGGATAAAAACGATGAAATGCAAGGAACGCAAAAAGCCAATAAGGGAGCGTACCCGCCCAGGAAATCGCAGAGCTCCTGGGCTATGTCAGGATGTTTGTACGTGACCGAAATTGGCTTTGAAGCGTGACACAGCAGTTCGCGTTTTTAGACGGGCGTTTATTGGTCTCTCGATCTGCGATCCCTTTGCCTGAAAAACAAACGTATGGGCGTGTGGGTAAGGCCAAGCTCGGCCCTTATGTGGTTTATGAGGTAGCGCTCGTAGGAAAAATGAATGTCTTCGGCGTAGTTCACGAAGGCCACAAAGGTGGGCGGCTTGGTGGCCACCTGGGTGGTGTAGAAGAACTTGATCCGCTTTCCCTTCACCATGGGCGCAACGTGCCGGGTAAAGGCAGCCTCCATTACGCGGTTCAAGGCCCCTGTTCCGGTTCTTGCGGAATACTGGGCGTAAACCTCGTCGATGAGCGGAAAGAGCTTGGAAATCCTCTGGCCGGTGAGGGTGGACATGGTGAGGAAGGGCGCGAAACCCAGAAACCGGGTCATGTCCCTCACCTTTTCCTCGAAGCGTTTTGAGGTCTTGTTGTCCTTTTCCAGAAGGTCCCACTTGTTGGCGACCAAAATCACGGCGCAGCCGCGCTCGTAGGCGTAGCCCGCCACCTTCACGTCCTGGTCGGTGATGCCCTCCGAGGCGTCTAAGAGGATCATCGCCACGTCGCACAGCTCAAGGCTTTTCAAGGCCCGCATGATGGAAAAGATTTCGAGCCGCTGGCTGGTTTTGCTTTTGCGGCGTATGCCTGCGGTATCAACGAAGACGTAGCTCTTGCCGTCGCGCTTCACGGTGCTGTCCACCGAATCCCGCGTGGTGCCCGGAACGTCGCTTACTATCATGCGCTCTGCGCCCACTATGCGGTTGATGAAGGAGCTTTTGCCCACGTTGGGCCGTCCCACCACTGCGATCTTGGGGACGTTTTCAAGTTCGGGGTCCGGGTCGTGGCGGGGAAGCGCCTTTACGAGCCGGTCCAGAAAGTAGTCCACGCCGTAGCCGTGGGCCGCCGAGAGGGTGTAGAGGCGCTCCAGGCCGAGTTCGGCGAAGTCGGCTGAAAGGTGTTCCTGGCCGGGGTCGTCAACCTTGTTCACCACGAAGAACTTGGGCTTTTGAAGGGGCCGCAGAAGGTCCAGCATGTCCCGGTCATAGGGCGAAAGGCCCAGGCGGCCGTCCAGGAGCATCACCACGCAGTCGGCCTCGTAAACGGCCTCCTTCATCTGGTGGTGAATCTGGGAAACGAACCCGTCCGGGTCGTTTCGGTGAAAGCCGCCCGTGTCAACCAGGGTGAAGGTGGTGTCCTCATGGGTGACCTTGGCGTAAAGCCTGTCCCTGGTGACGCCTGCGATGTCGTCCACCATTGCCTTGCGGCTCTTGGTGAGACGGTTGAAAAACGTGGACTTGCCCACGTTGGGCCTGCCCACAACTGCGACCACTGCTCCCACTTTACTTTCCTTTTTTTGCTGCGTGAAAAAAACCAGCTTGCCGGGCTGTAAACAACACCGGCAGGTCGGGTGGTTTAAGCCCAAGGGCAGGTTCACCCAACACACTTGAATCATATTAAAATTGTTGGGTGAACCCGGTCCTTCGGACCGGAACCACCCAACCTACTACCTTTTTAGGGTCGAGCAACCCAACCATTGGGCCGCAAGTGCAGCCTGGCTAAAAACGATGAAATGCAAGGAAGGCGAGCTAAAAAGGAGGGAGCGTACGCTTTTGTACGTGACCGACTTTTTAGCGATGCCTGACACAGCAGTTCGCGTTTTTAGCCAGGCTGCTAAGCGGTTTTGATGCGCGCTACTACCTCGGGGCGGATTCTGAGCGCCGCCTGGCCTTCCTCGCCGGGGCCTTTCAAAAGCCCTTCCGCCTCGGCTGCGGCTATGGCCCGTTTTTTCTTGTTGTTGGAGGCGAGCATAAGGTGATCCAGGTTTTCGCACTCCACCTTGCCCGCTTCCAGAAAGCCCTGCTTGATCGCCCACTTGACCAGCTCGTCCCCGGCCTCGGTGCGGATGATGAGGGTGTTCCAGCCGGGACAGCCCTCCACCATGCCCACCGAAAGGTCGGCCCACTCGGCGGTCATGTCCGGGCAGATGGCGCAGCCCTTTGGGGTGATGGGGCGAAGGCGGTCCAGGGAGATTTCCACTTTCCGGGTGGCGGTGGAAACAACCAGCACCTTTGCGGGCGGGGGTGGAATGTCCATGCTTATTACGTGCTCGTCGCCGATTTCCTCCTTCACCAGGGCCTCAAGGGCCCGGCCATCCAGGGCGAAGGTACAGAAAAGGCCGATGGTTATGGCAACCGGATCGGCGAAACCGGGCTTTTCCAGGGGATTTTGCCGAAGGGCCGCGATTGCCGTCATCTGGCAGGGGGTGCCCACCACGGCGAGCTTTTTCGCGCCTTCGGCCTGTGCCTTGTTGAGGGCCGCCACAACCGGGGAACATGCGTACCTGGAGCCCGCGCCCTCAAGTATTCCGGCAAGATCGGTGACAACCACCGGATCGCCAAGAACGTTGTCGCTTTTGGTGACCAGCGCCCCTTCTGCGAGGCCCTTTGCAAGGGCTGCGGCCAGGAGGGCCGAGACCGTGCCGCCGCCCTGGAAAGCGCCTTCACCCGCCTTTTTTCCCGCCCGGGCCGCCACAACCCGGCGGTACTCGCCGACCGGGCTCCCCCGGTAGGGCTCGTTGTGGATCGCCTCGGAAAGTTCGTGAAGGTCCACCTCGGTTTTCGGGCAGTGGGCGTAACAGCGCCCGGTTTCACGGGTGCAGGGAAAGGTCATGGAGGTCTTTCCCCGGTACGTCACGAAATAGGGGCACAGGTTGACGCAGCCACCGCAGCCCACGCAAAGCCCCTTGGCCACGACGTCCGCCAGAAGTTCTTTCTGTCCCTTGATTTTCAATTTGCCTCCTTATCAGCCCGTCTAAAAACGCGAATTGCTGTGTCGTGCTTCAAAGCCAATTCCGTCACGTACATTTAGTACGCTTACTCATTGGCTTTTCGCACTCCTTGCACTTCATCGTTTTTATCCAGGCTTGATGTTAGCCGTCTTCAACGGCTGTTATTGTATGCCTTGGCCAAAAGGCTCAATGGGTGCATTGTTTTTATCTGCCTGAAAGGGCCACTAATAAAGCTGTTGCACATGGGGCAGGCTGTCACCACGCATTCCGCCCCGGTTTTTGAAATATCGGCCATTTTCCGGCTTTTTATATTTTCCGACATTTTTCGGTTTTTTGCAAAGAAAAGCCCTCCCGCCCCGCAGCAGGCGTCCGGGTGCGCCATTTCCCGCCAGTCAATGCCCGGAACCTGTCTTAAAAGTTTCCGGGGCGCGTCGTCGCAGGTGGCTGAAAAACCCCGATGGCATGGGAGGTGATAAGTTGCGGATATTTCCAGGCGGGCAGGTTCGGACGAAAGCCCAAGGGCCGCCAGGTAATCGGTTGCC
>JACRLG010000011.1:0-99116 GCA_016235345.1 Deltaproteobacteria bacterium | reverse complement strand
AAAGCCCTGATCTTTTCGATGGACGGGTGATCGTCGCCCGCGACTTTCGCGGCCTTGGACCTGAAAAAATGTGCGCAGCTCGTGCACTCGGTGATGACCGTGTCCGCCCCCCCAAGAACTTCCGCGTTGACCGAGACGAGCCGCGCCGCGTTTTTAAGGTCCCCCGAAGAATAGGCCGCCTGGCCGCAGCAGGTGATTCCCGCCGGGACTGTTACCGCCACCCCGTTTTTCGTCAGCACGTCCACCACGTCTTTTGCCGTTTGGGGGTAAAGGCTGTTGGCGGCGCAGCCCACGAAATAGACCACCCTGGCCCGCTCGTCTCCAATAGCCGGATAAAAGGCGTCCGAGGGCGCGAACTGTTCAGCCGCAAAGGCCGGAACCTCCTTGGGGGAGATTCCCATGGCGCGGCCCAGGTTGGCCGAGAGGCGCAAAAGCCCGGTAAGTCCCCGGCCTTCCATGAATTTTTTCGTCACCATGCCCGTAAGGAAATCCGGGCCGCCGATCATTTCCTTTGCCAGGGCCGCCATCTCCTCGACAGGGATGGACGCCGGGCAGGTCCTGGTGCAGTTTCCGCACAAAAGGCACTGGTTGATGATTTTTTTCGCCCGGCGCGTCAAGGGCATGGTCTTGTCCAGAAGGCAGGCCCTTATTACTGCCATGCGGGCGCGGGGCATGAGGGATTCCGTGATGTCCGCCGAAAAGGACGGGCAGGTGGCCTGGCAGAAGGCGCAGCTTGAGCACTTGTTCATCAACGCGCGAAATGATTCAAGGTCAGTCATTTTCCGTTTTCCCCCAAAGCCAGATTTTACCGGGGTTCATTATGCTCTTTGGGTCGAACGCCGCCTTGATGCGCTTCATGAGGGCCACCTGGGTTTTTCCCATCTCCCATTCCAGGAAGCGGGCCTTGTGAAGCCCTATGCCGTGTTCGCCGGAAATGGTTCCGCACAGGTCCAGGCCGGTTCTGACTATCTCTTCCACGGCCTCTTCCGCCTGGGCCAGGGTCTTTTCGTTCACCTCGCCGAAAAGGATGGACGGGTGCATGTTTCCGTCCCCGGCGTGCCCAGCTATCCCAATCATCACACCAAGCCTAGCGGAAAGGTCCTGGATGCGCTTCACGAACTCCGGCAGCCTGTCGCGCGGAACCGTGACATCCTCTATTATGGTCTTGGTTACCATGGTCAGAATGAGGGGATAAAGGCTGGCCCTGGCCTTCCAGTAGCCCGCCGCCTCCGCAGGGTCGCTGACTATCCGCACCTCCTGGGCCCCGCTTTTTGTGCAAAGGTCGGTCAGAACCTCGCAGTTGGCTTTAACCCCGGCCTCGGTGCCGTCGATCTCCATCAGAAGATAGGCCTGGCCGGTTAAGGGCAGGGGTTGGGCCAGGGTCTGGTTCATGGTGGCCGCCGCCATGAGGGTTAAAAACTCCAGCATGGCGGGCACGGTTCCGGCGGCGATTATGTCCGAGACTATCTGCGCCGCCTGCTCGGTTGTGGCGCACACCACCATTGCCGTGGCCGAAGCGGGCGGAAGGGGCAGGAGCCTGAGATTTACGTCGGTGATGACCCCAAGCGTGCCTTCGCTTCCCGTGAAAAGGTGGGTGATGTCGTAGCCCACGCTCTGCTTTACGCAGGTTCCGCCCGCCTTGATGATCTCGCCGTCCGGGAGCACCGCCGTAAGCCCAAGCACGTAGTTGCTTGTGGTGCCGTACTTGACTCCCCTTGGCCCCCCGGCCCTGGTGGCCACGTTGCCGCCTATGGTGCAGACCGCCGCACTCTGGGGGTCGGGCGGGTAGAAGAGGCTCTCCCTGGCGATCAACTCCTTGAAGGAGTTCAGGACGACCCCGGCCTCCACGGTGGCGGTCATGTTGCGGCGGTTGACCTCGATGACCTTGTTCATGCGCTTCATGTCGAGAACTATGCCGCCCATGACCGGGGTGGCCCCGCCCGCCAGCCCGGAGCCCGCCCCGCGAGGGGTGACCGGCACCCCGTTCGAAAAGGCGTAGCGCATTACCTTGGCGACATCAGCCGCGTTGGCCGGAATCACCACCGCGTCCGGCGGGCGCTTGCACAGGTCCGCCGTTGCGTCCGAGGCGTAGGCCAGAAGGTCTTCGGGCTCCGAAAGAACGCAGTTTCCCGGCACGATTTTTCGCAGATCCCTTGCCATTCCCTTCATGGGTCATCCTTTCCGCCGATCAGGCGTGGCCCGGCGTTTTTTCATCACTTCGCTTTAAGGCACCTCGCCTGCACAGCCGCCATGCGCACGGCGGCCATCAGGCTTTCCGCGCCCGCCTTGCCGGTTCCGGCTATGTCGTAGGCCGTGCCGTGGTCAACCGAAGTGCGCACTATCGGGAGGCCCAGGGTGGTGTTGACGCCGTCCTCAAAGTGCAGGAGCTTGAAGGGGATGAGCCCCTGGTCGTGGTACATGCACACCACCGCGTCGCAGCCGCCCTTCACCGCGTGATAGAAAAGTGTGTCGGCGGGGCAGGGCCCGGTTACGCTCATGCCCTCCGCCTTGGCCTTTTTGACCGCCGGGATGATGATTTTCTCCTCCTCGTCCCCGAAAAGGCCCTCCTCCCCGGCGTGGGGGTTCAGGGCCGCAACGCAAAGGCGCGGGCGCGGGATGTCGAAGCGCTCCTTCAAGGCCCTGTGGGTGACGCGTATGGTGGAGAGAATCCTCTCTTCGGTGATGGCCGCTGGAACCTTTGAAAGGGCGGTGTGGATGGTGACCAATACCACCCGGAGGCGCGCTCCGGCCAGCATCATGACGTATTCCCTGGTGCCGGTTTTTTCGGCGAAGATTTCCGTGTGGCCGTTGTAGCTGAAGCCCGCCGCGTTCATGGCCCCCTTGTGGATGGGGCCGGTGGCCACGCCGCCGATCTTGCCTTCCATGGCCCATTCGATGGCCCGCATGATGTAGTGAACCATGGCCCGGCCAGTTTCCCTGGTGGGGGCGCCCGGCAGGAGCCTTTTGCAGTCCAGGGCCGAGAGGTCGGCCACGTCGATCAAGCCCGGCTCGTAGCGGCCCTGGGCCGGATCGCTTATGGGGTTCATGGAGGGCGCGGGCCCCATGCGAAGGGAGGCCCATTCAAGGACCCCCTTGTCGCCAAGGACCAGGGGGCGGCACACGTTGTAGAGATCGGGCGAGGCCAGGGCCTTCACCGTTATCTCAGGCCCTATCCCCACGGGGTCTCCCATGGTGATTCCGATTATGGGGCGAGGGTCCATTAAAGGCTCCTTCCTTTGATCCTTGATCGACTCGCAAAATTTCCCCGTGTGAGGGGATGAGATGACTCCGCAAACTTAAATTATAGATGATTCCGCCTATGTTCGCAACGAAAGTCAGCGTCTCCTGAAAAGTTTCACGGCCTCGAACCAGACTATGCTTGTAAGGCCCGCGCCGAAGCACAGCGCAAGGTCGTTTGCGTGGAGGTAGCTTAAGTTGAACAGGTTCCGCAGAAAGGGCACGTAGAGCACCGCGCCCAGAAAGGCCAGGGTCGCGCCCACCACCCACCAGACCGCCGGGTTTTTCTCGAAAAGGGTTTTTACTATGATCCGGGAAAAGCTGCGGTTGGTGAGGATGAGGCCAAGGTTGGCGATTATGAGGGTGGTGAAGGTCAAGGCTCTTGCCTCCTTTTCCCCCATGCCCCGGTGAAGGGTGACTGCGTAGATGGCGTAAACCACGCCAAGAACCACGAAGCCCTGCAAAAGCCCGGTGAGAATGAGCCTTGAATTGAAAAGGGGGTCTTGGGGATTGCGCGGGGGCCGGTTCATGGTTTCGGCGTCCTCCGGCTCGGCCTCGAAGGCTATGGTGCAGGTGGGGTCGATGATGAGTTCCAGAAAGGCTATGTGGATGGGGAAAAGCACCAGGGGCTTTCCGAGGATCACCGGAAGAAGGCTCATGCCGGCTATGGGCACGTGGACCGCGAAAATGTAGGCCATTGCCTTTTTGAGGTTTTCGTAGATGCGGCGGCCAAGCCTTATGGCGGCCACGATGCTCCCGAAATCGTCGTTCAGAAGAACCAGCCCCGCCGCCTCCCTGGCCACGTCCGTTCCCCTCTGGCCCATGGCCACGCCTATGTGGGCGGCTTTCAGGGCCGGGGCGTCGTTCACGCCGTCGCCGGTCATGGCCACAACTTCGCCGTTTTTCTTGAAGGCGTTGACGATTTTCAACTTCTGTTCGGGAACAACCCGGCTGAAGATGTTCACCGTCTTGAGCCGGGCCGCAAGCTCGTCCTCGCTTAAAAGGTTCAACTCCGGCCCGGTTATTACCTCCTGGAAATTTTGAATACCGATTTTTTTGGCGATGCTCTGGGCGGTCACCGGGTAATCGCCCGTTATCATTACCACCCTTACCCCGGCCCTTTGGCACTGGGCCACGGCCTCCGGTACGCCCTGTCGCACGGGGTCCGAAAAACCCACAAGCCCAAGAAACTCGAAGGCGAAATCATGCTGTTCGGGCGGAAGATCGGCTCCTGCAAAGGTCGCCCTGGCCGCGCCCAGAACCCGAAGGCCGTCTTTTGCCATGATCTCTGCGCACCGGCCGATTTCGTCCCTTTCCGGGTCCGGAAGGTGGCAAAGATCGCACACCGCTTCGGGCGCGCCCTTGGCCGCCACCACGTAGGTGTCGGTTTCCGTGTGAATCCACACGTGGGAAAGGCCCAGAAGGGTTTCCGAAAGCGGGTATTCCTTCACAAGCTCCCAATCAGCGTGCAGATGCTCGGTGTGGGCGAGGCAGTTTTCACCAAGGCGGGTCAGGGCCTTTTCCATGGGGTCGGTGGGGTCTTTCTGGCTGGCCAGAATGGCGAACTCGGCTAGGGTATGGAAGGTTTCTTCCAGGTGGGACGCCTTTTGCCCGTCCTTATAAATGGTGTCGAAAAACCGGCCCTGGGCGAATATCCGGGCGACTGTCATGGAGTTTTCCGTGAGGGTGCCGGTCTTGTCCACGCATAAAACCGTGGCGGCCCCAAGGGTTTCAACTGCGGGCATCCTGCGCGTAAGAACGTTGTTCCGGCTTATCCTCCACGCCCCCAGGGCCAGGAAGATGGTGAGCACCACCGGGAATTCCTCGGGCAGAAGGGACATTGCAAGGGTGATTCCGGCAAGCACCCCGTGGGCCCAGTCGCCCCGCGTGAGCCCGTAAACCACCACCACCAAGGCGGCCAGGGAGAGCCCCATAAGCGCCACAATCTTTACCAGGCGGGCGGTCTGGCGCTCTATCCTGGTGGGCTCCTGGGTCGTTTCCGAAAGCGCCCGGCCGATTTTTCCGAGTTCCGAATTTATGCCGGTGGCGAGAACCCGCGCTGTGGCGTGGCCCGCCACCACCAGGGTGCCGGAAAAGACGTGGGGGGTGGCGTCGCCACCCGGAGGCCCCATTTCGCTGGCCGAAAGGTCGGCGCGCTTGCGCACGGGCACGGACTCGCCTGTTAGAAGCGACTCGTCCACCGTGAGGTTCGATCCTTCCAGAACCACCGCGTCAGCCGGAACACGGTCACCCTCGCAGAGGCAGAGGATGTCCTCCGTCACCACCTCCCTGCCCGGAATTCGCCGGGCCACCCCGTCACGCACAACCAGGGCGCGGGGGCTGGAAAGGTCGCGCAAAGCCTCCAGGGCGCGCTCGGTCTTGCGCTCCTGGTAAAGGGTTATGCCCATCACCACGAACACGAAGCCCAGAAGGACCAGGGCGTCGGAAAGCTCCCCAAGGGTGAGGTAGAGCGCCCCGCAGCCCACCAGAAGCAGGAACATGGGCTCGCTTGCAACCTCGAAGGCGAGCCTCAAAAGGCCCCTTTTCTTCGCCGAGGGAAGTTCGTTAAAGCCCTCCGTGGTCAGTTTCAGCGCCGCCTGTTCGCTGGAAAGGCCCGGAAAGGGCTGGCCTGTGGCGCAAAGGTTATCCGGTTTCATCTTGCTCCCGTAAATTATCGGTGATGTAATGCCAAAATTTTCTGGCCGACCATAGCACATCCGCCGGGCAGGCTCAAATTCTAAGGGAAAGATGGTAAATGGACGCGGAGATTGACTACCGGAAGCGGGTGAACGCCTGGTGCCTCTACGATTGGGCGGTGTCGGCCTTCACCACCACAGTGATGGCGGCCCTTTTTCCGCCCTTTTTCCGGCAGATCGCCATATCCGCAGGAAAGGCCGAGGCGGACGCCACCGCCCTGTGGGGCCTCACCGCCGCGTTTTCACTGCTCGTCATGGCCTTTTTGTCGCCGGTCCTGGGGGCCATGAGCGACCGGGCCGGAAACCGCAAGAGGATGACCGCCCTTTTCACCGGGATCGGGGCTGCGGCCACGGTTCTTTTCGTCTTCATCGGCGAGGGCGGCTGGGTGTTCGCCGCCTTCCTGTTTGTCTGCGCCAACATGGGCTTTGCCGGGGCCAACGCCTTTTACGAGTCGCTTCTTCCAACCGTAGCCCGGCCCGCAGACCTGGACCGGGTGTCGGCAAGGGGCTACGCCCTGGGTTATGTCGGAGGCGGGATACTCCTTGTTGTGAACCTTCTGTGGGTGCTTTACCCGGAAAAATTCGGGATGCCCGGAAAGGCCTTTGCGGTTAAGGCGTCCTTTGTAAGCGTGGCCGTCTGGTGGGTGCTCTTTTCCATCCCCTTTTTCAGAAGGGTGCCGGAGCCCGCCCCGGAAGGCCCGGCCCTGGCTTTCGGGGAACTGGTGCGGGAGGGCTTCGGCAGGCTTTACGGAACCTTCCGGGAAATCCGGCGCTACCGGGAGGTCTTCCTGTTTCTGCTGGCCTTCTGGCTCTACAACGACGGCATAGGCACCATAATAAAGATGGCCACGGCCTACGGGAGCGAGCTTGGCATAGGCATAACCCACATGATGGCGGCGCTCGTAATAACCCAGTTCGTGGGAATCCCCTTCGCCTTCGCCTTCGGGGCCCTGGCCTCCCGCTTCGGGGCCAAGCCCCTGGTGCTTTTCGGGATAGCCGTTTACACCGGAATCTGCGTTTTCGGTTATTTCATGAAGACCCCCCTTCATTTCTACATGCTGGCCGTGGCGGTGGGCACCGTCCAGGGCGGCACCCAGGCTCTTTCGCGTTCGCTTTTCGCGTCCATGGTCCCCGTTGAAAAGGCCTCGGAGTTCTTCGGATTTTTTTCGACTTCCGATAAAATGGCGGGAATCTTCGGGCCGCTACTGTTCGCCGTCATGAGCCGGTTGACAGGCGCGAGCAGATTTTCCATAGTGAGCCTGATAGTAATGTTCGCGGCAGGAGCTGCGCTTCTGTGGCGGGTGGACCCGAAAAAGGGCGCGGAGGCGGCAAGGGGATAGGCTTTCAGGGACGGGCTGAAAGATTGAGGACATCCGTTAAGTCGGTGAAGTATCGTTCGGCGAAAAGGGCGTTGCCGCGCTCGTTGGTGTGGAGGCTGTCCACGTAAACGGTTTCGGTTTCGGACGCGAAAAGGCCCGTAAGGCTCACGAACCTCACGTGGGGCCAGGGGGCGAATTTTTTCCCCGATATTTCGTATTGTTTTTCAAGGGCCCCGAAGGCCGCGTTGGTTTCGGAAATCATTTTTTTCGTGTCGATAAAAGGGCTTAAGGCGGAAAACCTGTCGAACCAGTCCTTTATGCCCGCCTTTTCCTCGGCGGTGAGTTTTTTTCCGCCCGAAAGGGGCTGGGGCTGGAGACAGAAAATGGCCGGAATTTTGTTTACGGCGCAGTACGAGGCCACGGCCTCCAGGTTGTTCAGCGCGACGTTTTCAAGGTACGGGTGAAGGGCTGCGATGCGCCCGCTCAGTCGATAGTGGGGATAGCCCTCGTAGAGTTCCGTGACGTCCCTTGGGAGGATGGCCTGGGAAAGCCTTGCGATTGACACGCTGAACCAGGTGAGAACCTTGAGCCTCGGCCAGGGGCGCTCCGGGTAGCCGTTCATGGCCGCGAAGGTTGCATAGGAGTAGTCGAACCAGTTTAAGAGGGGATGGGGCAGGCGGTTTCTTTGGTGCTCGAAAAGGGCGTTGAAAACGTCGTTGTAGCCGTCCAGAAAAATCACCGCGTCGGGCACCAAGTAAATCACCTGGTTCATGAAAAGGGCCGCCTCCATGGCGGAATAGCCCCCGGCGAAACCGAGGTTCAGAACCTGGAACCGCCTTTCGGGCCCTCCGTAGGCGAGGTTCAAGCGCCTTTCCAGGATGGCGGCTATGGTATCGGAGTTGTCCGAAACCCCGTAGCCCGCCGTGGATGAGCCGCCCAGAAGGGCCACCCGGACGGTTCCGGCGGGTTTTTCGGGCCAGGCGGAAAGGGCGGGGTCGGGGTTTCCGTTTTCGATGTAGCCGTTTTCGTTCACCCGAAGCCCGTAATAGCTGGTTCCGGGCTTGTGGCGGACCTGGGTTATGGGGTCAAAGACGCTGCAATAGACCCTGTCCCCCCAGGCCCAGGCAAGCTCGGCCCGCCTTAGCATCAGGGCCTTGTAAAGGCCCATGCCGCTTTTTGCGTCCAAAATGGTGAGAAGGGCGAAACACGCGCCCTCCAAAAGGACGGCGGCTGCGAAGAGCATGACGGCTGAAAAGATGAGCCTTTTTTTTGCCGCTCGCGTCATGGGAGCCCTGGAAGAAAGTTTGGTGTCATGGAATCTGTCATGCACATTATCTCAAAACTAAGATTCGGACAAGGCCCGGACTTTGAGCAGGGGCGGGGGACGCGGAAAAGCGGAGCGGAATGAAAATCCACCAGTGCATCATAGCGGGCGGGGGGCCTTCGGGGCTCGTCCTCGCCCTTTTGCTGAAAAGGGCGGGCATGGAGCCCCTGGTCCTGGAGAGAAGGGAGAGGCCCGTAAAAAAGGCCTGCGGCGGCGGCATCACACCCAGGGCCTTGAAGCTCATAAAAAGCCTTGGGCTCGATATCGACTGCGGGCGCTTTTGGTACGTGCTGGAGGGAAACGCCCCGCCCCGCCACATAAACCGATTCACGGCCAAAAAGCCGGTGATGGCGGTAAACCTTAGGGCCGCCTTCCAGAAAAGCCTTGAGGAGCTTGCCGAAAAAAACTCCATCCCGATAATCCGCGCCCAGGTGCAAAGGGCCGCTTATTCCGGCGGGGTATTCACGGTTGAAACCGAGGCCGGGGTTTTCAGAAGCCAGCGCCTTGCCGGGGCCGACGGGGCCGGAAGCAGGGTGCGCAGGAGCTTCGGGGGCACGGTTCCGTATTCGGCCACGGCCATGATGGTGGACGGGGTTTCGTGCCGCAGGGCTTCGGGAAGGGTGATCTTCGACGGAGGGGCCGCGCCCCTTGGCTATGGCTGGATCTTTCCCTACGACGATGAAACCTGCAACCTGGGGGTCTACACGGTGGGGGACCTGCCTGAAGGGGGGCTCAAGCCCTATCTGGCCAGGTACCTCAAGGACAGGCTGGGCCTCGATCTAAAAGGCCGCGAGGTTACCGGCGGGTCCATTCCCTTCGGCGGGTATCGCATGGGTTCGGGAGCCCCGGTGCTGCTTCTGGGGGACGCGGGCGGCTTCGCCGACCCTATGACCGGGGAGGGCATCTATCACGCCCTCTTTACCGCCAAGGCTGCGTCGCGGGCCATTTTGTCCGGCCCGCCCGAATCCGCGCGCCATAGATACGAGAAGGGCCTTCGCCCTTTCATGGCCAACGTACGGTTCCTGGCATGGTTCGCGCCAAGGGCCTACGCCTACCCTGAGCCGGGGGGCAGGCTTTTATCCCTCAAATTCCTTCACCGCCCCATCACCGAGGGCCTGATAAGGGGCCACAACGCAGCCACCATAGCTATCCTTTTCCCTCTGTTCGCGGGGCTTTCGCTCCTGTCCTCAAGCCTAGTTTCGGTGAAGTACGGGAAGAACCCGAAATAAATTTACGGGGCTCTATACTATTCGCAGCTTTGCGGTAGAATGAACAGGGAACTCTTACCCTGGGAGCGCGGGCGTCTCGCCCGCATTACGCTGCAAAAGCGGGCGAGACGCCCGCGCTCCCAGGAAAAACCGCCTTGCTGAGAATAGTTCAGAACCATGTAAATTTATGTAATTGCAAAAACTCGCGGTTGGGTGGTTCCGGGCCGAAGGCCCCAAGTTCACCCAACGAGGGCTGCGCAAAAAAATGTTGGGTGAACTTGCGCTGCGCGCAGAACCACCCAACCTACGCCAAATTTGCCATTTCGGGAGGTTTTGCAATTACCCCCTACTTCAATATCTTCACCGCAAGGTCCATATCCTCCGGGCAGAAAACATAGAGGGCGTTGTTGGAGTTGGGAAGGCCGGAGCCGTATACGTAGCGGATGTTGATGCCCTCGCTTCCGAAGGAGGCCGCAAGCTGGGCCAGCATTCCGGGCTTGTTGGCAAGTTCCACCGCTATGACCGGGCTCACGTCGAATTCGTACTCGTTTACGCCAAGAAGGTCCACCGCCTGATCGGTCTTGTCCACCAGAACCCTTATGAGGGCGTATTCCACCGAGTCCTTCTGCATGGAGTTGTAATTGGCCGGTGAGGCAATGCGCCTTATGGAGCGCCCGCGCGCGTTGAAAAGCTGCCTCACGTACTCGCTCGCGTCCTGGATGGTCATGGCGTCTATGTTGATTCCGGCCTCGAAAAAAAGCTGGGCCAGCTTTCCAAGCTCGCCCGGCTGATTTTTCAAAAACAGGCTGATTTCGGTTCTGACCATTTTTCGCACCTTTCATTATGAAACGTGGCTATTAAGAATTCACAGCTCTTTTATGTGGGCAATATGAAAGCAGAAAAGCTCCTCAATCCGTCATTCCGGCGTAGGCCGGAATCCAGTCTTTTTGCCGTTCGCAGTTTATTTCTGGACCCCGGCCTACGCCGGGGTGACGATCCGGGGGATTTTTTGCCTTTTCATTCAACGTATGCTGAAAATTGATAAGAGCCACATTATGAAAAAATCCTGAGGATGAACGGCGTCAAGGGATTGTTTGGGTGACCCTCTTGTACATCGCCCTCTCCAGGGCCTCCATTGCGGAGGCCTCCTTCAAGGTTGCGTGGTCGTGGCCCAGAAGATGAAGCACCCCGTGGATGGAAAGCTCTGTGAGCCGCGCCGTCATGGTTGTTTTCCCGATTTCGGCCTCGGAAAAGGCCGTGTCGGCGGAAATCACCACGTCGCCCAGGAGAAGGGGATTCAAGCCCGCGCCCTCTCCCTCGTTCATAGGAAAGGACAAAACATTGGTGGGGCCGCGCTTTTTCCGGTACTGCCTGTTCAAGTCGGCCATTTCGGCGTCATCCACTATGGAAACCGAGACTTCGCCCTCAGGACACCCCAAGGCGTTTAAGAGCTCCTGTATTCGGCCTTGTAGTTTCCTTATCGGAATCCTGCGCGTCCTTTGACGGTTTGTTATCAGCACCGGCACCGGTCTTTTTCCCTTTTCCGTTGGTTTTGACGCCCTGGTCCGCGTACTCGATCCTGTGGTGATGGATTCCCGCCAGAATCTTGTTGAAGGTGCGGGCGATCTCGTTCAAGTCCTTCAACGTAAGCTCGCATTCGTTCAGCTGGCCGTCGGAGAATATCTTGTTTATGAGGCGCTGGACAAGCCCCTGGACCCGCGAGGGCGTGGGGTTGTCCAGGGTGCGGCTGGCGGCCTCCACCACGTCGGCCAGCATCACGAGACCGGCCTCCTTGGTCTGGGGCTTGGGTCCGGGGTAGCGGAACTCGTCCTCGGTCACCTGCTCCTCGCCCTTCTGCTGGGCGAGAAACATGGCCTTGTCGTAAAAATACTGGATCAGGCTCGTTCCGTGGTGCTGGGCTATCATGTCCCTAATAACCGTGCCAAGGCCGTGTTCTTCCGCCAGCTCGACGCCGTCCTTCACGTGGGCCACAAGGATGAGGCTCGAAAGGTTTGGGGCCAGCTTGTCGTGGCGGTTTTTCCCGTCCATCTGGTTTTCGATGAAATAGAGCGGCTTTTTTATCTTTCCGATGTCGTGGTAATAGGCCCCCACCTTTGCCAGGAGCGGGTTGGCCCCTATCTGGCTGGCTGCGGCCTCCACCATTGAGCCCACGATGAGGCTGTGGTGGTAGGAGCCGGGCGCCTCCATCATGAGGCGCTTCATTATGGGCCGGTCCAGGTTGGCCAGCTCCAGGAGCTTTATGTCGGTGGTGTAGGAAAAGAAGAGCTCGATCAGGGGCACTATGCCTGCGGTTAGGATTCCCGACAGAAGCCCGCCCAGAAAGGCCGCCGTGGTGTCGTAAAAAAAGGCCGGGCCGAAGACCGCCCCTTTGGCCAGATAAAGCCCGAACACGAGCCAGATGTTCACTATGCCTATTCTGAGCCCGGCCTTTATGAACACGTTGCGCTCCCGGCAGGCGCTGACCCAGAAGGCTGCAAGTATTCCGCTTGTCAGGAAGAAGGCCCAGGTCTCGAAAGCGTGGCCGAAAAGCGCCGCCACCGAAAATGAGAGTATGCCCGCCAGGGGCATGGCGCAACGCAGGCCCAGAAACACGCAGGCCACCATGGCGGCGGCGGCCATGGGCGCTGAGTAGAGGGTTGGCGAGGGCAGCGGCAGCCCCGTTTCCGGGTGTACGATGGCGTAGGATAGGGACAGGAAAACCTTGGCGATGAGAAAAAAGGACACCAGGATGAGGCAGATGAGGAAGAGGTCCTTGGTCTTGCGCCTTGGGGAGCCTTCCCTTTGCCTGAAGTTCACGAAGTAGAAGCTTAGGAGGAAGGCCAGAACCAGCATCCCGATTCCCAGGCTTCGGGTCATGGCCCTGGTCTGGCCGGAACCGGACGCCAGGGCTTTCAGTTTCACCAGGTGTTCGGGCCCCACCCGCTCGCCTTCCCTGATGAGCATTTCCCCCGCCTTCACCTGCACGAGAACCGGCGGCACCTCGTCCATCACAAGCCGGCGGCGCTTTTCCGTTTCCGCCCTGTTGGGGCTCATGTTGGGGCGGGAAACCAGGCCCTGGGAAATTTCCAGTATGGCGTTCATGAGGGCGTAGTTCAAGTTCCTGAGGATCGGGTCGCCTTTTTTGCGCACCGCCATCTTGGCCTGGTCCGGGCCGTAGAACCGCTTTAATGCGATTTCCTTTTCCTCGCTTCCGCCTGGGAGGGTCCTTAGGATGATTCCCCTGTCGGCTTCCGCCAGGAGGTCCTCCGGGTTGCCCACCACCCCTCCGTCCATGATGGTGGTCACTATCTGGCCTATACGCTCGGCAATGGCCGGGTCGAAACGCTCCCTGACCAGTACGGAGTAGGCCCCGTCGCTTACCTCGAAGCCCAGCCTTTTCTCGAAATCGGGCTTCATGCCCAAAAGAACCGCGTCCACCCTGTCCGGGTCGGGCGGCTTCCTTGGGGCGGCAGGGGCCACGGGGGCGAGGCTTTTGGTGTCGTCCGACGGGTTTCTTTCCTGGAACGCCCTTATCCCCCGCCTGTATTCCTTGTACTTGGCCTCGTATTCGGCAAGCGCCTGCCTGTACTCGGCCATGCGCTCCTCGTGGAGCTTGGCGCGAATCTCCGGCAGGACTGCCACGTCGTACATCTCCGAAAACGCATGGTTGACGCCCGCCACCGTGGTTTCGGCATGGGCCTCGTCAAAATCGTAAACGGGCAGTACCGATGACGCGGCCCTGTTTTTGGCCGCCTTGGTGGCGGCGCTGTTCTCCACCGTGAAGTCGCGCGGGGCCTTGTAGTCCTGGGCCGCAACGTCTCCCCTGTTGTACGCGGGGATGTCCGAAAGGCTCTTGGGGGAGACCAGGAGGGCCAGGGCAAGGGCCACCAGGGCCAGCATCAGGACGGCCGGGCGGTCGCCCGTGGGAAGGGCCCGCCTGAAGTTGGCGGGCATAAGCCCCGCCGGAAGGATTTTTCCGAAAAACGCGGAAACCGCGATGATGTTCAAAAGGGGCTGCATGTATGTTCCTTGCCGGGCCTGCCTTCCTGATAAAAACGGGAAACGCCCCAGGGCGCACGCCGTATTCGCTCAGGCCGCATATCCGGTATGGTTAACGATCTTGGCCGACGGGCCCCTTCTGGGCCGCCTTCCTTGCTTCGAGTTCCTCGTAGGCCCTTATGATGTCGCACACGAGCCTGTGACGGACCACGTCTTCTTTGGTGAAGAAGGTAAAATTGATGCCCGGTATGTCCTTCAGTATTTCCTTCACCTCGATAAGGCCCGAAGCCTTGGAGTTGGGAAGGTCGATCTGGGTTATGTCGCCCGTTATAACGGCCTTGGAGTTGAACCCGATGCGGGTGAGGAACATCTTCATCTGTTCGCTTGTGGTGTTCTGGGCCTCGTCCAGGATTATGAAGGCGTTGTTCAGGGTCCGGCCCCGCATGAAGGCCAGGGGGGCCACTTCTATTGCGCCCTTTTCCATCCAGGCCCCGGCCTTTTCAAAGGACACCATGTCGTGGAGGGCGTCGTAGAGGGGGCGAAGGTAGGGGTTGACCTTTTCGGCCAGGTCTCCCGGAAGAAAGCCCAGGGCCTCTCCCGCCTCCACAGCCGGTCGGGTGAGCACGATGCGGTCAACCAGGCCCTTGCTGAAGGCCGCCACGGCCATGGCCATGGCAAGATAGGTCTTGCCCGTTCCCGCAGGCCCTATGCCGAAGACCATGTCGTTGTTTCTGATGGCCTCGATGTAGGCTTTCTGGTTTAAGCTCTTGGGGCAGATGGGACGCTTTTTGGCCGTGAAGCAGACGGTTTCCAGAAAAACGTCCTTCAGGCTCGCCTTGTGGTCTGCGGAGAGAATCGAAACGGCCCGGTCGATGTCGGAGTGATAGAGGGCGTGGCCCTCCCTCACTATGCCGTAGAGCTGGGTGAGGACGCTTCGGGCAAGCTCGGCTTCGGACGCGTCGCCCTCCACCGTAACCTTGTTGCCGCGCGCGCTTATCGTGAGGTCAAGGGCTTTTGCGACCCGCAAAAGGTGCTCGTTTTCCTGGCCGAAAAGCCGCTGGGCCAGGTCGTTGTCTTCAAAGACAAGTTGAATCCTGGCCCGGTTCTGCTCTGATAGGTCTGTCTGTTTTCCCATTTGGGCGCCGCTTGAAATTGTTCCTCGGGCTCCTTGCGACCCGGTTTGGATACGGACCGGACCGTCTAAGAGCTTATCCATAAATAAGATTGTCGCACCGAGATTGAGGATTCGCCCGGAAAGCAAGGCGCGTCTCCTTGCGGCATAGCGAGCTATTCCGTAAGGAGCGCAACAAAGCTTTCCGGGATGAAGCCTCAATCGAATGCAAATATTATTTATGGATAAGCTCTTAATCCCGGACAAAGGTTTTTACGCCTTTTCCGGGGGCCGGTTTTTTCCGACCGGAGCTGTTAACCATTTCACCATATCATCGTCAAGACCCTTAAAGCAAATTATATCAGGAAAGCCCCTGCTCTGCCATTTCATCCGCTTGCCCCAAAGGCCGGGGTTTGATATGCTTAAAATTCGATACTATCCAGCCGCTCAAAGGAAGGAGCTTATGAGGATAATTTTTTTCGCCGGAAAGGGCGGGGTGGGCAAGACAAGCTCCTCCGCCGCCACGGGCATAAGGTCCGCCGCCCTTGGCCACAGGACCCTGGTCCTAAGCCTCGACACCGCCCACAACCTGGCGGACATCTTCGATCTGCCCCGGTCCCTTCTGGACCAGAACCGGGGCGAGCCGTTCAACGTTGCGGAAAACCTGTGGATTCAGGAGCTGGACATCCAGGAGGAGCTGAAAAAGGACTGGGGGGAAATCCACGCCTACATCTCCAAGGTCATAACCGCCGCCGGGGTGGAGGAGGTAATGGCGGAGGAACTGGCCATCCTTCCGGGCATGGAGGAGCTTTCCCTGCTCCTTAAAATCAACCTCTACGTCACCGAAAAAACCTACGACGTCATAGTGCTCGATTCCGCCCCCACCGGCGAGGCCGTGCGCTTCATATCCATCCCCACGGCCCTTGAATGGTACATGAAAAAATTCTTCAACCTGGAAAGGAACGTTATGAAGGTGGCCCGGCCCGTGGTCCAGCGCCTCACCAACGCGCCGCTTCCCGGTGACAACTGTTGCGGGGGCATTAAGACCCTTTTCTAGAAAATAAGGGGAGTAGAGAAGATTCTGGCCGACCCGGACATAACCACCGTGCGCCTTGTGGCCAACCCGGAAAAGATAGTGCTGGCCGAGACCCAGCGCGCCTTCATGTACTTCACCCTTTACCGGATGCACGTGGACTGCGTGATTATGAACCGGATGCTTCCCCAAAAAGTGGCGGACGGCTATTTTCAGGGCTGGAAGAAAAACCAGGCCATGTACATGAGAAAGGCCGTGGAGACCTTCGCGCCCGTGCCTGTTTTTTCCGTGGACCTTTTTCCGGGCGAGGTCCTTGGCTACGACAGCCTGAACGAGCTTGGGAAAAGGCTCTACGGCGACCGCTCGCCTTTAACCCGATTCCACGACGAAAGGGCCTACGAGCTATCCAAGAAGGACGGCGTCTACAGGCTTGCCATAAAGCTCCCCTTTGCCGAAAAAAGGGACGTCACGGTCAACCGCACCAAGGAGGAACTCATCATAAGGGTGGGAAGCGTCAAGCGCCACGTCCTGCTTCCCATGCACGTGGCGGCGGCCAAGGCGGTGAAGGCGAAATTCGAGGGCGACTTTCTGTGCGTTTATTTCGAGGGGGAAAAACATGGCAAGAAAGCGTGAAAAGAAAAAAAAGCCGCAAAGCCCCCCAAAGGGCGTCATCAGGCGAACGGCCCGGCTGATCATGTCCCTGCCGGGAGCGGACCTGGCCTTATCCATACTCAAGGAAAGGGCCGGGCCCCTCTTGCTGGAGGCGGAGACGAGGGCGCTTTCGACCGCCAGGCTTTTCATTGATCTGAGGCTGGCGAAACTGGCGCAAAAGCAGGCGGAAGCGCCGGAGACGGCAAGGAAAAGCAAAATCATAAACATAACGATAGAGTAAAAACATGCCTGATCGTCCGATTAGACTGCCAAACGGCCTCTCATGCAGGGGCGAGGACCTTTTGACCTTCATTTCCATGGGAAAGCTCCTTACCTCCACCGTGGAATTAAATGAGGTTCTGGCCCTTATTCTTGACAGGGTGAGTTCCCTGGTGCCGGCCCGGAACTGGTCGCTTCTGCTGGCGGACGAGGAAGGCGGCGCGCTCACTTTCGCCATAGTGGTGGGTGAAAAAAAGGAATTTATCCGGGGCATGACCCTGGCCCCCGGCGAGGGCGTTGCAGGTCACGCGGCCCTGAAAGGGGAACCGGTTCTTCTGGTAAACGCGGGTGATGACCCCCGCTTCAACTCCAGGGTGGACGAACTGACCGGATTTTCCACAAAAAGCATAGCCGCCATTCCCTTAAAAAGCCGGGGCAGGGTCGTGGGGATTCTGGAGATAGTGAACATCAGGGATTTCGATGCGTTCGAGGCCGAAAGCCTGCCGCTTCTCACCATTCTTGCCGACTATGCGGCGGTTGCCGTGCAAAACGCCCGCTATTACGAAAAGATCAAGCAGTTAAGCGTCACCGACGAGTACACCGGCCTTTTTAACGCACGCCACCTTTACAGGGTTCTTGATCAGGCAGTGGAAAAAGCGGAAAAGGGCGGCCCCGGATTCTGCGTTGTTTTCGCGGACGTTGATAATTTCAAGGAGTTGGTGGACACCTTCGGCCACATGGCGGGCTCGGCGGCGCTGAAGGAGATAGGCTCCATAATGTCGGCCTGCCTGGAAAAGGGCGACATCCTGGCCAAGTACGGCGGCGACGAGTACGTGATGGTGCTTTTCGGCAAGGGCCGCGAAGGGGTTCTTGCCCTGTGCGAAAGGATAAGGGCCGGGTTTGCCTCCACCCCGGTTTTGGCCGACTGCGGAGGAACAAACGTCACCATGAGCTTCGGTCTGGCCGTTTACGGCCCTGACGGCAAAACCCGTGAGGAACTTCTGGCCGCCGCCGACCGCCGCATGTTTGAAGTGAAGCGGAACCAGAAAGACGGAGTCGGGGCGTGAGGGCGGCCCGCTATCTTTCCCTGAGCCACGGCCTTCTTGCTATAAGCATGGCAAGGCCCGCAACCATGAAGATCACGGCAAGGGCCAGGTGGCTGACATCTATGAAAAAGGTTAACTCCGGGGAAAAGGTGATGTCCGGCATGTTTTTCAGAACCCGGAAAACCCCGGTGACGAAAAGGGCGGAAAGCAGAACCGTGCGAACCCAGCCCGAAACCGTAAGACGGAAGCGCTTCCTGCCGGAGATGATATAACCGGTCAGAAGGGCGGTGCCGACGAAAATCAGGATCATGGCCCCCACGTGGTGAAGAAGGTGGGTGGCGTAGAAATTGGCCGACCAGTCAAGGCCGGGAATCTCGTTGAAATAATAGCGCCTGTAGATGGGAAGCTGGCCGAAGCCCGTGAAAAACAGGAGCGCGAGGCTTATTGCGTAGAGGGGCATCATCACCTTTTTCGCCGGAAACGCCATGCTTTTCATGAGCGGCCCTCCCCTTTGCCGGTTTCGGGTTTTTCAGGGGCCTTGGGTGCGGCTTCCGTTGGGGCCGCCAGCCTGTCCACGGTTCTCGCAAAAGCCAGGGCTCCGGCGGCAAGGCCCGCGATGGGGGCCAGGATCATGGCTTTCGCCATGTTCTCGGATTTCCCCATGGCGTCCTCCACCTTCTTCAGATGGGGCTTTCCGGGGCCTTTTTCCACGGCCTTGTTCAGAAGATCAAAGGGAACCGGCGACACGTAGAAGGTGTTGGTCCCGCCGTTTTCATCGAGCCCGTAAAAGTAGCCCTTCATCTGCAGCGCAAGCTCCTTCGCCTTTTTTATCATCTCCTCCCGTGGGCCTATCTCCTGCACCCCTTCGGGGCAGATGTCTATGCAGGCCGGGTTTTCGCCCTTTTCGAGGCGGTTGTAGCACCTGTCGCACTTATAAAGCACCCCGTTTCCGGCGTAAGCGGGCATGAGGGAGAGGTAAAGACCCACTCCGGTCTGGCGTTCGGGAATGCCCCAGGGGCAGACGTCCTTGCACTTGGCCCCGCCCAGGCAGACCTCCGGGTGAATTCGTGTTATGCCGTTTGGGAGCTTCCTTGCCGCGCCGAAGGGGCAGAGGTCGGCGCAGGGCGGGTTCACGCAGTGCATACAGCGCCTGGGGATGTTCACCGCGACTTCCGAGCCGTCATGGACCACAGTGGCGCTTTGGATGTAAAGCCAGTTGTAGGGGGTGAGCCGGTCGGTCACGTCGCGCTTGCCGGAAAAGTCCGCAACCTTCACCCTTTTTTCCGGGACCATCTTGGGAAAGGGCTTTTTGGGTTCGGGGAATTTTTCGGCGTTCACCTCGCGGCAGGCCTCCACGCAGGCCCCGCAGCCTATGCATTTGGAAAGGTCCAGAAGGGTGGCGAGTTCCCCGGTTTGCGCACCACGGGCAGAGCTCGGAAGCGGTATGGCGGACGCCGCCATAAGCCCCGCAGTGGCCGCCGCCCCCTTCAAAAAGCCGCGCCTGGAAATTTTTTTCATGTCCGATCCTTCGCCTTAAAGGGCCTTCGTTTAAACCCCGGATTTTTTTATGATGAGAAACATTATCGGTACAGGATCAAGTCCGGTCAAGCTCTTTTCCTTGGCAGGCTCATGGGGCCTGACTAAGATTTTGACAAAAGAGGCAAAAATTTGGCAAGATGGATGATTGATCCCATGACATTTTTCAGAGGCGGCCATGTCTGCAAAAGATACGCTCGATGATCAGCTTACGATGGTGGAGGGCGGGAAAGCCCGGTCCGGAAGCGTCAACACCGACGACGCCCTCACTGCCTACAACGACGGCTCGGTAAAAACCGTCATGCTGGAGGACCCGGCCACCCGGTTCAAGATCGTGGGCGAGCTGGGCCACGGCGGCATGGGCGTTGTGTACAAGGCCCGCGACAGCAAGCTGGGCCGCATAGTGGCCCTAAAAAGCCTGCGGCCCGAAAACCTTGAAAACCAGAAGGTCATAGAGCGGTTCTGGCGCGAGGCCAAGGTCATCGCAAGCCTCAACCACTTCAACATCATCCAGATTTACAACGTGTTGGAAGTGGAACAGGGCCTGTGGATCGAGATGGAGTACGTCACAGGCGGAAGCCTCAAGGACAGGATCGAAAAAAACGGCCCGCTTTCCGAGGACGAGACCGTGGAGATGGGGGCCCAGCTTGCCGACGCCCTTCACCAGGCCCACGAAAAGGGCATCTGCCACAGGGACGTGAAACCCGGAAACATCCTTCTCACGGACCGGGGCACACCCAAGCTGGGTGATTTCGGCCTTGCCCAGGACCGGGAGGGGGACAGCGACATGACCCTTCCCGGCACGCTCATGGGCACCATGTTTTTCGCGGCTCCGGAGCAGCTTACAAGCGGCAGGAACGCCGGCCCCAGAAGCGACGTGTACGGCTTGGGGGCCACCCTTTACGCAGCCGTCACCGGCGAGGCCCCGCGCACCATCCGGCTTGAGAAGGTCCCCGAACGCATCCGGCCCGTAATAGGAAAGTGCCTGGAGGAGCACCCGGACAAGCGCTACCCCACGGCGGCTGATCTGGCCGCCGCCCTCATGGGGTGCAGGTCCAAAACCGGGCTACGGGGCCAGGCCAACTGCCCGCGTTGCGGCTACGTGAACTCCGAGGGTGTGAGGTTTTGCTCCAAGTGCGGCCAGGGCCTTTCGGCGCTTCTTGAAAAATGCGGGAAGTGCGGGGCCGAGGTGGGGCCGGACACCATTTTCTGCGGGCGCTGCGGGGGAAACGTGCCCCTCATGCGTCTTGTCAGAAAGGCCCAGGAGGCCATCACCGGAAGCGATTACAAGAGGGCCGAGATAATCTGGATGGAGGTCCTGGAGCTTGACCCGGAAAACGAGCAGGCCCGGCTTGGCCTTGCCAGGGTGGCCCGGAACCGGGAGGAGATTTCAGGGCACCTCAAAAGGGCCGATACGGCGCTTGAAACCGACAATAAGGAAGCCGCCTGGGCCGCTTTCCGGGACGTCCTCACCCTGGACCCCCGATGTCCGGGAATCCGCGAGCGCATGGAAGCCCTGGCCCCGGAGCTCGTGGCCGTGCGCTTAAGAAGGGCCAGGACGGCGCTCTCGCTCAAAAAATACGAAAAGGCCCACGAGCTGGTTTCCGGCGCGCTTGAAATGGAGCCCCAAAACCCCGACGCCGGCATACTTCTGGCCGAGATCGAGAGGTTCCACAGGCCGTCGGCGGCATCCCGCATGAAGGACGCCGGAGCCGTGGTGTCCATGGACCTCACCAGCAGCCCGGCCAACAAGAAGGTTTACATGGTTGTGGCCTTCGGGGTCCTGGCCCTTTTCCTGGGAAGCCTTGTCATTTTCGGCGGCTCGTCAGGAAACGAGTTCGACGTTCTGGCCGAGCAGACGGCGGTGAGCGCCAGAACTGCAGCAAAGGCCGTCAAGAAAAGCGAATCCGGCCCCTTCGTCGCAATCACGGACCTTCTGTCCGCCGGCCTCAAGACCCCCGCCGAGGTGGACGTGCGCATAGTGAACGCGAAAAAGGCCGACCTCATCATCGAGGCGTCGCACCGGAAAGGAAAGCTGGTGTACAGGATAGAGCCGACGGGGCTTATCACCTCCAAGAAAAAATGAGGGCAGGCCGTTCGACGCCGCATTCCAACAACCCCTAACGCTCTCCGGGAGGCTCCGGCGCGGTCCCCGGCCTTTCCTGCCTCCTGATACGGGAAATCATGGGAAACATCCGTCCGATACGTTTCGGAAAATATATGCTTCTGGACCCCATCGCCGTGGGCGGCATGGCCGAGCTTTTCCGGGCCAAGATAATGGGCGACGAGGGCTTTCAGAAACTCGTGGCGGTCAAGAAGATTCTCCCGCACCTGGTGGGGGAAAAGGCCCTGATCGACGCCTTTATAGACGAAGCGCGCCTGGCGGCCTATCTCCAGCACGAAAACATAGTGCGCACCTACGATTTCGGGCGCATGGGCAACGATTTTTTCATCGCCATGGAATACCTTTTCGGCAAAAATCTTCGCATGGCGGCTGACCAGGCGGCCCAGACGGGAAAGACCCTGCCCCTGGACCTCTGCCTTTACATCATTTCCAGGGTGGCCAAGGGCCTGGACTACGCCCACGACCTCAAGGATTTTTCCGGCAAAAGGCTCAACATAGTCCACAGGGACATCAGCCCGCCCAACATCTTCATCACCTACGAGGGAGAGGTGAAGGTGGTGGATTTCGGGGTGGCCAAGGCCGCCAGCCGCAACACCACAACCCTGGCCGGTGTCATAAAGGGCAAGGTGGCCTACATGTCGCCGGAGCAGGCCGACGGCGCGGAGATAGACCACAGGACGGACATCTTCGCGGTGGGAGCGGTGCTCTACGAGCTTCTGACCGGCGCGCGTATGTATTCCGGCGACACCTTCCAGGTTCTGGCCAGGGCCAGGAAGGCCGAGTTTGCACCCGCAAGGCAGCTTGCCCCGCTTCTTCCCGAATCGGTGTGCCAGGTTCTCGACAAGGCCCTGGCGCTCGACCCGGCCAAACGCTACCAGCGATGCTCCGACATGCAGGCCGACATCGAGGACGCCCTCTATGACCTTTCCATGCGGACCAACCAGAGGGCGCTTTCCAAATATATACGGGAGCTTTTCGAGGCGGACATGGCCGAGGAGGAGCAGTCCCTTCAGGAGGCGGCCCTTCTGGACGTCAGCCAGGGCGCGGGGGTTTTCCGCGAGAGCGTGGGGAGCGCGCCCACCGCCTATGACAGGACCGAGGTGTTCGACTCCGTCCCGGAGCCCAGGTTCTTCCCCCCAACGTGCGTACCCGGCCCGGACGCGGCCCTAAGCCCGGAGGTGATGGACGCCCTCGCCTCCCTGGAGCCCCAGGACGCGCCAAGGGCGCACTTCATCCTCCCGGACAGGACCCATTACCTGCTGGTTCCTGGGACCTGCCTGCTTTTCGGCAGGAAGCGCGACATCAACCACATTCCAGCCTTTCTCTTCCCGGAGGCGGGCAACGAGGAAAAGAACGTCAAGGCCAGCCGCAACCATTTCAGCCTTACAGTGAAAAAGCGCGACGCCTTCATAAGGGACACCTCCGCCAACGGCACCTTCCTGTCCGGCAGACGCCTTCCTCGCGGCCAGGACATCAGGCTTGAAGCCGTAAACCCCATAAACGTGGGGGGCATCCTCGATTTCACGGCGAGCCTCTACACGGACGGCAAGCGGATAGTCTGCGTGGGGGTCACCCGCGAAAACAACCGCCAAAACGAGCGATACGTGCTCATTCCATGTTTCGTTCCCATTGGCAGCACGGAAAACGTCCCCATCCGCATCCAGGGCGCTCCCCGGTTTCTGGCCCTCATCTACTTCAACCCCCTTGAATCCCTCTGGCGGCTTCGAACCATCTCCGGATTTTCCGGCCCGCCCAGGGACGTGGCCCTCAAAAGCTCCCAGGTGATCGCCTTCGGGCCGGTGTCCTGCCGCTTCGAGGCTATGTAGAGAGCCCGTCTAAAAACGCGAACTGCTGTGTCAAGCGTCAAAGCCAATTTCGGTCACGTACGAACATCCTGATTCAGCCCAAGAACTCTGCGATTTCTTGGGCGGGTACGCTCCCTCATTGGCTTTTAGCTTTCCTTGCATTTCATCGTTTTTATCCAGGCTCATATCCTTTGCGTTACGTTCGGGCTCACTCCTGCCATTTTCAGAGGCTTCTGTTGGAAGTCGGGGTCACCTTATTATCTCCTCCTCTTCGGTGACACCTTGTCAGCCGCTTTTGCCATCGCTGTCAAAAATCCTTGCAAAGAAGTGACGGTTGTGTCAACAAAATGGGGTCTTGTACCGGACACCCCGGGGCGTAGCGCCCTTTATATGAATTGCCGTCAAGGAGATCGAAAAAATGGCCCAGCAGTTGAACGACAGAAGAGACGTACAGTTCGTGCTCCACGAGCAGTTGAAGGTGGCGGATCTTTGCAAGAGCGCGGTTTACGACGGCTTAAACGCCAAGACCTTCGACCTTCTCATGAACGAGGCCAGAAACCTCGCGGTGAAGGAACTGGTTCCGGCCAACAAGGAAGCCGAGGAAATCGGCGCCACCTTCGACAACGGCAAGGTAAAGGTCCCGCCCTCCTTTCACAAGGCTTACAAGGCCTTCTGCGAGGGCGAATGGCTCACCGTGGCGGACGACCAGGAAGTCGGCGGCCAGGGAATGCCCTTCACCCTGGGAAGTGCCGCCCTGGAGCTTTTCGCGGGCGCGAACCTCGCCTTTTCAATCTACGCCATGCTGGGCCACGGCGCGGGCAAGCTCTACGAGGTTTACGGCACGGAAGAGCAGCGCAAGCTCTACCTCCCCAAGGTCTACTCCGGCAAGTGGGGCGGCACCATGTGCCTCACCGAGCCCTCGGCAGGAAGCGACGTGGGCGCGCTCACCACCGTGGCCAAGCCAAACCCGGACGGCACCTGGTCCATTTCCGGCACCAAGATTTTCATAAGCGCCGGCGAGCAGGACATGGTTGAAAACATCATCCACCCGGTCCTGGCCCGCATAGAGGGCGACCCGGCGGGAACCGCAGGCATCTCCATTTTCATCGTGCCCAAAATCTGGGTCAACCCGGACGGCTCCCTGGCCGAAGACAACGACGTGGTGTGCGACCGAATCGAGGAAAAAATGGGCATCCACGGCTCCGCCACCTGCGTTCTCACCTTCGGCGGCAAGGGCAAATGCCGTGGCGTGCTTCTGGGCGAGCGCTGCAAGGGCATGAAAATCATGTTTCACATGATGAACGAGGAGCGCCTGAACGTGGGCGTCCAGGGCCTGGGCGTCGCCTCCGCCGCTTATCTCCACGCCTTGAACTATTCACGGGAGCGCCTCCAGGGCAAGAACATCCTGGCCAAGGACCCGGCTCAGGTGGCCATCGTGGAGCACCCGGACGTCAGGCGGATGCTTTTATCCATGAAAGCCTACGTGGACGGCTTAAGAAGCCTCAACTACTACGTGGCCTGGTGCATGGACAAGGCCCGCATCGCAACCGAGCCTGAAGACAAGGCCCGCTGGCAGGCCCAGATTGACCTTCTCACCCCCATCTGCAAGGGCTACACCACGGAAATGGGCGTGCGCGTGTGCAACGACGCCATCCAGACCTTCGGCGGCTACGGCTACACCAAGGAATACCCGGTGGAGCAGCTTGCCCGCGACATCAAGATCACCACCATCTACGAGGGCACCACCGGCATCCAGGCCATGGATCTTCTGGCCCGCAAGATTCCCATGCAGGGCGGCAAGGTTTTCATAGAGTTCTTGAACCAGATAGGCGCGACAATCGCAGAAGCCAAGAAGATCGAAGGCCTTGCGGCAATGGCCGCACGGGTTGAGGCAACGAGCGACAAGCTGGCAAAGACCGCCCAGGAGCTTGCCGGGGCGGTGCGCTCCCCCAAGGCCCTGGCCGCCTTCGCCCACGCCTGCCCCTTCCTGGAAGCCATGGGCGATCTTTTCCTTGGATGGATGCACCTGTGGCGGGCGGTGGTCGCGGCCCCGGCCCTGGCCAAACTTGCGGCAGGCAAAGAAGTTGCCGCCGTGGTTGCGGGGAACAAGGAAGCCGCCTATTACGACGGCCTCGTGAAGACGGCGGCCTTTTTCATCAACACGGTCCTTCCGGTCACCGGCGGCAAGATGGATTCCATCATGGTCATGGAAGACGCGGCGGTGAGCATAGCCGACGTTTCCCTGGGATAGGCCCCTCAAAAGGCGGTCCTGATTGATTCACCTGATCGGGCGGGGTATCGCGCTTTTTTGCGGCGCGCCCCGCCCGCTTGGTTTTAAGGGTGGACATGATTCCGGCGATGGCTTAAAAAGCGTTTCATGTTGAAAAAAATATGGGGCGCATTACTTTATAAAGATATGAACTTTTTGCCGCATATGGATATAGTGGCGAAAGGAAAGGTGAAGAGCACCAAAGCCCGTCACCCCGGCGTAGGACGGGGTCCAGAAAAAGGCGCACAAGGCAAAAAACTGGATTCCGGCCTTCGCCGGAATGACGGACTGCAGGGCTTTTCTGGTTTAATGTGGCCAGTATTGCAATGCTGAGAATAGTATTGAGGCACATTAATTTATAAGGCCATTTGGAATATTCAAAAATCTCCCATAGCCGGAGAAAGCCGTAATGAGCGAAAAACTTTGGGGCGGAAGGTTCGGAGAGGGCACGGACGAGCTGGTGGAGGCCTTCACCTCCTCCATCGCGGTGGACAAGAGGCTCTACGCCCATGACATTGCGGGCAGCGTGGCCCACGTGAAGACCCTGGCCTTGGCAGGGGTGATAGCCGAGGAAGAGGCTGAAACCCTGATAAGCGGGCTTCACGCGGTGAAGGCCGAAATCGAGGCCGGAAACTTCGCGTTCTCGGACTCCCTGGAAGACATCCACATGCACATCGAAAGCCGCCTCACCGAGATCATCGGCGAGACGGCCAAGAAGGTGCACACGGGCCGGAGCCGGAACGATCAG
This sequence comes from Deltaproteobacteria bacterium, assembly GCA_016235345.1. Classification (NCBI taxonomy): domain Bacteria; kingdom Pseudomonadati; phylum Myxococcota; class Myxococcia; species Deltaproteobacteria bacterium. Next base: position 72,790 of record JACRLG010000011.1, on the reverse strand, counting down.
GTGGCGCTGGATTTAAGGCTCTACCTTCGGGATGAAATCCGGGCCGTGATGGGGCTTCTGCGTGAGCTGCGCCTCGCCCTGGTGAATCTGGCGAAGGAGAACCAGGATTCGGTCATGCCGGGCTACACCCACATGCAGCGGGCCCAGCCGGTTCTTCTGGCCCATCACCTTCTTGCCTATTTCGAGATGTTTTCAAGGGATTCCGAACGCTTTTCCCAGTGTTTCGACCGCGTCAACGTGATGCCCCTGGGAAGCGGGGCGCTGGCCGGAACCACCTTTCCCATAGACCGCGAGTTCACGGCCAAAATACTTGGTTTCGCCCGGGTGTCCGGAAACAGCATGGACGCAGTCTCGGACCGGGATTTCGCCCTGGATTTCCTCTCGGCGGCATCCATAAGCATGATGCATCTTTCGCGGTTTTCGGAAGAACTGGTCCTGTGGTCAAGCTCGGAGTTCGCCTTTGTGCGCATATCCGACGCCTTCACCACCGGAAGTTCCCTCATGCCCCAGAAGAAGAACCCGGACGTGGCGGAGCTGGTGAGGGGAAAGACGGGCCGGGTCTTCGGAAGCCTCACCACGCTCCTTACGCTCATGAAGGGCCTGCCGCTGGCCTACAACCGGGACATGCAGGAGGACAAGCCGCCCGTTTTCGACGCCGCCGATACCCTTAAAAGCTCCCTTGCGGTTTTCGCCCGCATGATCGCGGCCCTTGCGTTCAACACGCAAAAGATGGAGGATGCGGCGGGCAGGGGGTATCTGAACGCCACGGACCTTGCGGATTATCTGGTTCAAAAGGGCGTGCCCTTCCGGGAGGCCCACCACGTTGCGGGCCGGGCCGTGGCCCTTGGGGTTTCCACCGGGCGCGAGCTTACGGAGATTTCCCTTCCCGAACTGAAGGGCTTCTCGAACCGCGTGGAAGCGGACATCTACAGCTTTCTTGACACAAGGGCCGTGGTGGAGCGCCGCAAATGCCTGGGGGCCACGTCCTCCGAACGGGTGGCCGAGGCCCTTGATAAAGCAATCAAGGAAGTCTTGCGCGAAAACAAGGAGAGTTGAACCCAGGAAGTTGCACCTATATTTGATATTTGCAAACCCCTTGATATTAGGGAGCCAAGCCTGGATAAAAACGATGAAATGCGAAGGTTGGCCATTGCGGGCGGGGAGGAGTAGTACCGAGGTACATGACGACCCGGCCGCAACGGCCTGACACAGCAGTTCGCGTTTTTAGACGGGCGGATAGGAAAAGAAAATGCATCACTTTAATTATCGGAACAACCGCCTCTATTGTGAGGATGTCCCTCTCGACGCATTGGCCAAGACTGTGGGAACCCCCTGCTACGTGTACAGCAAGGCCACTCTCACCCGCCACTACAGGGCCTTTGAATCGGCCTTCGCCGGAGTTCCGCACATGGTGTGCTTTTCCGCCAAGGCCAATACTTCGAAAGCCATCCTGAATCTGCTGGGAAGCCTGGGGTCGGGCCTTGACATAGTCTCCGGCGGCGAGCTTTTCCGGGGTCTGTCGGCGGGAATCCCGGCATCCAAAATCGTCTATTCCGGCGTGGGAAAGACCGTGGGCGAGATGGACATGGCCCTTTGCACCGGAATCCTCATGTTCAACGTGGAGTCCTTCGACGAGCTTCACCTGTTGAACGAGCGGGCCATGATCCTTGGTAAGCGCGCTCCCATAGCCCTTCGGGTCAACCCGGACGTGGACCCCAAAACCCACCCGTACATTTCAACGGGACTCAAGAAAAACAAGTTCGGCGTGAACAAGGAAAAGGCAATAGCCGCCTACCTTGCGGCAAAGGACCTGCCCGGAATAGAGATCGTAGGCATCGACTTTCACATAGGAAGCCAGATAACCGAGGTCTCCCCCTTCGTGGAGGCCGTCGATTCGGTAAGCGCGCTTGTGCGGGAACTGGCCGGACACGGCATAAACATAAGGTACCTGGACGTGGGCGGCGGCCTTGGCATCACCTACGCAGAGGAAACCCCGCCCCTGCCCGACGACTACGCCGAGGCTGTGAAAAACGCCCTGGCCGACCTTCCGGTAACCGTCATCCTGGAGCCGGGCCGGGCCATCGTGGGCAACGCCGGAATCCTTCTCACCCGCGTTCTCTATCTCAAAACCGGCGGAACCAAGGAATTCGTCATCGTGGATTCGGGCATGAACGACCTTCTGCGGCCCTCCATCTACGGGGCCTACCACGCGGTATGGCCGGTGGAGGCCCGCGAGGGCGAAACGGTCACGGCAGACGTGGTCGGCCCCATCTGCGAATCGGGCGATTTCCTGGCCAAGGACCGCGAGATGAAGGACGTGAAAACCGGGGACCTTTTGGCTGTGATGAGCGCCGGGGCCTACGGTTTTTCCATGTCCTCCAACTACAACTCAAGGCCGAAGGCCTGCGAGGTCATGGTTTCCGGCGAGAAGTTCGCGGTGGTCCGCGAGCGGGAGCGTTACGAGGACCTGACAAGAGGGGAAAGCACCTTTCCCGAACAGGATAAATGATATGGAACCATTTTCTTTTTTCAAGATGTGCGGGTCGGGAAACGACTTCATTGTGGCCGACAACCGCGACGGACGGGTGGCCGTGGCGGATATGCCGGAGCTTGCCCGGAAACTCTGCCGCCATAAGCTCTCGGTGGGGGCCGACGGGCTTATTTTTATCGAGAAGTCCGACAAGGCGGAGTTCGCCTGGAACTTCTACAACTCCGACGGAAGCCGGGCCGAGATGTGCGGAAACGGCGCGCGCTGCGCGGCCCGGTTCGCCCATCTCAACGGGATCGTCGAAAATCCGTCCATGAAGTTTGAAACCCTGGCCGGAATAATCGAGGCCGAGGTTTTGGACGGGAGGGTTAAGGTCAGGCTCACCGACCCGACCGACATAAAGTATTTCCATCCGCTCGTCGTGGACGGCGGGGCCTACAACGTGGCCTCCGTGAACACCGGGGTTCCCCACGTGGTGGTCAGGGTGGACGACCTGGAAAAGGCCAGCGTGGCCGATCATGGCCGCATCATCCGCTATCACGCCGATTACGCTCCGGCGGGCACCAACGTCAATTTCGTGGAAATGCTCCGGGGCGACACCATAAAGGTGCGCACCTACGAGCGCGGGGTTGAGGGCGAAACCCTTGCCTGCGGCACGGGAAGCGTTGCCTCGGCCCTCATGGCCCACGCCATTGACGGCAGACCCTCGCCGGTCAAGGTGATGACCAGGAGCGGGTCCGCCCTCACAGTTCATTTCAGGAAGATCAAGGGAGGGTTTACCGATGTTTTCCTGGAAGGCGACGCGAGGATAATCTACAAGGCCACGTGGGAACCGGACGCGCTTGATTGAGTCGCCTGTCTAAAAACGCGAACTGCTGTGTCAGGCTTCAAAGTCAATTCCGCCACGTACCTTTGGTACGCTTGCTCATTGGCTTTTCGCCTTCCTTGCATTTCATCGTTTTTATCCAGGCTTACTTTGGCGCTATTTTGTGTCGAAAAAAACCACCCGACCTACGGGTTCCAAATGCCTATTGCAGGGGCGCTCCATGTGCGGCATAGCCGGGTTTTTCGCCCGGAAAAATTTTGACCGGTTTCGGGATTGTCTTCCCAGGGCCGTGGAATCCCTGGCCCACCGGGGCCCGGACGACTCCGGCCTTTTTTTCGATGAAGCAGCAGGCGTGGGCCTGGGCCAGCGAAGGCTCGCGGTTATAGACTTATCCCCTGCCGGCCATCAGCCCATGCTTACGGAAGACGGCAGGTTCGCCATCGTCTACAACGGCGAAACCTACAACTTCCGCGAGGTCCGGGCCGGGCTTGAAAAGCGCGGGGAATCCTTTTTTTCGGGCTCCGACACCGAGGTCATTTTAAAGGCGTTCCGGTTCTGGGGGCCGGAATGCCTTTCGCGTTTTTCGGGCATGTTCGCCCTTGCCATCTGGGACGCGGAAAACCGAAGGCTCTTTCTGGCGCGTGACCGGATGGGCAAAAAGCCCCTCTATTACGCGTTTTCGGAAAACGGCCTTGTTTTCGGCTCGGAGTTGAAGGCCCTCATGGCCTTTCCGGGGGTCTGCGACGGAATCGACTCCGACGCCCTTGGGCTTTATCTGCATTATCAATATGTTCCGGGGCCGCTTTCCATTTTTTCGGGCGTGAAAAAGCTCCTGCCGGGCCATTTCGCCGTTTACGACGGAGAAACGCTTGAAGTGGAGCAGTGGTACAGGCTCCCCACGCCAGCGCCCGACGCCTCCCTTTCCGCGTCCGACGCCGAGGACGAGCTTGACCGGCTGGCGACGGCGGCGGTCTCCGACCGGCTGGTTTCGGACGTGCCCGTGGGAGCGCTTCTTTCTGGCGGCATCGATTCCTCCCTGGTCACAGCCCTCATGGCGAAAGCCGCAGGCGGAAGGGTGAAGACCTTCTCCATAGGCTTTTCGGAAAAGGGCTTCGACGAGGCCCCCTATGCCAGGGCCGTGGCGGATCACCTGGGAACCGACCACACCTGCCTTTACGTCAGCCCCGAAGACGCGCTTTCGGTGGTTCCGCGCCTTCCCGAAATCTACGACGAGCCCTTCGCGGATTCTTCCGGCATCCCCACCTTCCTGGTTAGCCACCTTGCGAAAAGCTCCGTCACCGTGGCCCTTTCGGGCGACGGCGGCGACGAGCAGTTCGGCGGCTACGTGCGCTACGCCACGGTTGCCGATCTTGCCAGGGTCCTGGCCAGGGTGCCTGCTCCGGTCCGGCTTTCCGCCGCTTTCGCCATGAGGCATTTTCCCGCCTCCTGGGCGAAGGCCGCCTATCTGCCCTGGCGGCCCTACCTGCCCCAGAGGTTTAAGGTGGAGAACTTTCCCGACAAGTGGGACAAGCTCGTAAAGGTCATCGGCCAGAAGGGCCTTTCGGAGCTTTACCGCATGACGGTTGCCGTGTTCACGCCCCCCGAAGTCGCGGCCCTCACCGGAAAACCGCCCATAGCAGGCGTTTACGAGGAGGCATTTTCCGAAACCACCTCCTGGCCAGCGCTTTTGCGCCTTCTGCACGCCGACCGGCGGACCTATCTGCCAGACGCCATGCTCACCAAGGTGGACCGGGCCAGCATGGCGGTGGCCCTGGAAGTCCGGGTGCCCCTTCTGGACCACCGCATCTTCGGGTTTACCGCGAAACTCCCGGAAAAATTCCTGATGAATAATGGTGTCGGGAAAATCCTTGCCCGCCGTGTCCTTGCCCGGTACGTTCCCCAGGAGCTTTTCGAGCGGCCCAAGATGGGCTTCGGCGTGCCGGTTGGGGCCTGGCTCAAAAACGAGTTGAAACCGCTTCTTCTGGATCATCTCTCGGACGAACGCATCAGGCGCGAGGGCCTCTTCGATCCCTCCTTCGTCTCGCGCCTTGTTTCATCCCACCTCGATGGCTCCGAAAACCACGCACACCGCCTCTGGGCGCTTCTGATGTGGGAGATGTGGCGGGACCGGTGGTTAAAATCGTGACCGCGCCCCTCGTCATCTCGCTCTTTCAGGCCCGGCCCCTGCTGGACGCCCGTAAAAAGGGGCTGGATTCCACGGTGTCCTCGCCGGACCTTGGCGTCTCAAGGGTTAGAGTGGAACTCTACACCGAAGGCGTCGTTTTTCCGGGCCACGAGCCCCTGTCGTGGGACGGGCTCGAAGCCGTGGCAAGGGCCGAAACCTCCTGCTTCATGCGGGGCGATGACGGAGCCCTCGTCAAAATCCAGGCGTTTTCCGAAAAAACCGACAGGCCCGTGAGCCTCTATCCCACTGTGGGCGCTCCCACGGTGCTTGTGGCGGGCCGCTCCATGCACCGCATAAAGGGAACAGACCCCTGGGCCGACACGGTACAGAAGATAAAGGCTGTGGGCGCAGGAACGGGCAGGGTGCTGGACACCTGCACGGGCCTTGGCTATACCGCCATTCTCGCGGCCCGCACGGCGGCCTCGGTGGAGACCGTGGAGTTTGACCCGAAGGTAAGCGACATCGCCCGTTTCAACCCCTGGTCGCGGGAGCTTTTCGACAACCCCAAGATCACCCGGCATTTCGGCGACAGCTTTGATGTGATCGACGGATTTCCAGACGGAGCCTTTTCCCGGATAATCCACGATCCGCCCGAATTCGCCCTTGCCGGGCATCTCTATTCCCTGGAATTCCATCGCAAGCTGTTCCGGGCGCTGGCCAAGGGCGGCAGGCTCTTCCATTACATCGGAAACCCGGAAAGCACGTCCGGAAAGCGCAACACGGCGGGAGTCATCAAAAGGCTCAAAGAGGCCGGGTTCATAAATGTGGTTGAAGCAAAGGCCGCCTTCGGCGTTTCGGCCCGAAAAGGCGGCTAAAAACGCGAACTGCGGTGTCACACTTCAAAGCCAATTCCGCCACGTACCTTTAGTACGCCTGCTCATTGGCTTTTTGCGCTCCGTGTTCATCGTTTTTATCCGGCCTTTTCGATGGACGGGGATTTTTTGGTTTTGAGGAAAAAATGAGCGAGGAAAGAGTTCAGGAAAATGCCGGGCGGATGCCGGGACGCGGCGAGGAGATCGCCAACAGCCTCACCCACGGCGTGGGGGCGGGGCTCGCCGTGGCGGCCCTGGTGCTCCTGGTGGTGTTCTCGGTGCGTTACGGCGATGTGTGGAGGGTGGTGAGCCTTTCCATTTTCGGGGCCACCCTGGTTTTGCTCTACACCGCCTCCACCCTCTACCACGCCTTCACCAACCAGAGGGTGAAGAGGATTTTCCAGGTGCTGGACCACTCGTGCATCTATCTTCTGATCGCCGGAAGCTACACCCCCCTTACACTGGTGCACCTGCGCGGCCCCTGGGGCTGGAGCCTTTTCGGCGCGGTGTGGGGCCTGGCCCTTTTCGGCATCTGGTTCAAGGCCTTTTTCACCGGGCGCTTCCAGGCGGTTTCCGTGGCCCTCTATCTTCTCATGGGCTGGCTTCTGGTGATCGCCATAAAACCGGCGCTGGCCATTGTTCCGCCGGGCCTCCTTTTCTGGATAGTGCTTGGGGGCCTTTCCTACACCCTTGGGGTGATCTTCTTCGTTCTGGACAGAAAACCCTATTTCCACGCCATCTGGCATCTTTTCGTGCTTGCCGGAAGCACCCTCCACTTTTTCGGGATGCTTTTTTACCTGCCGGTGAAGTGATGCCGCGATAGTCCGGATGGTGAAACAGGCGATTTACCGGGATGCGGATATTTTTAACATAGGAGGCGGGCCATGCAAGACATCCTCATAAAATGGATAATTCTCACCCTGGCCATTCTGGCGGCGTCCTACGCGGTGAAGGGGATATACGTGCGCAGCATCGGCGCGGCCATTTTCGCAGCCGCCGCCCTTGGGGTTTTGAACACCGTGGTGCGCCCGGTCCTGTTCATCTTAACCATCCCCATAACCATTCTGACCCTGGGGCTCTTTCTGCTTATCCTGAACGCAGTGATGCTGAAGATCGCCGCCGGCCTCATCCGGGGCTTCCGCATAAACGGCTTCCTCCCCGCAGTCTGGGCCTCCGTCATAATCTCGCTGGTCAACTGGGCGCTGTACAAGCTGGTGTGAGGCGGACAAGACATTTGCGATTATACCACCCGGTCGCATAACCCAAATTGCGATGCGCCTAATTGGCCCCGCATCTATTACTCAGCCGGGTTTTCTACCCTTCCCATGAAAAGCACCGTTCCGCTGGCCGAATCCATTATGAGATAGGCAAAGGGGTGATCAGCGATGAACTGTATGGGCTTGGGTGGTTCCTCCAGAGCTGCCGCAACCATCGGTCCGTCGTAGGTTACGGCAGCCGCAACCGTGCCTTTTTCATCCACCGTGATCTTTGCCTTCTGCCCTATGGCTGAGACGTAAAGCCCCTTCTGGCCGGTTATCCCTGAAAAATCGGCGGAAATGTCGCTGAAGGCGTCCATTATTCCAAGGGCCTGGCAGGTTTTCGACAGGTTCAGGCTCGATGTGCAGTCGAACTTCGGAAAGGCGAGCTCCACCTCTACACGGTCCATGCGTTTGAGCCGATGGTCCAAGTCCTCTGGATCAAGCTTTGCCCAATCGGATTTTTTGGCGTCCTTTTTCCGGGGCAGCACCACTATCATGTTGAGCCCCTGGGAGTATGGCAGTTCAAGAATCTGGAAGGACTCGTTTTCGGAATAACCGTAATAAGAGTGGGCGTGCATCATTTTTGCCATCACACGCCCGCCGCCGGACGGAAAAAAGGGCTCCTTTTCGGTCAGTTCGGTTTCAAAGGGGTCGGCCCATTCGCCCTTGAAAAACAGGGTGTCCAGAATGAACATGCGGGCCTCGGCGGTGATAAGATTTGGGGGTATGGCGTTTTTGATGAGGCCCCTGGTTTTTTTGGATATCCAGTCGTCCATTTCGGAAAGGGCGTCCCCTGAGGCGAAGTCCACGGGCTTAATCTCAGCCCCGAACACGGTTTCGGCTTTTTCCATGTAAGCGCCCGAAAACGGATAGCCTTCCTGGATAAAAAGAGCGTCCGCCCCTTCAATGGAAAGTTTTTTCGACTTTCCAATGGAGTTCATGCGGCCCGTAAATTTTTTCCAGTGATCCAGAAAGACCGGCGAGTCCGGGGAAAAGCGCATGACCCGCGCGATTTCCTCCCTGGTGCCGCCTTTGGCCCCAAGGCAGGCGAGGGCCAGGGCCTTTCTGAGGCTTGAAGGCGAAAAGATGAAGTTGCCGGTCTCGGTTTTTTGGAGCTCACGGAAAAAGTCCATTGCGCAGAATATTGAATCGGGATCGGGCGGAAATTCAGCCACCAATGGCGCGGCTTCCCTTAAACCAGAGGCCGGTGCTGCGGCGGCCGGTTTGGATCCGTCATCACCGCCCGTCATCACCCCGCGAACGAAATATGTCCCCGCAGCAATTGCCGCAACCAAGACAATGGTTGCAGATAATGCGATTAATGCCCATTTTTTCATCCGATTGGCTCTCCTTGGTTTTGAGATGCCACGATATATCATGGCTTAAGATTGGAAGGAAAGGCTTTTCAGGCAGGCTGTCAGGGTTTCCGGCCCAGGCCTTTAAAAAAGGTGTAGCAGAAAACGCCGCCCGGTTCGGCGGTCCTGTAAAGGTCGCGGATGCCCTGGTCGAACCTTTCCGGCTCCATGAGCCCGGCGGAAAGTGCGGGGCCGCGAACGCCCTCTATCATGGCGGTGAAGGTCTTTTTTGTGAAGCCCTCGATAAGGTGGGGGCGGGAGTCGTCCACGTAAACCATGCGGGGCGACACGCGAACTCCTGCAAATCCGGCGTCCTTCATTATGGGGTACACTTGGCGGCCTATGTCGGCGTTTCCGCCCGCCCTTGCCTGAAGCAATACCTGGCAGTTTATGGCGGCCCGCGCCGCCGCGCTTTCCGGGTGAAAATAGGCCGAGCCGTGGTCGCCCTCGATCACCGTTATGGTGCCGCCCGGCTTCAAAAGCCCCTTTAGGATGCCAAGGGCCTTCACCGGTTCGGGCAGGTGCTCCAGCACAAAGCAGACGAAGACGTGGTCGAAGGATTCCGGCGCAAAGGGGAGCTTAAAGATGTCGGCCTGTTGGAAGGAGACGTTGGAGAACCCTGCTTCCTTGGTTCTTCTTTCGGCTTCGGCCACGGAATCGGGGGAGATATCGATGGAGACGAATCCTGCGCCGGGGCTCATTTTCGCAAGGGTCACCGTCTGCGCGCCCACGCCGCAGCCTGCTTCCAGGACGAGGCTTCCGTCAGGATAGATCGTGTCGTGGTGCAGAAGATCGGCCAGGGTTCCGGCCTGATCGCTCAATCTCTCGTTTTCACGCGGGTCATAGCCGTGGACGTATGAATCGTGCATGGTTTACGGGGCCTCCTCCGTATCTTCGATTTCGATGAAAAGCCGCATCATTTCGGGCGCGTCGCAAAATCCCAGTTTCCGGTAGACAGGCCGCCCGGCGTCGCTGGCTGAAAGAATGATCCGCCTTATCCCGTTTTCCCTGCACCATTCCTCTGCGGCCCTTACCATTGTCTGGGCGCAGCCCCTGTTACGGTGGGTCTTTTCGGTGAACACGCTGTGCAAAAAGACCACCCTGGACGACAGGTCGTAAGGGTTGGGGGTGAGACTGATATTGGTGATCGCGCAACTTGAAACGGGCTGGCCGCCATCCTCCATGACCCAGGCCCGGCAGACGCCGCCCGGCATTTCGGACGCAAGTTTTTCGGCGTAGGCCGCTTCAATTTTGGCGGCGGCCTCCGGGTCGAGGCGCTGGCCCTTTTCCAGCCAGATTTCCTCGAACATCATCCTGTGGTGGGCTGAAAGAAGCGGCATGTCCGATATGGCGGCTTCGCGTATTTTCATCTTCGGGCCTTCCCGGCAAGAGGGTTCTGGTCAGGGCCTCCTTTTCTCACGGATGGGGCGCGGAAACAACAGATATTGGAGTTCGATGGCCGTCCGGCCCGATCCTTCCGTGTACGTGCGACTCGGTTCTTGACGCGCTCCCCGCCTTTTCGTAGAATGAAATTTTACCGAACGTATCAAAAATATTGATCAGCCCCCGTTTTTGCGGGCTGGCGGCATGAACGGAGCCGAAACCCGCGTTTCGGGCGATTTTCGGACATATTCGACCATCCTGGGAAAGAGGGCCATGAAAGTATCCCCCATCGCCGACTCCTCATTTTTTGCCGAGCTTTCCGGGATCACCCACGTTGGCCGCTACACCGTCACAAAGGAATTGGGGCGCGGCGGCATGGCCGTGGTCTTTCTGGGGCGCGACCCCTACATCCAGAGGCAGGTGGCCATTAAGATGAGCCGGCCCCACACCGAGGAGGAAAAGACCCAGTTCTTCGTGGAGGCCCAGAGCGCGGGAAGGCTCAACCACCCCAACCTGGTTGCGGTCTACGACGCAGGCGTACACGGGCGTTTCTGCTACATAGCCATGGAGCTTGTGGAAGGCCATACCCTGGACCGTTACTGCCAGCCCGAAAACCTCCTGCCCCCCAAAAAGGCTGCGGAGATCGTGTTTTCGGTGCTGAACGCCCTCGATTACGCCCACAAGCAGGGGGTGATCCACCGGGACATAAAGCCCTCCAACATCATGCTGGACAAAAACGGGGACGTCAAAATCGCCGATTTCGGCATCGCCCGTATCAAGGGCTTAAGCACCATGCGGGTCATAAGGGGGACTCCCAGCTACATGTCCCCGGAGCAGGTGAAGGGCGAGCCCATAAAGGACAACACCGACATCTTTTCGGCGGGCTGCGTGCTTTTCGAGCTTCTTACGGGGGTGCCCGCCTTCGGCGGCGAGGATTTCTCCTCCATCATCAAAAAGATCGTTGAATCAGACCCACCGCCCATCCTGCGCCTGAGGCCGGAGCTTCCGAAAATTTTCGGGGACGTCATCCAAAAGGCCCTTGCCAAGGACCCGACGGTCCGTTACCAGAGCTGCCTTGATTTCGCCTACGACCTTCGGGTGGCGGTGCGGGGCCTTGCGGCTGAAACTTTAGCCGCGCCCGAAAAGCCCAAGAGCGCCCTGGAATACATACGCTACGTGCCTTTTTTCGCCAACTTCACTCCCAGGCAGCTTGAGGAGCTTTTTCAGGCAAGCGACATACTGAAGGTGAAAAAGGGCAAGGTGGTGGTGGCCCAGGGCGAGATCGACGACACCTTTTTCATCATCCTGTCCGGTTCCGCCCGCATAGAAAAGGACGGCCAGATCATAGCCCGCGTGGGCATGGGGGAATGTTTCGGCGAAATGGCCTATATAGGCGGCCAGGCCCGCGTGGCCACCGTGGTGGCGGACACCGACCTGGTTCTCATGAAGATTTCGGCCACCATACTGGACCGGGCCCCAGGCCCCATCCAGCTTCTTTTTTTCAAGAATTTCGCCAAGTTTCTGGTAAAGCGCTTTTCCATGTTCTTCAACAAGCAGGAATGAAAGGCGAATCCCGCCCACCGGCCAGGACGCCTTCCGCGCCGGTTCAATAAATAATCTCACCCGGAAAATCCCCATGTCCCGATCCCATCTCAATCGGCTGATAAAAAAGGACGCAGCCCCCGCCGTGCGGGAAATCCTGCGCCTCATGGGCTGCGCGGCAGGAATATACGATAGTTGCGGAATGCTTCTGGCCGGAGTCGAGGCCGGGTGCGAATGCGCCGAGGCTGCGGTGAGCCTTGAAGGCAAGGTGATAGGAAAGGTGAGGGGAAGCAGGGCCGCCGCCCCCGCCGCCAACCTGCTGTCCTTTCTTCTGGAGGAGGAGATCAGGAAAAAGCGCCTGGTCACCGAGGCGCTCGACAAGGACTCGGACATTCGCCTTTTAAAGGAAATGGCCGAGAAAATGGCGGACGCGGAGGACCTCACCGAGGTGGCCGCCTGCGTGGTGGACGAGGCCACCGCAGCCATCGAGAGCACCGGGGCCTCGGTGATGCTCATCAACGAGAAGACCGGCAAGCTCGAAATTGTGGCCGCCTTCGGAAAGAAGTTCTCCCCCCGCCCGGTTCTGAAGCCCGGAGTGGGCATAGTGGGAGAGGTGATCCTTACCGGCAGGGGCGAAATAGTCAACGACGCCCAGTCGGACGCCCGTTTCGTGCCTGGCAGCTACAAGATATCCTCCCTCATGTGCGAACCCATCGTGTTCAAAGAGGATGTCATAGGGGCCATAAACGTGTCATCCGCCCGCCCAATGAACTACAGGGCCGCAGATCAGCGCCTTCTCAATCTCCTTGCCTCCCAGGCCGCAAGCGCCATAGTATCGGCCAGAAAGATGGAGCAGCTAAGGGCGGAAATGCCCCTGCCGGAAGCGGTTACGGCCTCGTCCGAACCCTTCTCCATAGGGCTTGAATCCGGCGCGCTCAATATACCCTCCGAACCGCCCGCCACCCCGCCCCCCAAGGATGCCCCAAGAAGCCCCGGCGACGAGGCGAAGGAGATGGGAATACCCGAAAGCCTCATGGACTGTTTCGGGAAGATGCAGGGTTCGACCCTTGAACCGGGGGACGCCTGCCACGAGAACATGGCGGTGCTTTTTTCTGACATACGGTCTTTTTCCGAGCACATGGGAAGCATGAACCCGCGCCAGAACGTGGATTTCCTCACAAGGTACGTGAAGTGCATAAGGCCGGTGGTCGCCCGTTACGGCGGCTTCGTGGCCCAGTGGGTGGGTGACGGGCAGATGATCCTTTTCCCCGAAACGAAAACGGGCGTGGCTGACAACGCCCTGAAAGCCGCCATCGACATCCAGAAAAAGGTGGGGGAGTTCTCCAGGGTCCAGGAGGACGCCCTAAGACTTCCCGTGGCCGTGGGCATGGGCCTTTGCGTGGGGCCCCTCACCCTTGGCGTCATCGGCTTCGATTCCGGCCTCATATCCACGGTTATCGGCGATACCGTCACGGCGGCCTCACGCATGGAAAGGCTCACCAAGCGTTTCGGCATCAAGGTGGCGGTTTCCGAGCGTTTCGTGGCCAGCCTCAAAAACCGGTCCCTGTTCACTTTCAGGGAGATCGATCTTGTGGAGCTGCCCGGACTTGAAAAGACCTTTTCGGTGTATGAGGTGATAAACGCCGATCCCGACGGAGTCCGGGCCGCCAAGACCCAGTGCATCGGGGCCTTCAAGGACGCGGTGGAAAAATACAGGGCGGGCGAGTTCACCCAGGCCCTCCGAATGTTCGAAAAGCTGAAAAGCCACATGCCCTTTGACCGGGTGACCGACATCTACCTTGGCCGGTGCGCGGCTTTTTTGAGGAATTCCCCGCCCAAGGGATGGGTTGGCGTTTATCGGCTGGTGGAGTGACGGACCGTGCGCTTTTTCTCCCTCTTCATTCTGGCGCTTCTGCTTGCGATACAGCCGTCAGCCGTGGCCCAGGCCAAGGACCGGGCCTTTTCGCGTGAGGTGACGCCCCTTCGCACCGGGGTCTTTTCGCCCAAGGACGAGGAGGTGGTTGCCCTGGCCCGCGCGCGCCGGGCGGTTCTCTCCGAAGTCGGCTCGTGGCTGTCCGCCTTTGCCGGGGTAAAGACCGCCTACACCGACCCGGAAGGCCTCGCGGCCCTGGCTGCGGCTTTGGTGAAGGTCCACGCCAAGGGCCAGGGAAACGCGCCCGGATCGGGGGTCAACCGGATAACGCTCTCCGCCTCGATATCGGACGGCGAAGTGAAAAAGAGCCTCCCCCTGCTTCTGGCGGACCCGGTTCTCGTGTCCAGGTACGCCAGGGTGGGCAAACGGGAGGGCTTCTTTCTGGGCAAGGCCCAGGACCTGGAAAAACGCCTGGCCTCACTTTCCCCCGGCGAGGACAGGGCCGCCGAAAAGGAGCTGGTTGAAGGCTACGGAGGGCTTGCCGCAAAGCTCGCCGCAGTGAGCCTGATGTACATGGCCCATGACGAGTACCTGAAAGAGGGGAAGGGGGCGGACCTGGGAAAGGCCATGAAATACTATGAAGGCGCGGCCCGTCTGGACGAGGGCTACGCCGACGCCTGGGCCTGCCAGGCCCTGGTGCATCTTTCCCAGACCAGGTACACCGATGCGGTGGATGATTTCACCAAGGCGATTTCCCTAAGCCCCAAGGACCCGGACCTTTTCCAGGACAGGGGGGTCACCTTCGGCCAGTGTGGAAGGCCGGACCTGGCGGTTAAGGACTTCACCAGGGCCATAGCATTAAAACCCGATTTCACCAGGGCCTACGCGGCGCGGGCCTATGCCTACATGATCCTGGACAAGGTTGATGCGGCCTGCAAGGACCTCCACAAGGCCTGCGACCTTGGCGAATGCATGTTTTTGAAAGGCGCGCGGGCCCTGGGCAAGTGCAAGTGACCGGGCGGGCCGCGCATCTTTCATTCTTCCGCCAGAGAATTTTTTGGGGGCAATCAAATCACGAAAAAGGAAAAAGGCCATGTCCAAACCGAAGAAACTGAAACGCAGCATTTTCCAGCGCATACTGGGCATTCCCGCCACGGGAACGCCTGCTGATCCCGGCTGCTGGAGCTATTCGGGAAATGTCATCACCGTCGATCTCAAGCGCGCAGAGGCCCTTTCAAAGGCAGGCGGCGCGCTTCGCTGCGAGGGCGGCGGCCTGCCCCTTAGGGTGCTGGTGATAAGGGACGATTCGGGCAACTTCCGGGCCTATCACAACCGGTGCACCCACTTAGGCCACCGCCGCCTGGACCCCGTGCCGGGCGGAGGAAGCGTCCAGTGCTGCTCGGTCAACGCCACCACCTTCAACTACGAGGGAAAATCCATCCACGGTCCGGGAAAGCACCCCATCACCCTTTTCCCGGTCTCGCGCAAGGGGGACCTGCTCACGGTGACCATCACCAACTCGTAACAGCCTGTCTAAAACGCGAATCGCCGTGTCAGGCTTTACGGCGCGGTCCGCCACGTGCATCAGGCTTCATCGAGGATATCGAAATTGATATCCAGGCTTCACTTCAAGCCTTTTTACCAGGCTGCTAAAGAAGGTTTCTTGACAATTGTCCGCGCGTTTTCAATAGTCAAAAAACATCGCGGCCCATGTCTTGTTGCGGCCTTTCACATACATGAGGGATCGGGCTCTTCATGCTCAAAATGTTTCGCGTAAAAAAGCTGAGGGAGGCCCTTTTGCGGGCCGAGACCTACGGCGAATGGCTGGACGCCGCAGGCGAACTGGACCGGGCCCTCGGCATGGACGCCTGGCGCAAGGACGATTCCTCCCCCTACTACAATTACCGCCTTGTCCGGCGGGACATGGAGCAGATGAGGGAGTACCGGGAGACGGCCAATGTTTACAGGCTATTGGACCTTCTGCACGACAGCCTCCGGCGCAACCTGGGCGACGTGGGGCATCCGAACCTTTACGACAAGGCCCTGACCGGCACCAAGCATCTTATAGAGGAATACCTGGCCGAAGCCGAAAAGGGCCTGAATTATCTGTGCGACAACGATTTCCCGCACCTTTTGCCGGACAAGAAGCTGCGGCTTTTCTCCCAGGCGGCCCATAATTTCGGGCGTAGCGCCCTCATGCTTTCGGGCGGGGCCACCTTCGGCATTTTTCACCTGGGGGTTGTGCGCACCCTCTGGGATCACAAGCTCCTTCCAAGGGTGATTTCAGGCTCCAGCATGGGGGCCATAATCGCCGCCGGAACCTGCACCCGGACCGACACCGAAATCCAGGCCATCCACGACAGGACCAGGCCCTTAAACCGCAACGCCCTAAGGTGGCTTCCCCCTTCCGCCATGTGGCGCGAAAAAAGCCTCATGGACCAGAAGCAGCTTTTGAAGAACATCCAGACGAACGTGGGCGAATACACCTTCGCCGAGGCCTACGCACGGACAGGCAGGATTCTGAACATCTCGGTCTCACCCACACGCATGGGAATAAAGCCAAGGGTCTTGAACTACATAACCGCCCCCAACGTCACCATAGCCTCGGCGGCCTGCGCCTCGTCGGCGGTGCCCGGAGTCTTCCCCCCCGCCAAGCTCATGGCCAAGGACAGAGCGGGCCAGATGGTCCCCTACATGGCCAACGAAAAGTGGGTGGACGGCACTCTGCGGGAGGACATCCCCATAATGCGGCTTTCCAGGCTGCACAACGTCAACCATTATATAGTGAGCCAGGCCAACCCCCACGTGATTCCCTTTTTCGGCTACCGCCACCGCAGGGGTTTCACGCCCTTCGTTGTGGACCTCGCTGCCAGCATGGTCCAGGGCCAGGTGATGCAGGTTCTGGACGTGGCCCGGCAGAGGGTCCAGCAGAACCCCTGGCGGCCCATCCTGGACCAGATGTACGCGGTGGCCGGGCAGCAGTATTCGGGCGACATCAACATCCACCTTCCCTTTTCCGCGCCCATGTACAGGATGGTCCTGGCCAACCCCACGGAGGAGCAGTTCGAGTTCTTCGTAAGGCTTGGGGAGAGGGCGTCCTGGTCCCAGGTGGAGAGAATCAGGAACCAGACCCGCATAAGCCGGTGCTTTGAAAGTTGCCTGGAAAAGCTGTCGCCTGAAGGGGAGCGCGTGGAGGAAAGACCCTTATAAAAGAATATAACGCTGTGTTACATTAATACAGGGAGGCCACCATGGAAGGACCAATGATCAGCCTGTCTTTCAGCCTTGATGAGATTATGGTGGATTTCATTCCAAAGATGGCCACGGCCTTTCTGGCAATATCCGGGGCGTCCGGCGCTCTTTCCGGCACCGAGGCGTCCCTGGTTCTGGATGTGGAGGGCAGGGCCTACAGCTTTACCGCCAAGGACGCCTCGTCCGTCACGGCCCGCCTGGGCGACATGGAGCGGCCCACCGCAAGGGTGTCCATGAGCATTTCCGACCTGGTTCCCCTCATCAACCCCAAAAACGCCGACATGCTCCTTGTCATTCCCACAAGCCTCACCAGGGAAAAATACGATCTCGTGAACAAGCTGGGCGGCGAGGCCAGGTTCGAGCTGAAAAACGAGGACGGAAGCGTTTCTGTAATCACTGCTGTTTTCAACGGGAAAAATAGCCCCCGCGCCACCCTTGCCCTTGACATCACCGAGGCCCGGAAGATGTTCGCAAGGCAGAGCAACCCGGTGGAAATGTTCATGAAGGGGAGTCTCAAGATAACCGGCGACATAGCCTTCGCCATGACCCTCCAGCCGCTTTTCACGTGAGGACCGCATGCCCGGAAAGCTCTATACGGTGATTTACGAGGGCCAGGTGATGGACGGCCACGACCCGGAGAAGGTGCGCGGCCTCATGGGCGCGGCCCTTGGCCTTACCCTGGAGGAGGCCGGGCTGTTTCTGATGGACGAGGCCACCGTGGTGTTGGCCAATGCTGACAAGGAAACCGCCATGACTCTTCGGCTGGCCCTTTTCCGGGCGGGCGCGGTGGTCACCGTCACCTCGGATGAGCCGGGATGCGCCGTGGATAAGGAGCCGGTCGTCGAAGGGCCCTGGAAGGCCGTCTGCTGCCCCCACTGCGGAACGAAACAGCTTCCGGCCAGGGAGTGCAAGAACTGCGGCCAGCGAATGAAAAAGCCCGCGCCCGATCCCGTGGCGGAGGTATCAGAAGAAGCTTTGCAGGAAGCTCCCGAAGAGGCTCCTGAAGAAAGTCCCGAAGAAGACGCCTGACGCCGGAATCCGGTAACCGGAGGCAGATTTTCAGTAAGCCTGCCAAAGCACAAGCCCCCTGCCTTCCCGCTTCCCGCGCCCAGGGGCCGTAATTGGCGGCTCCTGGGCGGCCTTATTCTATCGTCTGCTAAAAAATCGTTCTGACAAAGCAGCCTCCCCCTCCTCCCGAATCCGAGGCGGGCGGAACCGGATCGGAAATCGGGACAGGCGCTGGGACAACTATGTAGCCCGCGTCCAGCACCGCTTCGGGCGCGGCGTCGCTTATCGCCATCAGTCGGGTGTGGCCGCTTGAAGGGTCCGGGTCCGAGTCCAGGGCGTTGTCTGTTCCGTGCCAGTTTACGCTGAATTTCGCGCCGTCCGGGGCGGAGAAGGCCAGGGAGTAGTTTCCGGGCTCGGCCACGGCGATGCGGAAGCCACCCTGATTAGTGGTGACCGAGCTTGCCAGAAAGGCTCCGTCCGGGCCGAAGGCGCTTGCGGTGATGCCTTCCACCCCGGTTTCGGAAGGGTCGCGCAGGCCGTCTCCGTCCTGGTCGGCAAAGGCCGTGCCCTTGATGACGCCCATGCCGGGTGCGAAGTGGGCGGTGATGGACTGGTCGCAGGAGAGGGTGAGATCGACGGTTTCGGCCACCCCGTTATAGGCCCCGGTCCAGTGGGAAAAGACGAAGCCGTCGGCGGCGTCCGTTGTGAGGCGCGGATGGGAGCCGGAGGGGATGTCCGGGTAGGTGTGGGGATAAGGGGGGGAGGCTGTTCCGTTAACCAGCACATCGCCGGAGAATGCCGGGCTGACGTCCACGGTCAGCACTGAGAATGCGCCCCCTCAGGCGCAGGCCGGGGCGGGAGCGTAAAGCCCCAGTAAAATCAATGCTGCCAAGGCCGGAAGAAGGATTCCGGCGCAGCGGTTCTTTGCGGCTTGTTTTAAAGGGATTCTCATGCCCGACTGTCCTTTTTGAATTTTTATGGAAAAGGCTCCTTGAAGCTCCTGCCGTTTCTATTACGATTGGCTGCAAAATCCAATGGCTGCGTCATCGGCGCAAAAGGTCCTCAACATGGAATAACCATGCCTCCGGTCCTTTTGCGCCTGGCAACCTTCCCCTTGAATTTTTCGCTCAATCTCATGACGAAAATATTTTTGAGATGAGTTCTAATCAAAAAAATGCGGCAGGTTCAAAACGCTATGGACCCCGGAGTCCTGGGGTAGGGGATGACGTCCCTTATGTTGGAAACCCCGGTCACCAGCATCACGAGCCTTTCAAAGCCCAGGCCGAAGCCGCTGTGAATCACCGAGCCGTAGCGGCGGGAATCCGCGTACCAGGAGTATTCGTCCGAATTGAGCCCGGCCTCTTTCATGCGCCCGGAAAGGACCTCGCCCCTCTCCTCCCTCTGGCTTCCGCCGATTATCTCCCCTATCCGTGGAACCAAAACGTCCATGGCAGCCACGGTTTTGCCATCGTCGTTAAGCCTCATGTAGAAGGGCTTGAGGCTTTTGGGATAATCGAAGACGATCACCGGGCCTTTCACGTGGGTCTCGGCGAGAAACCTCTCGTGCTCTGTGGCCAGGTCATTTCCCCAAACGGGCGGGTACTGGAATTTTTCGCCGGATTTCTGAAGGATGTCGATGGCTTGGGTGTAGGAAATCCGGGCGAAGGGGCCGCTTGCTATTGCCGTAAGGGTGGGAATGAGCCTTGGGTCCACGAAGCGCGAAAAAAGCGAGAGGTCCTCGCCGCATTCGGTAAGTGCGAAGTTTGCAAGGTGGCGCAGGAAGTCCTCGGCCAGGGCCATGTTGTCAACGGCATCCGAAAAGGCCGATTCCGGCTCCACCATCCAGAATTCAGCCGCGTGCCGGGCGGTGTTGGAGTTCTCGGCCCGAAAGGTTGGGCCGAAAGTATAGACGTCCGAAAGTGCGCAGGCGAACATCTCCGCCGCAAGCTGGCCCGATACCGTAAGATGGGCCGGGCGTCCGAAGAAGTCGTTTTCGTTAGGCTCGCCGGGCGAAAGGGTGCTGACCCTGAACATGTCGCCTGCGCCCTCGCAGTCCGAGGCGGTAATTATGGGGGTGTGGATGTAGAAGAAGCCCCGGTCCCGGAAAAAATCGTGAATGGAAAGCGCAAGGGCCGAGCGCACCCGGAAAACCGCCGAGAACTTGTTGGTGCGGGGCCGGAGGTGCGCTATGGTGCGCAAAAATTCGTCCGAATGGCGCTTTTTCTGGAGAGGGAAGTCTTCGGGCGCATCCCCCAGCTTTTCGGCGCTTAGGGCCCTAAGCTCCCATTTCTGGCCCTTGGCCGGGGAGGGGACAAGGGCTCCGCGCACCGCAACCGAGCTGCCCGTGGAAAGCCCGCTCAAGACCCCGTAGGCCGGGCTTCCGGCGTCCGCCACCGCCTGAAGGCTGGTTAAACAGGAGCCGTCGTTAATCTCTACGAAAACGAAGTCCCTGTGGTCGCGCACCGTGCGAACCCATCCCTTTGCCAGGACGTCGGGATTTTCCCCGTCCGCCTCAAAAAGCGCCCTTATCTTCATGCGCCGTGGTATATTGGCCGCCATGGAAACCCTTCCTTCAACCGGCACCAGCGATCTTACGGTCCTGTCCGCGTCCCGGCGCACGGACATACCCGCCTTTTTCATGGACTGGTTCATGAAGCGCATGAAGGCCGGGTTTTTCTCCCTTACCAATCCCTATAACCAAAAGACTCATATCATACCAGTTCCGCCGGGCCAAGTGGCGGGAATAGTGTTCTGGTCGAAAAATTACCGGCCCTTCCTGGATGGAGCCTACGGACTGCGCCTTCTGGACATGGGGCTTAAACTTTATTTTCATTTCACCGTGAATTCCAAAAACCCGCTTTTTGAACCCAATCTTCCGCCCCTTGAACTTCGCCTCGAACAGTTCGCCGAGCTCGCGGCCCTTGCCGGAAAAGGCGCGGTCAACTGGAGGTTCGATCCCATCTGCCATTACACCGTAAATGAAGGCCCGGTCCTTGGTAACCTTGACGATTTCGACGCCATAGCGGAGGCCGCGTCCGAAGCCGGAGTCGGGCGGTGCACCACGAGTTTTCTGGATCACTACCCCAAGGTCATGCGGCGGGTTTCGGCCCTCCACGGCCTTCGCCTCGTTTCACCCTGCGAGGCGGAAAAGGTCATGTTGCTGAAGGACCTCGAAGCCAGGCTTAAAAATCGTGGCATCGGCCTTTTTTGCTGTTGCGAGAAAGAAACCGCCGCACTGGCCGGGGTCCCTTCCGGGGCCTGCGTCGATCACTCCCTTCTGGAACACCTCTGGGGTGCCAGGCTTTCCGGAAGGGCGGATGCGGGCCAGCGGAGGCAGGCGGGCTGCGGATGTCACGAAAGCCGCGACGTGGGCGACTACGGCCTCCATCCCTGCCCCCACGGCTGCCTTTACTGCTACGCCAACCCGGTTCGGGGAAAAAGTATTTGACGAAAAGGGGTTCCGGGGAGTAAAAGGATTTAAATGCCGAAGAATTGAAGCCTTCGGTTTCTTCTCTTGATGCGCGGGCAAGGAGCTTTCATGCGCCCTGCCGCGTTCGGGGATTAATGACATGGCCACGATGAACAGCGAAAAAAGAAATTTCCCGCGTTACGATTTGAATCTCCCAGCCATAGTCTCCGTGGTGGGAGGGCCAAGGAACAATCGGCCCCTTGCGCTGGGAACCCGCGACGTGTCTTCGGGCGGCGGATATTTCCCGTGCGAGACCCCCTTGAGCGTGGATACCCGCGTGGAGGTGGGGCTTCTCATTCCCGTGCCCGGCCTGAAAAAGCTCGGTCGAACGGGTGCGCGGGTGAAGCTGGCTGGCGTTGTGGTGAGGTCCGACGCACGGGGCATGGCCATCCGTTTTGACCGCAGGTTCCGGCTGGCTCCCCTGCCCTGATGATCCAAGGCCGGTGGAAAGCACCCCCTGTCCACCCTTACCGGTAGTCCCTGTCCTTTTCTAACGGTGCGCGAGTTTCCGACATGGCTCACAAAGATTCCCGGATGGAATCCACAGGTGAGTCCGCCTCTTGCGGATCGGTGCACGTCGTAGGCCCCCACCGCCTTCAAAACGAGCTTTTCTCCTGGTTCATCAAAAACGAATCCAGGCTCGACTGCACCACGGGCGTCGATTACGCACCCCTTTCCTCTCCCCCGGACTCGCCAAGGCTCGTGCTTCTGGATTGCCTGAACGCCACCGGCCTTCCCCTGTGGGCCGCCGGGATAGAAATCAAGGACCCCAAAAACGGCGGCGACTACCTGGCCCTGTTCAACGTGGGCAAGGAGAGGAAACTCACCCGCGAGGCCATGAGCCGGGGCATGAGGGGGGTCTTCTACGACAACATGCCGCTCCCGATCATTTTAAAGGGCATAAAGGCCATTCTTTCAGGGGAGCTGTGGTATTCCCGCGAAACCCTCACCACCTTTCTGCTTGAGCCGGAGCACGAAGCCACGCTTCCCGAACAGGTGGCCAAGACCCTCACCGCCAGGGAGAGGGAAATCCTCCTCCGCATCGCGGCCGGTTCCAGCAACCAGGAAATCGGCGAAGACCTCTTCATCAGCCTCCACACCGTAAAAAGCCACATATACAACATCTTCAAGAAGATCGACGTGCCCAACCGCCTCCAGGCGGCCCTGTGGGTGGCCAAATACCTCTAACCCCTCTGGGGGGCTGCAAGCGCGATCCGCTGTGTTGCGCGTCGCCTCGCGCTTCGGTCACGTACAAAAGCGTACGCTCCCTCACCACTCGCTCGCGCGCCTTGCGGCTCATCGCTTGCAGCCCCCCAGGCCGAGATGGAATACAGGCTTTGGCAGTCGGATTTTCGGATGCCAAAAAAGGACGCCGGATGAGAGGTCTAAATTTCTCATCCGGCGTCCTTTTGAAAAGCCATTAGGGCATTGTCCCGGCATTTTCCGGAATTGAAGAAAACTGGATATGCAGCCTGGATAAAAACGATGAAATGCAAGGAAAGCTAAAAGCCAATGAGGGAGCGTACTCTTCTGTACGTGACCGAAATTGGCTTTGACGCTTGACACAGCAGTTCGCGTTTTTAGACGGGCTGACAGACGGGCTGTCGTCAGGGCTTATAGTATTTCATCGCCTCCGCCATATGCTTGTTGATGTCGTTTATGCGGTTCGCGTCCGAGGGGTGGGTGCTCAAAATTTGAGGCGGGGCGGCTCCCTGTTTCATCTTGGCCATGCGCTGCCAGAAATCTGTGGCCGCGTGCGGGTCGTAGCCAGCCATGGCCATGAAGATGAGGCCCAGCCGGTCGGCCTCGCTCTCGTGCAGGCGGCTGTATGGCAAAATCGCCCCAACGGTGGCCCCTATGCCGAAGGCGGAAAGCCAGATGGACTGGGTCTGTTTGGGTTTGTCCTTAAGGGCCACGGAAAGGGCCGTTCCGCCCATCTGCACCAAAAGCTGCTGGCTCATGCGCTCGCCTCCGTGGTTGGCCACGGCGTGGGCTATCTCGTGGCCCATCACCACCGCGAGGCCCGCCTCGTCCCGGCTGACGGGCAGGAGCCCCTCGTAGACCACCACCTTGCCGCCGGGCATGCACCATGCGTTGACGTCCTTGCCTTCCACAAGGTTGAATTCCCAGGCGTAGGATTTAAGCTCGGCGGCCATGTTGTTCTGTCTGTACCATGTTTCCACGGCGGCCTGTATGCGCGCGCCCACCCTCTTCACCATTGCCGTGTCGGCGGCCCGCGAGGAAGGCTTTGCGGAAGCCATGAATTTCTTGTATTCGCTCTGGCTCATGGAGAGCATCTCGGAGCCGGACACGAGGCTTAGCTGGCTGCGCCCCGTTATGGGTGCGTGGGTGCAGGCGAAAAGGAAAAGTGAAACCAAGGCCGCCGTAACGATTCGCATGAGTGATCTTTTCATGGTATCCTCCGTTGGAAAGTGCGGATGGCTACAGCGGCCATCCGGTATTTGAGTCGGACCCACAAAGATTGTCCGCTTGCAAGTTTATCATATTTCTTCTGCGGGGGAAAACAATGCAGGACCGAAATTTTACACGCTGCGCCTGGGTGACCGGCGACCCTCTTTACATAGATTACCACGACAGGGAATGGGGCGAGCCGATTCGGGACGACCGGGTCCTTTTCGAGTTTCTGGTCCTGGAATGCTCCCAGGCCGGGCTTTCCTGGATCACCATTCTGAAAAAGCGCGAGGCTTACCGGGCGGCCTTTGCGGGCTTCGATCCCGAAAAGGTGGCCCGGTTCGGACACGACCGGGTGGAGGCCCTCATGAAGGACCCAGGCATCGTGCGCAACCGGAAAAAGATAGAGGCCGCAGTGAACAACGCAAAAAGGGCGCTGGAAGTGATTGAGGAATTCGGCTCTTTGGCGGACTACCTCTGGTCTTTCGTCGGAAACAGGCCCATTGTCAACAGGTTCGGGCATATTTCGGAGGTTCCGGCCCGCACCCCGGAATCCGAGGCCATGAGCCGGGACATGAAGCGCCGGGGCTTCTCCTTTGTGGGGCCGATTGCCTGCTACGCCTTCATGCAGTCGGTTGGGATGGTGAACGATCACACAACCGACTGCTTCCGCCACCGCGAGCTTGCCTGACGCCCGGCCCCAATAAAAAGGGCGGCGGACGCCGCTATCAGGGCATCCGCCGCCTTTTCGGGTTTTTCCCGAACGACCGGAAACGCAATCCGGATCAGAAATAAAGCTTCATGCCCACAAAGGCCTGGAAAACGTCCAGGCAGATATCCTGGGGATTCTTGATTGTCGGGTCCTCTTCATGGGTATCGTTCCAGGTGTAGCGCATGTCAAGGGTGAGCCATACCGGGCCCTGGGCGTGGTAATCGCCACCTGCGGCCACGTGAAACCCGAAGTCGTCCGCAAGCTTTACCTCGACGCCCTGGACGAAATGGTCGAAGTCGTGGGCGTAATAGCCCGCGCCCACGCCCACGTAAGGCATCACGTCCTTGAACATAAGCGGCTGATAGCGGATGGTGCACAAAAAGCCCACCTGCTCGACGTCGCCTATCTCCTGGGCCAGCTTCTCTCCCGGCGGCTTGAGGTTGAAGCGGTATCTGCCGTACTCGAGAGCGCCTTCGACCGAAAGGTCCTTCCAGACAAAATAAGAGGCGTTGACCCCGTAACAGCCGGACGGATCGATTTCCACTTCGTTGCCGTCAAGCTCTCCGCCCTCGAACTGGTTGTAGCCCGCCCGCGCTCCCACGGAAATCTTGCCGTGACGCTGGGCCTTGTCCCCGGTTTCAGCGGCCAGGGCTCCGGTCAGGCCGAAAAACAGGATGCCTGTGGCAATTATACACGCGAGCCGATTTTTCATGGTTTCCTCCAAGCGGGGTGTCTGTAACTATTAAGCCAAGCATGGTTTTTTTCATTCTTCAAGGGAGCCAGGCCGGGGGGAGAAATACCAGACTTCTCCTCCAACGTTTTTTGGAGTTTGAAAAATGGAACTGAGGGCCTGCTCCCCATAATAATATATCGCCGATGGGTGGACATTATACCGCTTTGTTCGCGGAATGCAACAGGGGAAAAACATCCAGGCATCCTGCGCCACTGGCTGCAGGATGCCTGGGAGGAAAATGGATCATTCCACCTTTACTGTCTCGCCGCGCTTGACCTTGGTCTTTTTCGTGAACTTGTTGAGCTTCAGAAAATCGCTCAGGGTCATGTCGTGCTTGCGGGCTATGGATATGGCCGTGTCGCCCTTTTTGACCTTGTAGGTCTTGGGGGCCTTTTTCTCCTCGGGCGGCTTGGAGGTGGGGACCTTTAAGGTCTGGCCGATTTTTATGCGCTTGGAGGGAAGGTCGTTGGCCTTCACTATGGCCGGGATGGTGGTGTTGTAGCGCTGGGCCAGGTTGAAGATGGTGTCGCCCTTTTCCACCGTGTGGCTCAAGATTGAGGTCCTGGGCTTGGCGGCGGCCTTTCTGGCGCGCTCCTCCTTCTCCTTTTCCTTCCTGAGCCTTTCCTTCTCCTTTTCCTTCTCTTTTTCCTTCTTCAGCCTCTCCTTTTCCTCAAGGGCGGCCTTTCTTTCGCGTTCGGCCCTTTCCCTGGCCTTTGCGGCCTTGGACTTGTAATCAGGCTTCGCGGGCTCAGGCAGAACGGGCTGGACCTCATCGGGCTGACTGGACTGGACAGCTTCGTGAGGCTCCGGTTTCGGAGCAGGGGGCGGTACGGTCACTTTCTCGGCGGGCTGATCGGCAAGAACCGGCTGCTCCGGTGTCGAGCCATCCGCGGAGGCCAAAAGAACCGGGGGCTCGCAGACGGCAGACGGAATTTTCAGCACCTTTCCCTTGTAAAGGCTGGCTTCGGCGCGAAGGCCGTTAAGAAGGCAGATAGTGCTTACGGAAATCCCGTATCTGCGCGAAAGGTTGGTGAGGGTGTCCCCCACCTGAACCGTGTGGTAGGTGTAGGTGGGCTTGGGCGGGTTGTATTCCGGGACCGCGTCCAGCATGGCCAGGAGGTCGCCGTCAAAAGCCTGGGGAAGTCTTAAGTCGTAGGGTTCCGAGGGAGTCATCCTGAGCTTTAACTCAGGGTTTAAGGTGACCAGGTCGGCCTCCTCGAAACCTATTGCGCGCGCTATCTGCATAAGGTGCACCTGACGGGTGAGCCGGTGAACCTTGTACCTGGGCGGCGGAATCAGGGCCGGAAGCTCCATGCCGTACTTGGCCGGGTCCTTGATTATCATCAGGGTTGCGAAGAATCTGGGCACGTACCGGGCGGTCTCGCGGGGAAGGTTTTCGTACAGGTCCCAGAAATTGTCCAGGTAGGGTATCTTTTTCTTGTTGATCTCCCTTATTATCCGGCCCTCGCCGCAGTTGTAGGCCGCAAGGCAGGTGATCCAGTCCCCGAACATGTTGTGAAGGGCCTGGAGATATTTGATGGCGGCGTCGGTGGCCTTTTCCGGGTCCATGCGCTCGTCAATGAACTTGTCACGGCTAAGGCCGAAACGGATGCCCGTCGAGGGGATGAACTGCCACAGCCCCAGGGCGCGGGCGGGCGAAAAGGCCGAGTCCTTGAACCCGCTTTCGATTAGGGGCAGCCATGAAAGTTCTTCGGGAAGCCCGGCCCTCTTGAGTTTTTCCAGAATCATGGGGCGGTACATGCCGCTTCTGGCGTAGCTCCTTTTGAAGAAGCCGCTTTCGATTCCGGTTAAAAGGCCGATTTCGTAATTGACGTACTTGTTGTCGGTGCCCGGCATCAGGATGCCGTTGTTTTCCCCCTGGGCCGTGACGTACCGGGTGGCGTAGATTTCCACCAGGCGCTGGGAGATGATGACCCGAAGGTCTTCCTTAAGCTGTATGAGTTCGACGGACTTGCCCTTGTCCTGGGCGTCGGCCCGCAAAAGGAGCTGGTAGGCCATGTCAAGGCTCTGGACCGCGCCGTCCACGTCGCCCTGCTCCCAGAGCTCCTGGGCGCGGGTGCAGTAAAATTCGCCCTTGCGAATGGATAAAAGGGCGGCCCTGGCGGAGGGGGAAAGCCTGGCCATATCCTCGGCGGGCAGGTCCTCCTCGGTTATGGGGCACGAAAGGTCGAGGTCTGCCGGAATGGTGCTGTCCGAGACGCCGGATGCGCTTCCTGGGGCCGGTTTGCCGGCTGCGGCCAGCGATGCGCCGCACAGTAAAATGGAGGCGGCGAAAACGAAAATTGTAACAAGTATTGCTTTTTTCATGGCGTTCCTGTGGCTTTATGGTGGTTGGCGATAATTTGCGAATCGGATGCTCTCGACGGAAAAGGAAGGACGCATTTTGTTCTGATGTGGCTATCTGAGGCGAAGATGTGTCGCTCCAAAGGGACGGTCCCCCAGGTTCTCGCGGAGAGAAAGATAACGGGTCGAAATGGCAAGTGGAAAGATTATTCCAATGGTCCGTTTCGGGGCCGGGGCAGCCGAAACAGACGATTGGCGGAATGGCGAACAACTATATATTGATGAAGGCCGAGCCGCCAAGGGGGTCAGGTTGTTGTTCCGCCGGTTGAGGGCGAGCCATCCTGATTTTCCGTCCTTTAACAGGGGATGTGCCGCTTGTCAATAAAAGAGGGTCTGGATTTTGATTTTCGATGAAAAACTGATATAATAGGACCATATAAGTAATTTTTGATTATAACTTGAAATAATCTGAAAAAATGGTTGAATATGATAAAATTCAGGTATTGTAATTTTTGAGTTCTGCGATTAGACATGTCGTTTCTTGGCCGCTGCGGGCAACAGGCGGACAAAGGGCGGACGGACAAAGCCAGCGTAGCTCAGTTGGCAGAGCTACTGATTTGTAATCAGTGGGTCGTGGGTTCGAGTCCCTCCGCTGGCTCCAGTAAAATCAATGGGTTACGGCTTACGGTCGTGACCCATTTTTTTGCTGTGTGTGAATCCGTGTGGGACTTTTGCATAGATGCAGTAAAACCGCGACTCCGTTGAATTTTCATACCTTTTTCCATCAATAAACCAAACATTTGCGCAGATGGGGCTACCCGAAACGGACAGTCCGCCCAACCGTGACTCGGCGTTCCTATATGTAGTGGTATCAAGGTTTTCCGCCGTTCTGGGCCTTTGCGGTCTGGCACGATTTTTCTCCGGTGATCGGAGCCGATTTTACCACTGGCAAGCGCCTAAGATTTTCCGAACCGGCGTCTGAACCAGCTCCAAGCGACGGGTTTCCCGCCCCCGTGTGTGAATCCGTGTGGGACTTTTCCCGGAAAGCCTCGAAAACATTGATAGCTTCGCGTTCCGAAGCCAGTCCGAAACACGCTGATGGACAAGACAGCCCGGACTCAATCAGCCGCGGGCCGGGTGCGCCTCAGTAATCCAATTCAGGTTCGGATTTTTTAAGGATTCGGCAAACGCCCCCGGCCAGAGCCTCCATCTCGAACTCGCCCGGATATACAATCACGCGGGCCAGGTGCCCGATGTACTCCTGTATGGCGTAGGTTAAAAGAAGAGAGTTTGCCATCCCGCCCGTGAGGATTATCGAGTCTGCAGCCCCCTTGAAAAGGGCCGCCATTGCGGCGATCCATTTTACCACCTGCCTTACCATTGCCTCGAAAACCAGAAGCGCCGTCCTGTCGCCTGCTTCAATCAGCTCTAATATATCCTTAAAACTACCAATCCCGGTGTATCCAAAAAAACCGGAGCATCTTGAAAAGAGGTGGAGCACCTCCTTTTTCGAAAGCCCCTTATCGAAGCAAAGGTCAATGACCCCGCTAATCGGAAGGGTCCCGGCCCGCTCCATGGAAAAAGGCCCTTCGCCCAGAAGGCCGTCGGTGGAATCAATTATCCGTCCGCCAGCAAGGGCGCATACTGAGATACCGCCTCCCAAATGCGCCACCACGAAATTCGTATCCCGAAGAGGCTTGTTGAGTTCCTCCGCGCACCTGCGTGCAACCGCCTTTATGTTAAGGGCATGGGTGCGGCATCGCCTCTCAATGCCGGGAAAGCCCGAAATCCTTGAGCAAGGCTCATACTCGTCCACGCTTACAGGGTCCACGATGAACGCCGGGGCGCCAAACTTTTCCCCGAACCTATCTGCAAGGATGGGCCCCAAATTTGATGCGTGCTCTCCGAACCTTGATTCCATAAGGTCCCGGATCATGGCGTGGTTCACCCGAAAAGTTCCTCCGGCAACGGGCCTTAGAAGACCGCCGCGTCCCACAACGGCGTCCGCCCTCAAAATTCCGTTTTCCGAGCAGAACGCAAGAACGGCCTCCGTCCTCATATCCAACTGGTCCATTACCTTATTGAACACCGCAAGCTCTTCGCCTGAATGATTGAGGGTGCTGGACGCCACACATATTTCGCCGTGAAACAGCGCAACCTTGGTGGATGTGCTTCCGGGATTGATTACGAGTATTCGGAACCCGCCCGCGTCCTTGCCTTGGGTCTTCATATCAGTGTAATGTCCTTCCGCGAAAGCAGCCGAACATTCGTCTTCTTCAAGACCATGACGGCCTTTTTCAAATCATCCACCCGCAAAATGATTACGGCGCTCAGTCCGTGCTTTTCTGTCATGGCGTATGCGTAGTCCACGTTTATGTGTGAACAGGCAAGGTGTTCAAGAACATTGGCCATGCCTCCCGGCCTGTCCGTGACTTCCACAGCCAGCACCGGGGTTTCCACGTAGTGGTAGCCCGCCTTATTCAACGCAACCTTACAGGCCTCCACCTCCGCCACTATGATGCGAACGGTTCCGAACTCCCTTGATTCGGCGAGAGTAAATCCTCGAAGATTGATGTTTTCATCCGCCAGGCGGCGCGCAAGCTCTGAAAGACTTGCAAGCCTGTTTTCGATGAAAACCGATAGCTGGGGTATCATATAGTCGCTGTCTTCAATCATCGGACGGTCCGTTTCCGTAAGAATCTTTTCCGCACATGAGCTTCGCCAGGGCCAGGGAGAGCATCTTTTCAGCGTATGTGGCCGAGCGCGAGTCTATGAGAATGGGCGCCAAGGCACCCATTCCAACGTGGATCAGCATTTTTCCTGCATAATACTGAAGACCCTTTGTGAAGATGTTTCCAGCCTCGAGGCTGGGCACGATCAGGATGTCGGCGCGCCCGGCCACCGGCGATTCTATGCCCTTTTTTCTGGCAGATGCCTCGTCTATGGCGTTATCAAGTGCGAAGGGCCCGTCCACCACGCAGCCTTCCACCGGGCTGTCCTGGCAGATTTTCACCAGGGCCACCGCATCTATTGTGGAGCCGAAATCCGGGTGAACCTTCTCGGACCCGGAGAGAAGAGCCACCTTTGGGCTTTTGATACCCAGGCGATGGGCGACTCTCACGGCGTTTCCAATAATTTCCAGCTTCTGCCTTATGGTTGGCAGGATATTGACCCCGCCGTCCGAAACCAGCACCAGCCTTGCTTCCGACCGCTGGTCCTCGTAAACGGCAACATCGCTGAAAAGCCCGCGCCGGAGGCCCCCTTGGGCGGAAAGGGCCGACTGCAAAAATTTGGAGGTGGAAACCCCTCCCTTCATTAATATGTCGGCGCGCCCGCCGCTGACCGCCTGGACAGCAAGGGCCGCAGCCTTTACGGGGTTTTTTTCGTGGAGTATCTCGAAAGTTTGGGCGGGGACGGACTCCCGCGCCAGCATTTCCTCGATGATGTTCCGGTCACCTGCAAGGACCGCTTTCGCAAGCCCAATCTTGGCCGCCTCCACCACGGCCTTCAAGGTCTCGCCCTCGTCGGCTGCGGCTACGGAAACGGTGATGGGAGGCGTCGCCCGCGCTTCGGCCAGAAGCTCCTTAAAGTTTCTGATCATTAGAACCGCCATTATTTCTGGAGCTCATGGATTTTCCGCGTCCCAGGTATCCTGCGTAACGCCCAGGGCCTTGAGTTCGTTTTTCTTTATGCGGAAGGTCTCGGTTCGCGGGAAATCGTCCACTATCCTTATGTAACGTGGAATGGCGTACCGGGCGAGTTTGTCCTTCAAAAAGTCACGAAGCTCCGACGGGAGCATCCGACTGCCGTTCACCAGAGTCACAGAGGCCATGATCTCGTCCTCGGTCATTTCGGAGGGAACCCCGTAGACGGCGCACTCCTGTATCATGGGGTTGTTAAGAATTACCTTTTCCACCTCGTAGGCTGAAACATTCTCACCGCGCCTTCGCATGGAATCCGTCTTGCGGCCTACAAAATAAAGATAGCCCGCGCAGTCCCTGTACATGTAGTCTCCGGTGTGCTCCCATTCACCCCTGGTCTTGGATATGGTGGCGTCGTCGTTTTTGTAGTATTCAACTGTACTCTTCCTGTCGGGATTGACCCGAAAGAGGAGCTCGCCAGCAGTTCCAACCGGGACATCGCAGCCCTTCTCATCAACCAGCCGGATGTCGGATAACAGAGTCTGTCCAACGGAGCCCTTGGGCGCATTCCCAAGGTTCATGATGGAGCCGGTGCCGTCAATGGAACCGTACGCTTCGTAGATGGTGACGCCGAACCTTTTTTCGAAGGGCTCCCACATGTCAGCAGGACATCCCGCCGAGATGATGAACTTTACGCGGTGGGTCTTTTCAAAGGGGCTTGCCGGCTGCTTGAGGAGAATTGGAATAATCGCTCCCACAGTATTGAATATTGTGGCGCAAGACTCGGAAACCTCCTCCCAGAACCTGGAGGCGGAAAATTTAGTGGAAAGCGCAAGGGTGGCCCCGGCAACCAGCACCTGGGTCATGGCCACGAAAAGGGCGTTTCCGTGAAACAGCGCCAGGGGTGAGTAATAGATCGAATCGGGAGTCATCACGAACTGGGAAAGCAGCCTTATCTTTTCAACCAGATTTTTGTTGTATCTGAAGACGACCCCCTTGGGGAGCCCCGTTGTGCCGGAGGTGTACATTATGAGAAGCAGCGAATTGAGGCAAAAATCAACCCTTGGTTTCGCGCAGGAAACGTCGGCGGAGTAGGCCTCCTTAAGGTCCAGCATTCCTTTCGGAACCTTGAAATCATCAGGGGCTCCAAAGGTGTTCACTATCACATGCGTTATTTTCGGGGTGGCCCCCCGAACGCTTTGATAAAGGTCCAGCTTGTCGTAATCCACCATCAGGAAGCGGGCGTCGCAGTTGTCTATGATGAAGGAGAGGCCCTCGCCCCTAAGGCCGGTGTTGACCGGGTTTATGTACATTCCTATCTTCTGGATTCCGAAAAAGGCGTCCAGAAACATGGCGGAGTTCCCCATGAGGGTCGCCAGCCCGTCGCCGGGCCTTGCTCCCTTCGAGAGCAGAAAGTTGGCCAGGCGGTTGGCGTTTTCGTTCATCTTTCCGTATGAAACCGAGCGCCTTTCCTGCACCAGGTACAGGAAGGCCTTGTCTTTGTTGATCTCGGCCTGTCTTTCCAGCTCTTCGGACCAGTAGGACGTTTTCTGCGGAATAGCCATCCGTTCATGGCTCATGGTGTCTGTTCCTTTTTTCTTGAAATGTCAAAGCCTCGGAAGACTCAGGCCTTCGCGGTCCAACGTTTTGAAAAACCTTGAAAATCCGTAAGGGCTTATAAGCGTGACCGCCCCTTTTGGGCATATGGCCGCGCAGTCTCCGCAGAAGGCGCAAAAGTTCTCTTTGGCGAGCCTGGGCCGCGCTTTTTCACACTCCATGAAAATGGCGTCCGCCGGGCATGCCCCTGCGCACAGGGCGCAGCCGATACATTTATCGGGATCTATTTCAACCGATCCGTATCGCATTTGAAAAGGATCGTCATATGTCGGGATTCGGAATCGGTCCAGAAAGCCGAAGGCTCCCATAGCAGCCCTTTCTTGTCAGTAGACGGTTTGGATGCCGCCGTTCTCGTGCCAGTCAATTGCATGGAGTTGTCTGGGAACCATCCCGTCGGGATTGCCCTTCGGCCAGCCTATGGCGAGGCTTGAGGCGAACCTGTACGGGTATTTTATTCCAAGCCTTTTTTTCCATTGGGTGTTCCTGTCCAGGGCCAGCTTGGAAAAGCCCACCCAACAGGTTCCCAGCCCCATGCTGTGAGCAGCCAGCACCATATTCTGGCCCGCTATGCCGCAATCGAGGTCCGGCTTCGACACACCCCGGACATCTTTCAATATGATGATGACCGTGGGCGCGCCGTGAAAAAGTGAAAGCTTCCCAGCGGCCACCAGGGGCAGAGCTGAAAAAGGCATGGGATGCAGTTCGTTGGGCTTAAGCCAGGTTAAAAACTTGGCCATGCTGCGAATAAAGGGCGAGCCCCCGGCCCTGTAGTCCACTATCCTTGTAAAGGAGCGGCAGGTGTCCATCACGGTTTTTGTGATGCCGCCGATTATCTCCTGATCCCTCACCACGATGAATTTCCAGGGCTGGAAGTTACCGGCGGAGGGGGCGAACCTGCCAGCCTCCAGAATTCTTTTCACCATGAACTCCGGGACCTGTTCCTTTTTGAACTGGCGGACGCTTCTGCGGCTTAAGATCACTTTCTCTGTTTCCGTGAACTCGGCCTTAAGCTTTTCCAGAAAAGCGTCTCGATTATCCTTGCCGGTCTCGGACATATCAGCCCCCTAAACCTTTTCCAGTATGTGGACCGCCATGGCAGCCTCGCCCGTGCCAAGGAATCCGCCGCCGTTTTCCGCAAGCGCCATGCGTGCGCCTGTTACCTGCCTTTTCCCCGCCTCGCCGTTTAAGTGCGCGGCAAGCTCGAAGACCTGGGCAAGCCCGGAAGCTCCCACTGGATGGCCACGGGCGATGAGCCCGCCTCCGGGATTGATGGGAATCTTCCCCCCGATGGCTGTTGCTCCGCTTTCGGCAAAGGGGCCGCCTTCCCCCACAGGGCAGAAGCCCATCTGCTCGCACTGGTGAAGCTCCCCGAAGGCCGTGGCGTCATGGACTTCCACCACGTGTATGTCTTCCGGCCCCAACCCGGCCATCTCGTATGCAGCCCGGGAAGCACGGGCGCATATATCGTTGTCGCCGGTGCGGGTTCCCGACTTTAAAACCGAGGCGCGGATACGCAGGCTTCTTCGGGTTCCCCGGCGCTTAAGAAAGTTTTCGCCGCACAAAATCACCGCAGCAGCCCCATCCCCCACGGGTGCACACATGGCGCGGGTCAGGGGAAAGCTGACCTCCCGGTCTGCCAGAACTTCCTCCACGGTCATGGGAAAGGTGTATTGGGCGTAGGGATTCATGACGGAGTTCATGTGCGCCTTGGCCGCGATGACTGCGTATTGGCGCTGGGTGGTTCCGTATTTTTCCATGTGCATGCGGGCGCCTATGGAATATAGATCCACGAAGGCCGAGTGCCCGCCGCCGCCGGGTTTCGGCGGTTCCAGGCCCTTTTCGCGGGCCTCTTTTTCTTTTCGTTTCTGCTCAGCCTCCCGGAATTTTTCCATGAAGACCGAAAGCTCCTCCACATCCGAGCCTGACATGAACATCATCATGGTTTTGGCCTTGTCGGCGTCGTACATCTTTTCAGCCCCCAGGGCCAAAACACAGTCGTATATTCCGGCTTTTACAGCCGCCCAGGCGGAGTGAAGGGCGGTGGATCCGCTTGCGCAGGCGTTTTCCACATTAACGATGGGAAGGCCTTCCAGGCCGCCTGCGGAAAGCGCCACCTGGCCCCGCACGGCGTGCTGGAATGAGTGGTAGCCCCATCCTGAGTTTGAAAACCAAGCGGCCTCGATATCGCCACGCGAAAGACCCGCATCCTTAAGAACCAGGTCAAGGGCTTCGCCGGCAAGGGTCTTCACCCCTTTTTCCAGGTATTTGCCGAACTTGGTCATGGCCGTTCCGATTATGTAAACGTCTTGCGACATTTCTTTCATTTCCTCCCCATCAGTTTTATGGCCGCCGGGATGATGTTCTGGTAAAGCCTTGGGAAAAGCCTCTGGGTATAATCCATAAGGTAGGCGTCCGGGCCGATGAGTATCCTCGCGCGGTTTGCCTTTATGCCCCTGACTATGCACAGGGCCGCCTTTTCCGGGGAGGTAATGGCCAGGTGCTCGTCGAAAAGCTTCCGGAAGGTTTCCTTGTCCTTAAACGGCCCGAAAGACTGATTGAACCCGGCGCTTTTTGCAATATTAGTCCTGATTCCGCCCGGATAGACGCAGGAGACTTTTATGCCGGTTCCCGAAAGCTCCTGGGCCAGGGACTCCGAAAGCCCCCGCACCGCGAACTTGCTGCAGTTGTATGCGGCCTGGGTGGGTATGCCCCACAGTCCGAACACACTGGATATGTTGACGATGTGCCCAAAGCCCTGTTTCTTCAGATAAGGAAGAAAGGCTGTCACCCCGTTGTAGACGCCCCAGAAGTTTACGTTCATGACATTCTGGAATGCGGGAGTGTTCGTTTGGTCAATATGGGCCACTACGGCGATGCCAGCGTTGTTGATTATAATATCCACACGTCCGAACTGTTCCATGACCTGAGCCGCGAATTTCTCCACATCCCCGGCGCTGGAGACATCCACCTGGCTCGAAAGTGTGCGGACGCCGATTTTTTCCAGCATGCCAGCGGTTTCCAGCAAACCTTCGGCGTTTTTATCCGCCACGGCCAAATGGCAGCCCTCAGAGGCCAGGACTTTCGACAATTCGCGGCCTATGCCGGATGCGGCCCCCGTCACCACGGCCACCTTGTCTTTCAGGGATTTCATATGTCTTCTCCATATTTATGGAAAAATTCTTCAATGGATGGCTTTGGGCCTCATTTTCAGCAATTGAGACCAAGTTTTGCGTATGCAAGCCTTCGTGGGACAGCGCTTCCGAAAATTGACCTCAAATGCTGGGCGTCCCGGAAACGGCGCTCCTGAAAGGAATGCTTTGTGTAGCCGTAGCCGCCAAGGGCCTGGATGCCGTCGGATGTCTGCCTGCACGCTGTTTCAAGGACGTAGACGGATGCAGTAAGAGCGTCTTCGGCCCATTTGGCCGAATGGGCGTCAACCGCCCGGAAGGCGTTGTCGAGAAGTATCCGGCCGGTGTTGGCCGCAAGGAGCATATCAGAGAGAATCAGGCGCAGTTCCGACCAGTCAATGATCCTTCTGCCGCCCTGCCTGCGCTTTTTGCAGTACGAGAGGGCTTCCTTCATGGAGCCCTGCATAAGGCCGCCCGCCACTGCGGCGGCGGCCGGGAGCATTTTAATGCACGTTTGCTCATAATAACGGGGGCCGTCCTCCATCCTCCCCATGAGACGCGCCTGGGCGCCCATGAATTTGATATCGGAGGCCGGGCAGGCGTGCAGACCTGCGCTCGATATGGCTCCTTGGGAGCTTGACTCCGGCAGGTCCAAATCCACCAGGAAAAACCCGTATCCCGGCTCGTTTCCAAGCTTTGCGGGAACAAGAGCCCTTCGGGCCATCGGTCCCATCACCACGTACTCAGCCGTTCCAGACAGCCGGTATTTTCCGTCCTCTTTTTTTGCGGAAAGGAGGATTTCGTCCTCCTCCGGATCCGTCAAAAGGGGGAACGCGATGAGAAGCTCGCGGCTCCAGTCGGCCTTGCCGCAAATATCCCTTACGATATCCGTTTCTCCGGCTGTAAGCATTATTTCCTGGGCCACGGCGTTTGTGAGAATCATTGCGCCCATGGCGGCGTCGGTTTCCGAAATGCACGAAAGCACAATACCCAGAGGAAGTGTCTTTCCGCCGAAGCCGTTCATATCTTCCGGAAGCATCACTGAAAAGTACTCAAGCTCCATCGCCTTTTCCACTGCTTTTGCGAAATCGTCGCTTACCGGATAACGGTCGTTTTCCTCCAGCCGGGGGCGGAGCATCTTGGCCGCAAACTCCCGCACCGACTTTTCAAGCATTTGATATTCTTTGGCAACCTTATCGGCTTGCATGATTGGTCTCCTTTAGACGCATTCCTCATAGAGCTTTGCCTGTGGCAGGCGGCGGGCTATCAGGTTTCTGAAAAGGTCCATACGGCATATCTGGTTGGTGCCCTCGTAAATCTGAAGGAGCTTTATGTCCCTGAGGCGTTTTTCTGTGCCCAGCTCGTGCCTCAACCCTTTTGCCCCCATCATCTCCATGGCCAGCTGTGCGTTTTCACAGGCCGCGTCCGAGCTGGCGAATTTGGCCAGAGCCCCTAAACCTGCGGTGCGCTGCACCATGCCCGGGTTGAAGCCTGAAAGCTGCCTTTTGCGGATGAGCCCGGTAAGCCATTCCAATCCAAGCGCTTTGCCAAGACCCCAGGACAGGAATGATTTCGGAAGGTACCTTAAGGCGTAATAGACCGGCTTTGCCTGAAGGCCCTTGTAAATGCCGTGATTGCCGTTTGCGTAGTTGGCTTCTATGTAAAGAAGCCTCGCAACGACTGCGTTCTTGTACATCTCCGCCAGCCGGCACTGCACCCATTCCGAGTTTATGAGGTAATCTCCCTTTTTTTTCGCCATAGCAGCGAAAGCAAGAGCGCTCTCGTATGCGCCCCGGGCCGCCCCGGCGCTTAAGGCGCATACGCCCGCCCTGGATATGGAGCAAAGGTCGTCGAATAAATGTTGGTATATTTCCCTGTGGGTCCTGGAATATCCTCTGGTCATGTCGGGAGACAGCGCCACCTGCTCGTTTGGGATGAAACAGTCGTTGAAAACGAGTTCGCTCGCGGGGCAGGCCAACTGGCCCATCTTGGATTCCTTGCCGGCGACCTGGAAGCCCTTGGCGCCATTGCGCACCGCCAGGATCACCGCAGTTTCGGAAGGGCGCGCAAGGTCCTCGAAGGCCACTGTCATGTGCCAGGTTGAAAAATGGCCGTTCGATATGAAGATCTTGGAACCGTTAACCCGGTAACCGCCATCTTCCTTTTTTGCCAGGCAGGCCACCTGGCCCTTGTCGAGAAGATCGGGCTCCGGGGTGTCCGAACCGGAGGTGGGCTCGGTCATGGCAAGGCTTACCATGCAGGCCTTGCCGCTGCGTTCACCTTCGACGATCTCCCGGCAGACCCTTGCGATCAGGGGGAGGTTCCAGGTGCAGATGAGGGTGCCCAGACCCAGGTAGTGCGCACCTATGATATTGGCCATCCCCAGGCACACGGAGGCGATTTCCTCCATGAAATAGGACAGTGCGGGAAAGCAATAGCCCTGCCCCCCGAATATCTTGGGAACGCACAATGTGAAAAAGCCCCGCCTGCAAGCCTCATCAACCCATTCCTCCGGCAGGTAAGAATGGTCTTCCTGGATTCTCTTGTCCATCTCGATGGCTTGGGGCCTTATGAATTCCTCCTTGAACTTTCTCGCAAGGTTCACAACCTCCATAATTTCTCCGGCCATTGCCCCGGGCTGGGAGGATATGGCCTTAAGGCTTGCGGAATTGTCGTCGAACCAGTCCTCCATGGTTGTTAACCTTTGGTTTGATATTGAAAGGCTCATGCGGCGGTTTCCTTTTTGATTTTTATAAGGCCGAATTGTCAGCCAGACTCAGCAAACTATGAAGCACGGTTCGTGCCAAAAAGGCGCAATGAAATTATTTCATTTTATTTCAAATGTTTATCATGCCGAAAGAAAAATGAGCAGCGTTCACTCCGTTTCAATTTGAAATAGTTTTTCAAAACGAAAGGACAGCGGATTTCGGGAGTGAATCGGGGGGGGAAAAATTCTTCAGCCGTAGAGTGATTTCAAAGGATGAATTGGAAGATGCCCGAAAAATCCATAACAATTTCCGGAACGCCTTTCCCAAAACCAGCGCGGCGGACCTGTGACAATCGCTGAAAAACAAACGGCGATGGAAAGGCGCGTATCCGATACGCTCCCATCCACCGCCGCAGATTTTTACAAAAGCTTCCGAACTTCCTGGAGAGCTTAAATTAGAAGCCCGCCGCCTTAAGATCACCCACCATTCCAACGTAGAAGCCAGGGGCGTCAAAGCCGGGAGTGGCTCCCAAAAGCTGGCCAACTTCGCCCAGATGATCCACACCGGGAGAGTACCAGGCTCCGCTCACTGTTCCTTTCCATGTGCCCCACTTGGCGCTATAGGTGCTGGTGGCTCCGTCGCTTTCGCCCTCGGTGGCCAGAAGCAGGAGCCAGCAAGGCTGTATCAGGGCAAAGGGGCAGGCCACCTTCACCTTGCCGTTGTAGCTCTGGTAATAGACGCCGGACACGTTGGGGGTATTGGGGTTGAAGATGTTCCTCATGTAGCCCGTGGTCAGCTGGATTGCGTTGGTGGCAAAGTCCGGGTTGGTGTCGCCACAGATGAAGGCATACATGAAGTTTGTGAGATCGGAGCCCAAGGCGAAGATTGAGCCGGGCAGGCCGGAAACCATTACATCCACCACGGTGCTGCCCCGGTGGGGCGCGCCGATGGAGGTCAGGCTCGCAACCTTGGAGGCCAAACCCATGTTTGTGATGGCGTACCGTGGATAGATGCCTCCGTGGGAATGACCGATAACATTGGCCTTGGCCTTTCCAGTGACCGCCAGAATCTGCAGCAGCTGGGTCTTGAACTGGGCGGCCTTGGTTTCGGTTGAGCCCATTGCGTTAACTGAGACCGCATAAACGTCGGCGCCCTGATCTCTAAGGGCTTCAGGTATGCCGTACCAGTACTCCACGAATCCGAACATCTCGGCGGTGGCGCCCATTCCGTGAGCCAGCACCACGGGGTAGCGGGTGTCGCACTTAAGGCTTCCGCTTCCTCCGCAAAGGGCGGCGCCCGGCATTGCCGTCATTAACATCAAAATCAGCCCCGAAAGAATCAGCACGCTTTTCATTGCCTTTTTCATTTTCAGCCCCCCCTTTTTCCTTGTTTTGACACGACTAATGTCGGCTTGAGGCCTTGCCCCCAGCCTGCCATGAGACTGATTCCATCCGGTTGAAGCGACGGCAATTAAAAAGAATAATGTTCTTATAACACTGTTCTTTTTATTCGTCAAGAAAAATTTTCCCCTGTAAATTTTTCATCCTTAAAGGCAGGGTCCGGCAGAGATTTTCCTTTGTCTCTTGATTTATGGGACAGCCGAAGGTTACACTTACAAATCCATCCGAACATTCCTTCCTGTAAGCCGGTTTTCCTTAAGGGTCCGAAAATGCGCGCTGAAGACTTGTCCATGACTGAACTTTTGAAGATCGACCCCAAGAAGGGATTTCCCCTGTTCGGGTCGCACAGGATAGTTATCACAGGTATTTCATCGCTCAGGCGTTTCGGCGATGATCTCACCCATCATCTCGGGCTGGACAGCATGGGAAGGCTACTGGCACGGGTAGGCTACGAAAACGGCCTTACCGCTGCTGCGGTCATCGGTGATATGTATGACTTCGACTCGCGTCTGGAATGGTTTCATGCCTGCAAGGTGGTTATGCGCGTGGCGGGAATTGTCGAACAGGAAATTACCAGATGGGAGTATGAGGAGGAAAAGAACAGGATGCGCTTCGAGGGAATATGGCACGACTCTTTCGAGGCCCTTAACTATCTCAACAAGAAAACCGGCTTAAGCCCACAGCCGATATGCAACCTGCTCTCCGGTTTTTTAAGCGGCTACGCCAGCGCGGTTTTCGGACGGGAAATCCTGGTGCGGGAGACAGCCTGCAAGGCGGCAGGCTCACCGGAATGCACGTTTTCCGCCTACTTCCCGGAGGAGGGCGGAGAGGAACTGAAAGCATTCAGGGATTCCCTCACGCTTTCAACACTGGAAGGCGACATATCCCGGCTTGAGGCGGAGCTTAAGCAATCCCGTGAGGACCTTGCCAAAAGCGAGGCCGAAATAGCGCGCCTCAAGAAGCAGGCAAGAGTAATGAAGCAGTCTTCCGGGATAGTCTATCGCGGCAAATCCATGGCTAACCTCATGATGCTGGCTGAAAAAATCGCGGCGACCGATCTTTCTGTGCTGATACAGGGAGAAAGCGGCACGGGAAAGGAACTTGTGGCAAGGTTTATCCACGATCATTCCGGGCGCAAACGGAAGCCCTTTTTTGCAATAAACTGCGCCGCGCTTCCTTCAAATCTTTTGGAAACCGAGCTCTTCGGTTACACCAAGGGGGCCTTCACCGGAGCGGACAGCAACCGGAAGGGCCTCCTCCTTGATGCCGACGGGGGGACGTTTTTTCTGGATGAGGTGGGAGAGATGCCCCTTGCCCTGCAGGCGAAGCTCCTTCGAGTTCTGCAGGAAAAGGAGGTCCGTCCGGTTGGGGGCTCGCAGAACATGCCCCTTGATGTCCGTATCGTTGCCGCCACAAACCGGGATTTGAAACAGATGATCGAAAAGGGTGATTTTCGTGAGGACCTGTTTTACCGCCTTTCGGTTTTCCCTTTGAACGTCGAACCCCTTAGGCGCAGGAAAGAGGATATACTCATACTCGCCCGCCATTTTCTTTCGCGTATGAAACCAAGCCACCCCGGTTTGGAGCCTGAGGTGGTCAGATGTCTCGAAAACCATTCCTGGCCGGGCAATATCCGGGAGTTGGAAAACACAATGGAGTATGCCTTGGTGATGTCCCCTGAGGCCAAGATATCCCCCGCCCATTTGCCCTCTTCCATAACGCAGAGTGCAGGGTCTCCCCTTCAAAGCATAATGTCCGAGCTGCCTTCCTTGGAGGAGTTGGAGCTGCGCTACGCCAACATGGTATTGGAGCACACCAGTGGCAACAAGACCGAGGCGGCACGCATACTCGGAATAGGCACCACCACCTTGTGGCGTTATCTTCAGAAATAGTCCCCTCCCGCCATCTTCCAATTCATTTTGAAACCATTTTTCATTTTGAAATGCCATCTGGAAGACCGGCCCCGCGCTTTTATTCTCAACTATCTAATATAATTATCATATTATTAATTTCAGCCCTCTTGGCACATATCATGCTTTTCATGGGGAGCAGGCTGGATGATTGACTCTTCCACGGCAGGGTAGCCGGAAAAGTCTGCTATTCAACCAAAGTCGAGAACTATTTCCCATCCCACCGGTTTGAACCCCAAGGAGAGTAATGATGAAGCCTCCGGTTTTAACAAGCGATACATTTTTTGACGGAATCCATCAAAAGGTCATCGAAGATTATCAGGCCAGGCTTCCCATTTTCTATTTCGACAATACCTCGCTCACCGCCATCTTTTCAGCTTCCACCCGAAAGGTACGGTCGCGCCTGCCTTTCGATACCCTGCATCCCGTGGAACTTTACCCCGGCCGGTGCCTTGTGGCCATCTCGGCCTTTCAGTACAGGGAATCGGACATCGGCCCGTACAACGAATTCTCCCTTGCGGCCCTGGTAAGCCAACCCAAAAAGGGCCTTCCTCTCATTACCGCAGTCGGCCAGCTACTGCGCAACGAGGCGCAGGCCTACATACTCTCACTTCCGGTGGATTCCGAAATCGCCCGGCGCGGAGGCGTGGAGATGTCAGGTTACCCCAAGTTCCTGGCAGAGTTCAAATGGACTGAGGATGCGGGATACCTTTGCTGCGAGGTGAACGTAAACGGCAGGAGCCTGGTAAAAATGCGCGGACGCAAGCTTTCAACCTCGAAAGGCCGGATAACCCGTACCATATTGTATACGAAGTTCGAGGACCGCCTTTTAATGGCCAATCTCTACGTGGATCCCAAAAAATTCGCCCAGTCCATTATGCCTGAAAGCGCCGCCGTGGAAGTGGGCGAAGGCCATGAGCTTTGCGAAACGTTGATGGACCTTGAGTTGGGCAAAACACCCCTGGCTTACCAGTACAGCCCTTACAGCAGGGCCATGCTTTTCGATTCAAAGAATTTGCTGGATGCCTGACGGTCAACGACAACCCGATGAAAGGAGAAACAAAATGATAAGGCGGCTGTTTTTAAAAAGCATTTTCGGAGTCACTGCCTGGATACTTCTGTTTTCACCGGTTTCGGCTGGGGCGGCAGGCAATCCCATTGTCTGGAAAATGGCCTCCCTTGCCCCCAAGAACGTTGGATGGGCCCAGCAGTTCCAGACCCTGGTCGTCCCGTGGATACGGGACGCCACCGACGACAACCTGAGGTTCAAGTTCTACTGGGGCGGCGTCATGGGAAACGACACGGAGTACCTTAAGAAGATGCGGATAGGCCAGCTCCAGGGAGCGGGCATAACCGAATCCGGGGTAAACCTGGCCTGCCCGGAAATGTCCGTGCTGGAACTCCCTTTTCTGATAAAGGGCTATGAGGAGGTGGACTACCTGCGAACCATGATGTTTTCAACCTTTGACTTCTATTTCGGCCAGCATGGATTCAAGATGCTTCTGTGGATCGACCAGGACTTCGACCAGTGCTATTCCACTCGTTATCAGATGGTGAGCCTGGAAGATTTCAGGAAGATGAAATTCGGCAACTGGGGAGGTCCCATTGAAACAGCCACCATAAAGGCCCTTGGCGCCCAGCCTGTGCCGACGAACGTCACCGAGGCTTACACCAGCCTCAAGACGGGCCTCACAGATACTGCAATCGGCCCGGCCATGTATTACGCCGGGAGCCAGCTCTTCACGGTCATCAAGTACGTGAATCCGATGAAGATACGCTATGCTCCGGCAATAATAGTCATCAACAGGAATAATTACGAGGCCTTGCCGGACGAATACCAGGAGAACCTGGACTCCGGTCGTGACGCTGTTCAGGCCGCTTTCGTGAAAGCTGGCCGGAACGAAAATGCCCGGGCCCTGGAGGCCATGATAAAGTACGGGGTAAAGCGCGCGGAACTGAGTCAGGAAAACAAGGCTGCTTTTATAAAGGCAACAAGGCCTGTCTGGGATCAGTGCGCCGGTCAGATTTATCCGAAGCATCTTTTGGAAGAAGTCTTGAGATACCTTGATTATTACCGCGCAGGCAAACCCGTAAAGAAACCGCTGTTCAAGGAGACCGCCCCAAAGGGCAAGGCACAAGCCCAAGACACGCCCGCCAGACCCGCTAAACAGCAGGATACCAGGAAGTCGGCCACCAGTGAATCC
The DNA here is from genome assembly GCA_016235345.1 of Deltaproteobacteria bacterium. NCBI lineage: Bacteria > Pseudomonadati > Myxococcota > Myxococcia > Deltaproteobacteria bacterium. The sequence continues at coordinate 28,569 of JACRLG010000011.1, read as the reverse complement.
GCAAAAGAATCAGAGGACGCTCAGAAGCTGTCAGCCTGGGAACGCAGGAAAATTCAGGTCCGGGCCGTGCAGGAAAAGCTTTCCGCCCTTGGATACTATGCTTCAACCGTAGATGGCGTTTTCGGGCCCATCACCCAGGAAGCCGTCATGAAATACCAGAGCGACAAGGGATTTGCCCAGTCAGGCTCCATAGATCGAAGGCTCCTTCGTTCGCTTGATATCCAGGAACAGTGAATCCGGCGTTTTCCCGACGGCCTCGCAAAAAGGCGTGATGCATGACTCATTATCAGGCCTTTTATGCGAAGCCGTCGGTTGTTTCCACGTCCTACAGGGACAGGCCCAACTCTTTATTTTATAAAGCTTATTATGAGACCATCTCATCGGGCTTTCCGGGTACGATAAAATCGTTGACGGTCCATGCGCACAATATGAAGGCAAAAGCATAAATTCATCGGACGGACTGCCCCTCGATGCGATCGGCCAGAGCCACATCCTTTTCGATACCCCTCATCACCTCATTGATCACCTGCTCCTTAATGGAGATTTTTCCGGAATATATATATTGCAGGGCGCGACTGTTATAGGAGGAGACGAACCCGTGCAGAATTATCCAGAAATAGGTTAGCCGCATGAACGCGAAGTCCTCCGCCTCTGCCGGCAGGTTTTTAACCAATTCCCTTTCGGCAGTTCTGAAAATGTCGACTACCTTCACGCCTTCAATGAGGGCTTGAAGGGCGGACTTCTCAAGGGGAGTGCCAACATAATCATGATACTTCGGCACAGGCAGGGTAAACAAGAGACTGTAAATATGCGGCTCGTCCAACCCGAAATCAACATACGCGGTGATTAGCGCCCGTACTCTGTCCAGAGGCGAGAGATCATGGCAAGCCACCTTGGCGTTCATTCTCGCCGAGAGCATGGAAAGACCCCGGACAACTATGGCGAGATAAAGATCGTCCTTGTTGCGGAAGTAGCTGTAAATGGTCACCACCGCCACTCCCAGCCGGGAGGCGAGCTTACGCATGCTGAAGCCGGTAAAACCTTCTTCCACAAAAAGCGCGACAGCATGGGATAGAATATCAGAACGCACTGCTTCAACCTGCTCAGGAGTACGCTTTTTTTTTGGCATTGTTTGGCTCCGTAAAAGGCATATTCATCATAATACTGTTAACATAACATTGTTATTTTTTAAGGGTCAAGCGTCGTCAAAAAAGGCAGGGCACGAAAAATGGAACTAAATCATGACCCGAGTAATAACACCCTGCACATTGATCGACTTAAAATGGCGGCTCTTGAAGGGCTGCAAATATCAGCGACTTTGATGAGTTTTAGCTGCCCGGACTCAAAGCCTTGGCAGGCACCAGCCCCCCATTCCCGGGTATTCCGGCGGGTTGCAATGGGGCCAGCGAAGGCGCGGACGTTCGGGCAGGGGAAGGGCGTCCTCCTTCCAGGGCGCTGGCGAAGGAGTGAAGCCCAAAGCGCCGTTGACGGATTCGCGCTCTTCAAGAATATATCGGGGAGAGGCCACGCGGCGTTCGAACAGCCGCCTGATTGCCGGGTATGCATGGATGCGGCAGTCCCTGGGCCAGAACCCGTTGAATATCGGGCTTCCCCATACGCCACCCTCCTCGAAAAACTCGGCTGCGATGTATGCGGCAAGACGGATATCGAACTTTTCTATCAGGTCGAAATAGGTTTCGAGCCACCCCTCGCTTTTTGGGCCGCTGAACGTGCCGATATAGGCGGGATTGGATTCCGCGATTGCCAGGGGAAGGCCCAGGTCCTGGGCCTCGCTGAACAAGCGCCTGGTTTCAGCCCGGTACACTTCGCGTCCGGCCGGGGTAAGGTCCCCCAAGCCCGGTGAACCGTCCCAATAGGATATGGCGAAGTAATCGGCGTATCCCCTTCCGGGAAAAAACCGGCTGATTGGAACCCGATCCTTCACCGGATTTTTAAAATAACGGTTAACGTACCAGTCAGCAAGCGCCTGATTCCGAAGTGTCGCGGATGTGATGGCATACTTTGCCGCCGAATCCACCAGCCGCCATACCGGGCCTGCCGAGTGCCATATCCAAGCGGTATTGTCCGCGCCTTTGCCGCGAACCCTGTCAACGAAATAGCGGTAGGCGCTTTTGAACAGGTCCGGCCCGCCGTAGGTCATCCCCAGACGGTCGAACTCATACAAGGGGCGGACAAACGCGGCCCTGTCCAGGCTTTTTAGCCAGGCTGCAAGGGCATCCAGTTCCAGGTCGAACCGGCCTTTAAGCAGCAGTTGGGATTCCCTGATGTTGCCCGTAAGGTTTGCGCCGTAACCAACCGCCAGGAGCAGCGCCGTTCCGGGGTAGCGGCTTAGAAACGCGCCCATGGTGGCAAGTTCCCGTTTGGTCCGTGCCTCATCGCCGCTTAAGATGAGGTAAAAGGAGTACCCGCCTGGGCGGCCCATTGCGGCTGTGTAATCGCTCATGGACCGGGTCACGTTTGGCTCCGTCGCCTGGCCGATTACCAAGAGGGTTCGGCCTTGGGGAATTTGCGGAATCCCTGCAGGTTTTTCGGTGGCGGGCTTTTTTTCGCAAGGTTTTTCCGGCCCTATGTCCCGCGCGGAACTTTGGCGAAAAAACAGATCCGCGTGTTTCAGAGCATTTCCGCCAAGCGCCAAAGAGTTTCTGATGCTTATGGTCATATCGGTTTCCTTTACTCAGACAACGGAGTGTTGCTTTATTATTGGGATGGATCTGCAACCATACTCAAGTTTGCCCGGAAAATAATCTCCTGGTTTCCTCATCAGCAGGAAAAAGAAGCTCCAATCTAAGCTCCTGCGTTGTCAAATCAAGAGGCGTGCCGAGTGTTGTTATTGTTGTAAAGAAACTGGCGGCTATGGAATCTTTCTTGAACCTGATAACTATTACCGGCATGTTAGGATCGATTTCTTCAAGACCCGTACTATCGCTGGAACGAAGTTGTGTAACATCATTATATAAATCAAACAGTTTCTGGTTCTGTGTTGCGGCTGCTTCTCCAAGAAGGCGGTTCAACATGAATTTCTCAACAACCGGCCAGTTATCGATATAATTTCGCAAACCGTTTTCGGCAAACACCATTTTATACACATTTTTGTGTTTCAAAAATACTTCTTCGCCTGCGAGGGCTTTCATGACTTTCTGGTAGCCGGAATTGTGCATCAAAATATCATAGGCTGCGTTGATAAGCATGGCAGGGTATGGCTCGTGCTTTTCCAGCATCCTGGTTAACGCGCTCCTGACAATTTCCATCTTTTCCCCGTTGAAGGGTTCCTCTTTAAACTCCGACGCAAAACCCGCCGCCATTAAAAAGGCGTTTCTCTGTCTTAGGGGCAATTTCAGGCAGTCGGAGATTTTCAAGATCAAGCTGCGGCTGGGCTGCGATCTTCCCGTTTCCACGAAACTTAAATGTTTCGAAGAAATCCCGGCATCCAAGGCTAAGTCCATCTGACTGACTTTATTGAGCTTTCGCCAGAAGCGCAACATGTCTCCAGCAGATTCGTGTTTATTTTTCTTTTGGACAAAATTGATCATGAATTTTACCTCCAAGGTAATGGACATCATTACCTCAAACAGCTATCATTCCCGAAAAGCAAGGTCAACTCAATTGGAAAGGAAAAGACAATGACTGCTTTCAGGATTCTTTTGGGCTTCTTTATTGTAGCCATTATCTGCTACACCGGGCCGGTTATTTACAGCCACGGCTGGAACCTCCTCCCCGTTTTCTTTGGAGATATGGCGGCCATGACCTGGGCCGGGCAGTTCAATTTTGACTTCACGTGCCTGCTTGCGCTTTCCGGCTTGTGGGTCGCGTGGCGCAATAATTTTTCAGCCAGGGGAATCATGCTGGGTGTACTCGGATTTTTCGGGGGCATCATGTTTCTCGCCCCTTACCTTCTTTTTGCCAGTTTCAAGGCAAACGGAGACATGAAAGTGCTGCTCCTGGGAAAAGACAGGGCAAACGTCTGATGTTTTCTTGTGGGAATTCTGGCAAAAGATATGGTACACAGGGTTGCTGGTTGCCGCTCCGTTATTTCGGAACGTTTTAATGAACAGGACTCTGTATGAAGGAATTTTTTGAAATACTTAACAGGACTCGAATTTGCGTGCTTGCCACGGAATCCGGAGGCGTTCCTCACACTTCCCTCATGGCCTGCGCTTTTGACGAAAAACGAAGGTCTCTTATAGTAGCGACAGGAGCAAATACCAAAAAATTCAGCAACATATCACTGAACCCCAATGTAAGCGTTCTTGTGGATACAAGACTGGAGAGCCAGGACCGGGATTTGTCGGCGGTCAAGGCGCTTTCATTAAGCGGGCGGGCGATTCGCATTCCTAAGGAAGAATTACAAGGCGCGAGGGAACTTCTGTGTAAAGCTAACCCCGACCTTTCAGGCTTTCTGAACGATTTCGGCCTTGTTTTGCTTCACATAGAAATCAAAAAGGCTTTGTTTCTCGATGGTCCCCAAAACGCCCGCACTTTTTTCTTCGATAAGGAATACGAAATGGAAGAGCTTTCACGCTATTTTGAGGAAACAAAAGGGTTCGGGGTTCTCTCGAGCGCCGGAAAAGACGGTGAAGTCAACGCTGCCGTCTATGGAAGGCCACATTTTATGGATGACGGATCACTGGCCTTTCTGATGCAGGATCGCTTAAACCTTAAAAATGTGCGCGAAACGGGAAAGGCCCACTATCTTTTTCGGGAGGACGGCCCCGGTTATTCGGGAAAGCGTCTGGCCCTTTCAATGGTTGGGGAATCCGACGACCAGGACCTTGCGGCGCGTCTTAGAAGGCGTGAAAAACCAGGAAAGACAATGAAAAAGGTTTTAATTGTTTGCTTTAAAGTTGAAAGGGTGCTGCCCCTTATCGGCGCTGACGAGGATGATGTCTGAAAAGCCTTTTTTTGCGAAGCGAAAGATCGGCATAAAATTTTTCCGGCCCTTTTGAATAATAATTGAGAAGATCCGAACAATGACCCGGTACAGCCGAAGGAATATTTACGCCCTGCTCGTATTCTTGGCCGCCGTTTTTTTGACGGCGGCGGTTGGCGGCCTTTTCACCGGCCCAAACGTTGAGCCCATGTATCAGCAGGTCAATAGGCCGGGCTGGGCTCCTCCGGGCTGGCTTTTCGGACCTGTCTGGACTGTCCTTTACATTTTGATCGCCGTTTCAGGCTGGCTGGTCTGGATCAACGGGAAACCAGGTTCCCGCCGTCTTCCCATGAGTCTTTATACCGCTCAACTGCTGCTGAACGGTTTTTGGACTCTTCTGTATTTTAAGCTCAGACTTCCTTGGCTTGCCCTTTTGGACATAGCCGCGCTCTTTTTCATCATACTTGCCTGCATTTTTTCTTTCCGGAGAGTTTCGCCTGCTGCTGCGGTAATGATGGTTCCTTACGCGTTATGGACAGGGTTTGCTGCCTGGCTCAACTTTTCCATCGCAAAATTGAATTTCTGACATGGTGTTCATAATGCAAAGAATGAAACACGTTGGCAATCCGTTAATTTCAAAAGATACAAACCGTCATTCCTACCCCCAATAACAGGTCTGCTGCATGAAAATATTCGGAAAAAAGTCAAAGAAAAAGGTTGTGATAGTGGGGGCCGGATTCGCCGGGCTTTCAGCGGCCAAGATTCTGACTACCGATTTCGATGTTACGGTTATCGACCCCTGGCCTTATTTCGAATTTCTTCCCAACATCCACGAGTTGGTGAGTGCCGTAAAAAAGCCCCGGCAACTGAGGCTTTCAAGAAAGAAAATAGTCGAGAACATGGGTCACCGGCACCTTGAAGACAGAGTATCGGAATGAGAGCCGAATAAAAACAGGCTTAAAACCCAAAAAGGTGACTGGTTGTCATACGATTTCGCAATATGCGCCATAGGCGGTGTTTCAAATTTTTTTGGAGTGCCGGGTGCCGAGGAGATAGCCTTTGATTTCAAGAGCGTGAGGGACTGCCATTCCATAGGAAAGGCCCTCGAAGCCCTTGCTTCCAAAAGAAAAGGTTTTTCCCTGGTGATAGTGGGAGGCGGCATAGAGGGTGTTGAATCCATGGGCGAGGTGCTGCGGAAATTCGGCGAACACGACGGCCTTCTGATCCATCTGGTTGACGGGCAGCCAAGAACCTTGAGTTTCGGGCCTCCCGGCCTTCACGATGAGTTGGTGAGGCTTTGCCGAAACCTGCCTGTTCTTTTCCACATGCAAAGGTCGGTGAAGGCTGTTTACGAAAACAGGGTGATTCTGTCCGATGATGAATCAATTGCGGCGGACATGGTCATATGGACAGGCGGAGTAAAACCCCGTGACGATCTTTTCAAATGGGGGCTTGCCGAGAGCCGTGGAAAATGGGCCGGTGTAAAAGACAGTCTTCAACATGTCATATATTCCAACATATTTGTCGCGGGGGATTCGGCCTTGACCGAAAAGCCTGTGGGAAAGCAGGCTTATCACGCAGTTGACATGGGCGAAAGAGCCGCTAAAAACGTCATCCTTTGCGCAAAAGGGAAAACCCCACTCGATTTTAAGCCTTCATCCAAACCCACCCTTGTGACCTTCGGGCACCTTTCCACTTTTCTTGTTTCAAAATCCTTCTGTGTTTCAGGTCCCGCGCTTTCATTTGTAAAGGAGGCTGTTTACCAGGCGGTCATGCTGAAATTCGACCCCGGCTGGAAGGCCGGGAGGGCCTTTAGGCTTGCCAAAAGGGCGTCAACAGGCCTTGCCGGAAAAGTTCTGCCATTGCTTTCATCCCCAGGCGACCTCATAAAATTGGCCGATATCCGGATCATACACTGAGAAGCAGCCTGCTCTCGCCTTTTTCGTGAATACCTCGTCTTTCCGGATTATCCGTTCAAGTAAACGTATAACTATCCAACATTTTTAATTATTTTCGCTTTCGGTTAAATATCCACTTCATCGCCTCCAGAATCACCAGCACCACTCCACCCGCAATCAAAGGCACGGCCATCAGGTCAGGGGACATTACGCCTGTTTCAAAAATGCTTCCTATAGGAGGCAGGGTTATCACAAGGGCCTGCAAAACAATGACAACGAGGGTGGCAGCTAAAAGGGGCTTGTTTGAAAGGGGATTCATAAAAAAAACGGACCGCGAGTTTGACCGAAGGACATGGGCCTCCACAATCTGGAGAATCACCACGGTGGTCATTATAATAATTGTCGCCGGAGCTTCCGATTGTTGACAAGCCCAGAAGGCGACGCCCAGATTGACCGCGCCCAGGAGAGAACCCAGGAGAAAGATCGAAAGACCGGTCCCGCCGGACATGATTCCTTCTGATGGATTCCTTGGCGGCCTTTTCATGGCGCCGGGATCGGCGGGCTCCATTCCTATTCCCAGTCCCAATACGCCGTCCGTCACAAGATTCAGCCAAAGAATCTGAAATGGCGTCAGCGGAACCGGAAGACCGAAAAGCGGGGCGAGAAGGACAAGCAGAACCTTGCCGACGTTTCCGGCAAGGGAAAATTTGATAAAACGCAGAATATTGTCGAATATCGCCCGGCCTTCTTCAACAGCCGACACGATGCTCGAAAAATTGTCATCAAGCAGCACCATGGACGCCGCTTCCTTGGAAACGTCGGTTCCGGTTATTCCCATGGCGACTCCAATGTCTGCACGCCGCAGGGCCGGAGCGTCGTTGACTCCGTCTCCCGTCATCGCCACCACGTGACCCTTTTGCTGGAGCGCTTCAACTATTTTCAGTTTTCGTTCGGGCGCAACTCTCGCAAAAACTGAAACTTCCTCCACCTTTTCGCTGAAAAGCTCAGGCGGAATCTCCTCCATTTCGGCCCCGGTCAGAACTCCGCCATCCATAAGTATGCCAAGGTCGGAGGCTATTCGTCTGGCGGTCAGAGGATGATCTCCCGTTATCATCACCGGCCTGATTCCAGCCGAAATGCAGGTTGCAACGGATGTCTTGACGTCGGCTCTGGGCGGGTCGAGCATGCCGACCATGCCTATGAAAACGAGATCGTTTTCAAGATCATCCGGCGAAAGCGCGGTATTTAAAGCCTCTTTTCCGGTGGACTTGAAAGCCGCGCCCAAAACCCTCATTCCACCCATGGCCAGGTTCTCATTGGCGGACCGGATTCTTTCAAGATACTCATCGTTCATCGGCGCTTCTTTTCCGCTGAGAAAGGCCCGGCCGCAAACCTTGAGAAGCTCGTCGGGAGCTCCCTTGGTGAAGACCAGAAGCTTTTCCGCTTCTATTTCGGCGCATTCCCCGATCCACGCCCGGCAGTCTTCGACACGATGAACAGTGGTCATCAGCTTTCTGTCCGAATCGAAAGGAATTTCGCCCACCCTTGGATAGGCCGCGTCAAGACTGTCCTTGAAGAGGCCGAACCTGGCGGCTGCTATAACCAGTGCGCCTTCGGTGGGGTCTCCAATTGCCCGGAAACGCTCCCGTGAATTGCCGGAGGCGCGCAGAACAGCGTCATTGCACAGGGCCGAACCCATCAGCAGAAGGGATAGGGCAGGCTCTTTTTTCAGTATTTCCGCCTGGTTGTCGAAAACAATGGTCGAAGGCCCGGAATGGTTCATTTCCTCCGACAAATCCAGCCTGTGGCCCGCAAGATCAAGAACTGTAACGGTCATCCGGTTTTCTGTAAGGGTTCCGGTTTTGTCCGAACAGATAACGGTGACGGAGCCCAGGGTCTCGACCGCCGGAAGCCTGCGGATAAGAATGTTTCGCCTGAGCATCCTCTGCGCTCCCAGGGCGAGAGCGATGGTTACCACCGCAGGTAGGCCTTCGGGTATGACCGCCACGGCCATGCTGACTGAGGTCATGAGCATCAGTTTCCAGTCTTCGCCGATCAGAAGGCCGAGACCGAAAACTGCGGAAAGAACGATGAGGGCGGCAATGGCCAGGGCGTGGCCCAGCGAGTCGAGCTTCTTCTGCAAGGGGGATTTCACGCGGTCTACGCTTTGAATCAGCCCCGCGATAAGTCCGAGCTCGGTGTCCATTCCGGTTACGGTCACCAGGAACCGGCCCCTTCCGTAAGTAACCGTGGTGCCCATGAAGCAGAAATTTTTAAGATCACCCAAAGACAATGGGCCTTCCCCCGGAAGACTGCCGGACTCCTTTTCGGCGGGCTCCGATTCCCCGGTAAGGACCGCCTCGGAAATCTTGAGTCCTGCGGACTCCACAATACGGCCGTCGGCCGGTACTATGTTGCCGGCCTCGATCATGACCACATCTCCGGGTACGAGGCCGGATGAAGCCATTTCGGTGACAACGCCTCCGCGCCTTACGCGCACCATTGGCGTGGAAAGCTTCCGCAGCGCGGCGATGGCCTTTTCAGCTCTGAAATCCTGGGCGAACCCCAAAATACCGTTAAGAAACAAAACCGTGAGTATCGCGATGGCGTCCTTGACGCTGCCCACCAGAAGAGAAACGAGAACGGCGATGAGGAGGACAAGAACCAAAGCGCTCACGAACTGATCCGCGAACATCCGCAGGACCGACCGTTTTCCGACCTCCTTCAAAACGTTCGGGCCGTACAGTTCCAGCCTCTTTTGGGCCTCTTCGGGATCAAGACCCTCCTCTATAGCGGTCGTAAGCCTTCCGGCTGCTTCTTCAGGACTGAGACCGGCCCAGACGGATGGTTCAATTCTTTCAGGGCCAGGCAGCGCAGGGCTGTTTTTCGTGCCCATTGATCCTTATCTTTCCTGCAGATTGGATGTTTTAGTTTTTCCGTCACTCAATCCGGTATCAGAGCATGGGTGAAACGAGTCGGGCGATGCGCTGTATCATTTTATTCCAGCGCCCTTCGGATTCCATATCTCCGGCCTTGAGTTCCCGGCTTTTTCGAAGATCGGAAAAGAAGCGTTCTTCCATAAGCCTTCCGAAACTTGAGTCCCTCACGAGGATACCCAGTTCAAAGTTCAGCCTGAAACTTCTGATGTCAAGATTTGCGGAGCCAACTATGCACCACATGCCATCCATAACCACCGTTTTGGCGTGGAGCATGGAAGGAAGATATTCGTAAACCCTCGCCCCCGAACGCAGCACAGCTGGGTAGTAGGAACGAGCCGCTTTTGACACAAGGGCGACATCCCCCCTTGCTGGAACCAGAAGCCTTACATCAACTCCCCGCATGGCGGCGCACTCTATCGCGTATAACATCGGTTCATCCGGGATGAAATAGGGGCTTGTCAGAAAAATCGACTTCCTGGCCTGGCCCAGAAGTCCGAAATACGCAAGCGAACTGGCGTTTCTTTCCTGGTCGGGGCAGCTTCAAGGAAAAAACCGAAATGGGAGGTACGAAAATGAAAGTCGCGCAAGCCGTTAATCTCTGCTTGGCCTGCCACAGGGCCAATTCGGGGGAAAAAAACCGTCCAAACCTATAAGTACACCTTCGTGAGGCTCGCCAAGCAATTCGGTCCAAGAGAAGCCGAGTCTATCAACACCGAAGAAATCCTTGCATTCCTTACCCCGCTGGTAGAAGGCAAAAAGGCATCCACCAAGAAAAACCGTTTTGGCCAAGTCCGTGCCTTTTCAATTTCGTCCGAGAAACAGCCAACCATAGCTTCCCCAATCCATGTGACTCCCCGGTCCTTAGAAAACTTTTCCGATATTCCGGTATACCAAAGAGGGACAACTTTCCCAAAGATGTTGTGGATGAAATGATCTTTCGGACCGAGAATGTCCGTACCCGTCTGATTTTGAAACTCATGGCCCGGGGCGGCATGAGGGTGGGTGAGGTCTTGAAACGGAGGGTAATGGATGTCAAGGGGACCAAGCTGAACCTTGTGGCTCCCAAAAGCAAACGCGAAGGCGAAGGCGTCTTTATTCCACAGAAAGTCGCTGATCGGCTTGAAAAATTTATTTCGGAACTCGGCTTCAAACCCCAGGATCGAGTATTTCCAATCTGCTATTCCACAGCCCACTCCCGGGCTTTCCGGGCGCCACAACATGTGGGGTTTTAGGCGGGCTATGATGCGGTCAAACAACCAAGCTAACCGGTGTGGCTTGTGCTCCTCCAGTCCAGCGCCCTGCTGGAGAAACTCTTCAATAGGTTGTAAACCACTCTGGACCGGATGTGCTGGAATCCCCTGTTGGGAAAAAGGCAAATTCTTCAGGGCTGACGGTATATCGCAGGCTCCTTGCCGCCTTGGTCCGCGTCCGAATGCAACCCGAAAGGACGTCTGTCTATTCAGCCGCCTCCACCCGACAAGGCACGTAGCGGTGCAGGGGCGTGCCTGCCAGGGGGTCACGGTGAGTGTTGCTTGTCAGCCGGTTAACGTTGGCGCCGTGGACCCGGCCGTCGTATTGAAGTCCGGACCCGTGGGGCATGGCCACCTGGCCTGGCCTGGCCGAATCGGTGACCTCAAGTTCCAGGACCTCGTGACCGGCATGGGTGCGGACGCGCACCATCTGGCCGTCCGACAGATTTAATTTTTCGGCGTCGGCCGGGTTCATCAGGAGTGTGCAATCCCGGAGCTTTTTGTTCCATTCCGGATTTCGCATGAGGGTGTTGGCGTTGGTTTTGACGTGCCGTCCCGCCAGGAGAACAAAGGGGAAGTCCGGGTCCGGGGCGAGCGCCTTTGTCTCGGCTTCGGGCGAAAGGCCAAGGAGCCAGTCCTTGAGTTCAGGAACATGGACTTGGATCTTGCCATCAGGGGTCCTTATTTCCCGGAAGTTGTCCGGATGGCCCTCACCCAACCAGACGCCTTCGGGGTGATCCAAAATGGCCTGGAACATCTCCTGGGCCAGAACCGCCGTGGGCGAGAGTTCCATAAGTGGCAGGTAGCTGCGCTGCCTGACAGCGGCCTGGAGTACTTTAACTACACGGTCGGGAGCGAGGGCCTTTATTACGGCCCTGGCCGTGGAAAAACCCTGACGGTCGGCCTCGGCCACGGCAGATGTGGGTCGCACGCGGGAAAGGCCGTAGAGGGTGCTCCAGTGCTTTTTAAGGCTTTCAGGGCCCTTGGCCAGCAGGCCCGGATACTCGGGCAGGAGTCCCCGGCCATTAAGGATCCGGTCAAATAGGTCCATGGGCTCCAGGATCCTCCCATCCGGGTCCTTGTAGGCGGCCAGCCGCTGCTGCAGGAGGCCGAATAGCATGGCCAGGTGGGCCGAGCCCATCTCCCGGCCCAGGGTCTTGGCCAGAATAAAGGGAAGCCTCTGAAGAGCCTGGGGGGTGTTCTGGATCCAGGGGGCCGCTGCCAGGGAAAAATCCATGGGGCCCTTTTGGGCGGCCTGGTAAAGGGAGTCCGGAATGGGCGGGATGAGGCCCATGGCGTCGGCCAGGCCGGTGAATATTTCGCCGCATTCCAAAGGCTCGCCCTCGGGCTCCACAATGGGCCGTCGCATCTGGAAAAACGACTTGGGCGTCCAGGGGAAAAACGTACCGTCATAGGATTCATAGGCCGAGCGCGCAGGCAGGACGTAATGGGCCATTCGAGCGGTCTCGGTCATTGCCAGTTCCACGGTCACCAATAGGTCCAGTTCCCTGAAAGCCTTTTCGTAAGCCGAAGTGTCGGCGTAGGAGCGCAAGGGGTTGGAGCCACAGGTCAGCACGACCCGCACTCGCTCGGGCTTGTCGGCAAGTATTTCCTCTGGAAGGACGTTGGGCGGAAAATACCCGTTGATGGCGAAAAAACCAGTCTCCATGGTTCGCCAGGTCCCGGGGGCGCGCTCGTCGGAGTCCAGACCCAGGGGCAGGACAATGGGCGGCAGGTGGTTGCCACCGGGCACGCAAAAGCGCCCGCATACAGTCGCCAGGAGATTCAGGAGGTAGGAGGCCAGGGTGGAGTGGCGGTTCATGATCAGGCCAAGGTCCGGATGCACGCACCATTTGCGGGTGGAAAGAAGCAGGCAGAAGTCCTCGACCTCCTGATATTCCAGCCCGCAGACCTTCAAGGCTCCCTTTACGTCAAAGCCGGTAAACCAGGGCCTCACCTTGTCCCACCCTGAAACGTGCTGCCGGATGTAGTCCTTGTCCTCCCAGCCCATTTCCAGGATCAGGCTGATGAGAGCCCGGATTAACAGGGCGTCGGTCCCGGGCCTGAGGGCAAGGTGGATGTTGGCGGTTGTTGCGGTTTGGGATTTTCTGGGGTCCACCGCGGCAAGGATTTTGTCCGGATTGTCGGCAAACTCCTTCAGGACCAGGGGGGCCCGGGGCATCTGGTGGCTCTGCATGCCGTTCCAGCCCCAGGCAATGAGCATGTCCGAGCGGTCCTCGTCGGGCACGGGGACGCGGTTCTGGCGGCCCAGCATGCGGCCGTTGACCCAGTAATAGCCCGTCAGTTCCTGAGCAAGGGCGTTGTAGTGGTATTGAGAGCCCAGGGCCCGCATAAAACAGATTCCGAAGGGTGCATCAAAATGGCAGCCCTGGCCGCCGCCGCCCATGTAGGCAAAGGACCTTGGCCCGTGTTTTTCCAGAATGTTTGACAGCTTCCCGGCGATCTCGGAAAAGGCCTGCTCCCAGGTGATCTTTTGAAATCCCTTGCCGTGGCGTTTGAGGGGGTGGGTAAGCCGGTCCGCGTTGTGCTGGTGGTGAAAGACGTTCAAGCCCTTGCGGCATATGTATCCCCGGCTTCGGGGATTGGTTTTGTCCGGCCGGATCTTGACCATGCGGTTGTCCCGCACAAGAACCTCGATGCCGCAGTTTTGGGAGCAAAGGACGCAGCCGGTCTGATGCCATTTTTCCATGGGTTCCTCCTTTGTTAAGGCTGCGCTATCGTCTGATCACCCTTCATCGCCGCCAAGGCCACCGTCGCCTCAAATTCGCCTGAATACCTCTTGGGCTTCGTCATCCAAAAGGGTCCCTCTTTTCGGCTGGGAGCCACCTTATACCCTTCTACGATTTTTACCCAATGCCGTAAACCCTTGCCGCGTTTTCGTATAAAACTTTCCGAAGCAGAGGCCCGTCTCCTTTGCAGGCTTTACGCGCACAGGCCAGGGCGGCCCAGGCATCGCCAAAGGGCCAGTCCGAAGCAAAAAGCACCCGGTCTGGGCCTAAAACCTTAATCAGTTTCCTTATATTGGCCGCGGACTGGATCGAGGTGTCCACGCAGACATTTTTGAAGGCGGCCAGTTTTTCCATGACTTCCTTCACTTCGTACATGCCGGCGTGGCCCACTACAAAACGCACGTCCGGATGTTCCCGCACCAAGCGCACGGCGTAATCAACGGCGCCGTATTCCGGGATATTCCTGTCTTTCTCTTCCCCTTTATAATAATTGGAAATGCCGCAGTGGAACAGCACGGCAAGCCCCGCCTTGCCCGCGGCTTCCACCGCTTTGTGGGTGCGCGGATCGTCCAGGGCCACCTTCTGGATTATGCCGTGGAGCTTGAGTCCCTTTGCTCCACCCGCCTTGTCCGCCGTAAGCTGTGCTTCAAAATCGCCGCCCACCGCCAAATCCACGGTGGTAAACGGGATCACGCCGGGGTCCTGGGCGGCGGCTTCCGCCAGATCGCCATAGACCACGTAAGGATGGACTGGCATGCAGGCGCTATGTGTTATGCCCAATCGATCCATGGATTTTCGGAGATTTTCCAGGGTTGCGGTCCGGCTGCGAACCTGTTCGGCCGTGATGGCCTGGCTGAGAGAAAGACGGTATAGCAGGTTTCCAAGGCCGAAATTGCGATAACCCACCAATCCCCAGAGAGTGATGGGATCAAAAATCAGAGGTTTGCCTACTCCCATGTTCCAGATGATTTCGCCCCCGCCCCTGGTTAATATGTCTCCGATGTGAGTGTGCGCGTCGATGACGGGATGGGATTTTGGGATGCGCAGTTCGTTCATGATATAGCCTTCAAAGCCAAGGATTCAGTTAGATTCTTTTAAGCGTATTCTGAATGGCTTCTATGAGTTTTCTCGACTCTTCATCCGTCAAGGTGAGGGGCGGCCTGAGCACAACAGAGGATTTCAGGACCTCTCCCGGGACGCACAGAAGGCCCTGGGTTCTGGCGGCCTTGCAAAAGGCCAAGGCCTTTTCAGTGGAGGTCAGTTGGATTGATAAAAGAAGGCCCAGTCCGGCTACAGACCGGAATGTATCGGGATATTCTCCCGCCAGGGGCTTCAACCCATTCAGGATTCTTTCCCCCTGCCTTTTGGCGTTATTCCATGGTTTCAGGGTTTCATACAAGTCCAGGGCTTTATCGGCCACAAGGCATCCCACATCGTGCCCACCGAAAGTGCATAAGTGAATGAGCGGGTGCTTATCAAAAAAGGCTTTGATTCTGGGAGGGAAGGCGAGCCCGCACATGGGAAACATTCCACCTGCAAGGGCCTCGCCAAAGATCAGAATATCCGGAGAAGCCCCCAGGCCTTCGCAGGCGAACTTCGTTCCGGTGCGTCCAAATCCGGTCTGAGTCTCATCCAGAATCAAGAGAGCCCCTTTTTGATCGCAGACCCTCCTCAATTGCCCGAGATACTCCCGAGTAGCTGTCCGGCAACCGTTTTCAGCCTGGACCGGTTCCAGAATCACTGCTGCAGTGCGTGCTGTCACCGCTTTTTCCGCGGCGGTTCCGTCTCCGAAGGGAATGGTTTTTACGTCCGGAATCAGGGGGCCATAGTCAGCTTTATCTATCCGATCCGAAAGGCTCATGGCAAACCCTGTCTGACCATACCATCCACCATCCACGGTTATAAGCTCGGTTCTTTCCGTATGCCCCCTGGCCACCTTGCATGCCGCGTCCATGGCCTCACCCCGGACTACGGTGAAAAGCATACAAGAAAGATCATAGGGCATAAAACGGGCCAGCCGTTCAACCAGGCGAACCTTTTCTTTTGAAACCAGGACAAAATTTCCCTGGTCTGTTTTTTCAGCCGCATTCAATAATGCCTGCCCGAGTTCCGGGCGGCTTCGTCCCAGATTGTGTGTTCCACCGGATGTATAAGCATCCAGAATGGCATTTTTCTTTTCGTCATATAACCACGCGCCGGCTGAACCCGACTCGAAGAAATCATGCCCCTTTGCCGCCAAACCGGAAATCAGGGCCTTTGGAAAGTAATTCTGGGCTTCTTGCAGTAACTCATGGCCCGATGTGATGTCGTTCATCATGCTTCGCCTCCGATCAGGATTTGATGTTAGAATCCAAACTTTCTTAGAAAAGCGCTCGAAGAGATGAGCACCTTCTGATTGTTCAGGACCCTTCCGATTAAGGGCAGCCGGGAAAGGGGCATGAGGAGAATAAGGTAGAGCTTCATGATTTTAAGGGCCTCCTCGATAATGGAAATCACCTCGTCCGTCTCAGACTCGGAAAGTGTGAGGGGAATCTGGAAGCGCATCACCTGGGGGGCGTTCCCGGAGTAGGCGGCGAACATGCCCTTGCGACTCAAACATTCAGCCATAAGCATGCCCATGAAATCATGTTTGTATTCCAGGCCCATCATCATGCCACGCCCCCGGACCTCCAGGATGATTTCAGGATTTTGCTCCTGAAGCTTTAAAAGCCCGTTCCGGATTTTACCGCCCATCCTTTCGGCATTCTCCCAAAGCCGGTTTTCCAGGATATAGTCCAAAACCTTGGACGAGATTCGGCAGCCGATGTCCGAACCGCCTCCCAGGGAAACATGGAACCAGGGATTCTTTTCTGTAAAATCCGTTAATACAGGCGTGTCCCGATAGACGATGGCTCCGTTGGGGTAGATCCCTCCACCAATCGCCTTGGCAAGCACCATGATGTCCGGAACCACGCCGGAATGCTCGGAGGCCCAAAGCTTCCCGGTGCGGCCGAAGCCGGTTTGGATTTCATCGAAGATGAGTTGTATGCCCAGATTGTCGCAATGCTTTCGGAGTCCGGCGAGGTATTCATCGCTAGCCACATGAATACCACCCTCTCCCTGAATGGGTTCAAGGATGACGGCGGCCGTATTTGTGTCCGCCTTTCGGATAAAGGCATTGAGGTCTCCGAATGGCAGGAAATCGAAATTGGGCATCAAAGGCTCGAACAATTCCTTATAGTAAGCCTTGCCGTTGGCGGAGAGGCTGAACCCGGAGTGTCCGTGATAGGCTTTTACCATGGAAAGGATCTTGGTCCTTCCGGTGGCTCCAAGGGCAAGCTTTATGGCTCCATCCACGGCATCGGCGCCGCTTCCGGCAAAAATCACACGGTTGAGGTCCCCCGGGCAGGCTTGGACCAGCTTTTTTGCGAATTCCACCTTGTGCCGCGAAAGGAGCCCTGCGGATCCCATGTCACTCCCATCTCGGACTGCGGCGCGAAGTTCGTCCAATATCTCCGGATTGCCCCGTCCGACGTTGAAACAGCCGGCCGAGGAAAATCCGTCAACATATCGCTTTCCGGTAACGCTCTCATAAAAATGAACGCCCTTTCTTTTTCCTTCGAAGATGTCCAGGTGGCCGGCCGATAAAAACCGGATCTGTCCCCTGGATACGTGCGTTCCAAACTTCGCCAGCATCTGTTTTTTCTTCGGCGATAGTTCCATTTTTTCAGTTCCATTCATGATCATTAACCTTTCCGGCTTTAGGTTTACCTTTTTGAGGTTGATCCTGGTTAAGACATGCGGCCACAATTACGGTAACCTGCCTCCTCGCCTCGTTGCGGCTAAAAGCAGTGGAGTCGACCATCCTTTGCAGCGCAAGGCCCTCAATAACCGCCACCAGCATTGCGGCCTGAACCGGATCAAACTCGGTGCCGCTATGCATAACCCCTTTTGATTTTTGGCTGAGAAATATCCCGGGTTTCCACTTCGACACAGAAACGGCTTTTTTTCCTATAGCGACGGGGGCCATCAGGGCCCCCGTTTACCATTATAGCAGTTCTTTCAGGGGCGTGTACTCCAGGCCAAAGGCCTCGGCCACCCCGGGATAGGTGATCTTGCCGTGGACCACGTTGGCGCCCAGGGCGATTTCCTGGTTTTGTTCGCAGGCGGCTTTCCAGCCCTTGTCGGCGATTTCCACTGCGTAGGGCAGGGTTGCGTTGGTCAGGGCCATAGTGGAGGTCTTGGCCACGGCCCCGGGCATATTGGTCACACAGTAATGCACAACCCCATCCACGATGTAGATGGGGTCCGAGTGGGTGGTGGCCCTGGATGTCTCAAAACAGCCGCCCTGGTCGATTGCAACGTCCACCAGAACCGCGCCGCGCTTCATGGAAGGCAGCATGTCCCGGGTGATCAGGCGGGGGGCCTTGGTGCCCGGAATGAGCACCGCGCCCACCACAACGTCGGCTTCCAGGCTGTATTTGCGGATGGCCGAGGGGCTGGACTTGATCAAAAAACAGTTGGCGGGCATGACATCTGAAAGGTAACGCAGGCGGGACAGAGACATGTCCAGAAGGTAGACCTTGGCACCCAGGCCGCAGGCCATCTTGGCCGCGTTGATGCCAACCACTCCACCGCCGATGACCAGCACCGTGCCCGGGTCCACGCCGGGCACTCCGCCCAGGAGGATACCGTGGCCGCCCTTTTCCATTTCCAGGTACTTGGCCCCCTGCTGGATGGCCATGCGGCCGGCCACCTCGCTCATGGGTGTGAGCAGGGGGAGGGACCCGTCGGTTTTCTGAATGGTTTCATAAGCAATGCACACCGAATCGCTTTGGATCAGGGCCCGGGTCAGCTCTTCGGCCGCAGCCAGGTGCAGGTAGGTGAACACGATCTGGCCGGGCCGGATGAGGCCATACTCCGGCGGCAGGAGCTCCTTGACGTGCATTACCATCTCGGCCCCGTCAAAGATTTCCTCGGGCGTGTCCTTGATGGAGGCCCCGGCCTGGATATAGGCCTCGTCCGGCAGGCCGGAATTGATGCCGGCGTTCTTTTCCACCCAGACCTCGTGGCCGTTCTGGACCATGACCTCCGCCCCGGCGGGCGTCATGGACACGCGGTTTTCCTCCGCCTTAATTTCCTTGAGCACTCCGACGATCATTCGCCCCCTCCTGTTTTTCTTGTTAGAGCCATATGAAAAAATTTCCCGCTTCTCAATTATTCCTATATTATGCAGCGACATCCCTGAAAAATGACCCCGCACACCTTTTTGCCAAGTTTTTAGTCTTTTTTCTTTCGTTCAGAGCGAGAGAACAGATCGGAATCGTCCAAAGCGCCACCGACCCCGCCTTTCCGCATCCAGCCAGCGAACAACCACCCGGCAACGTCCAGTCACTGTGTCGCTCAAACCGCACTTAAAATTCCCTCCATGGTAAATTGGACAAGATTTCTGATGTCCTCTTTTCGGCTGTCATCCGGCTCAATCATCCATTGAAGAGCCAGCCCCTCGATCAAAGCCACCACAAGATACCCGGCGTTTTTTATCGGGGAATAGAGTTGCCGGAAGTGCAGGTTTCCCCGGGCCCGGTAATTTTCCATGAGCAGACGCAAAGGCTTTACTACCACTTGGCTCTCAAAACCCATCTGGACCAGATTGTAGAAGACCCGATTGAGTCCCTGGTCAAAAACAAATTCGTCGCATAAAAAATTAGCGAAGGCTTTGAGAAACTCGCTGCTGTTTGAAAGCTCCTGCATTTTTTCTCCAAAAAGAGCTTGGTATTTTCCGGCCAGATGATCCATCAGGCAGGTGACGATTTCATCCTTGGACTTGAAGTAATAGTGGATTACGCCGGGCGCCAATCCGGCCTGAAGGGCTATTTCCTTGGTCGTGACTTTTTCATGCCCTTTTTCCGAAAGGCATGCATATAGCGCCTGGACGATTTCATTTCGTCTGACCTCGGCGTTGTTTTTTCGTCCCATGGTATTTCCTATGCGGTGTGTTTTAGGCTGCGTTATATTATTTTCAATTGATTGTTTGGTTTAAGATTGCCGAGGAAGACGGAGAAGCGGAAAACTTCTGTGAGAGGGAACTGATCCGTAAGCCGGGGAAGGGCCTTGAGGTTTCAGAATATCAGCAAACAGCCTGCTGGAATAAACATCCCGGAAAATAGCCAGAAAAATTGGGTTTCCCGGATTTGGATGAAGGTATTACCAGGCACTGAAAAAAGGGGCTGGCCATTTCCCAGGGTAAAATGGAGGACCCGGACGATGCTGCCGTGTTGCGTAAAATAAAACCCAACACGATTCGAAGCAGGATGAAAACTTGGCATTCCTTATGGCTGGAAGAGCAATAAGCTGGGTTTAAGGGATATTTAGATTGGTATATTTGCTCAAAGGCGCGGGCTTCGAGTTCGCCCCCGGAAACCGGGATGGGCGGTAGGTAATGGTGGCCCTTGGGCTTAAAAAGGCAAGGGTCTTTTGAAGCTCCCCAACTTGACCATTGATGTGGACAATTTTGCAGCAGGAGGGCTTTCCAGAAACTCCATGAGCGCGGTCCGGGCGGAGGACTGACCTTCGCTTGTAATCTAAGGGGCGCGCTTAGGGAAAACCAGCGTTTTGGATGGAAAGCCAGAACCAGCGGACGGCAGACGGTCTGGGCGGTCTTCCCGGAGGCCATTTTAACTCAAACATTCTGGCCTTCCATGACGGATGCACCTGAATGGCTCATCGGTCACTTGTCTATTTCGACATCGTCTGAGACATCCGGCGTTTTCGCTCCGTTGTTCCCTTCGGTCCAGTCGGACACATACTTGGCGACCGTGCGGCGGTCGAGCCTGGTTCTTCTGGCAACTTCCTCATAGGTTCCGTAACGCCGGTAAAGAAGGACGCAATAGCCCGACAAGAGCCTCTGGGCAGGTATATCCCCTGATTCCATCGCATGGGCGAGTTGTGAAAAAATATCGTCCGCCTCATCCCCGCTTTTGCCTTCATAGACCCGCTTCAGGAGCACCCGCCTGACGCACTGCTCCAGCTCCCGCACGTTTCCGTACCAGGGGTAATCCATGCCCAGATTCTTGCCGATAACATCCTTCACCATGCGGCAAAGCTCAGGCGAAGGCTTTCCGATTATTCGCGTGACCAGAAAATTCAGAAGGGTGTCCAGTTCAGCCGGGTCTTCACGCAGCCGACGCCGCAATGGCGGCATGACTATGATATCGGATGACAGCCGGTAATAAAAATCATCCCTGAAGGCTCCTCGCTTTCTAAGGTCGTCTATGGGCCTGTTGGTGGCGGCGATTACGCGTCCGTGAAAGGATTCGGCTTTGTGGCTTCCCACCGGGTTGAACTCGCGGTCCTGAAGTACGTGCAGCAGCTTTATCTGTATATGGTGAGGGATTTCACCTATTTCGTCCAATAAAAGGGTTCCGTGAGGCCCGCATTGTGCGAACTTGCCGGCGTGGTTTTCCACAGCCCCGGTGAACGCCCCTTTTTTATGCCCGAAAAGCTCGCTCTCGATGAGGGTCTCAGGGAAACTGGAAAGGTTTATGGAGATGAAACTTTTGGTGAAGCTCTCCTCGAAGCGCTGTTTTTTGAGGTTGAAGGCAATATAGCCCGCCCGCCCGATAGCCCCGGCTGCGGCTCCCTTGCCCGTGCCGGTTTCACCCAGAAGCAGCGTTGAAAAATCCTCCATGCGGTTCCACAGATAGCGCTCATAAAGGCTCACGTTGTGGGTGAAGATGTTGTTCCAGATGTCGAACTTCAACTTGCGCATCACCGGGCTTCGGCCAGCCAGCCCGTGATTGATGAAGTAAAAGGCGCGCCGGAACTGGTATCCAAGCTCAAAGGCCCGCGTTATCCTTTCCGGGCCAAAGCCCCGCGAAGCCAGATGGGCTATGCCATCCCCGGCCCAGGAAAGCTTTACGGTTTTTTCACCGGCCGCCAATTGCTCGACGATATGTTCATCGAATTTTTTCCGAAACTCGTAGAAAAAATCAAAGAGATATGCGCTTTCCAGAAGGGCGCGATCCTTGCCCGAAAGCATTTCAATCCTTCGGACGCCTTGGGCCTCCAAAGCGGCCAGACGATCCTTCACCGCTTTTGTGGCTCGCTCGATTCCCGGTTCGAAGGTTTGGTCAGAGCAATATTTCGCCACCTGCGATTCGAGTTCGGCCCTGATCTTCCCATAGGGGTTGGCCACGCCGGTCTTTTGCACCAGGGCGAAAAACTCCCGCTCCGCGTCTGTGAGGCTTTGTTTTGTTCTCATGGGAGTAATGTGGACTCCGGAAAAATAACAAAAGGAGGATCGGGTTGACGGTCGGGTCAATTCCGCGCCGATATTTCCAGAATCGGAACCGATTGTCAAACGGCCTTCCGCCATTTCCCCCATCGATGAATTTGCCTCCATACACTCCATGCACAAGGCCCGTACATTTCTTGCTCTCTCAAAGTATTCCTTCCCGGAAGGGGCCAACAGGGAGGTGCTCAATTTATCTTATTTTATCAAATTATTAAGTAATAAAAGTCTGCCACGGCACGGTTCCTGCTTTTGTTTATCGGTGCTGGGGCGTTTAGGGAAGCTCCTTAAACAACGATAGCCTTGTAAAAAGCCTCTTTGATCCAGACCATGATACAATATGTTGTGGCTATGGTGTATCATGAATACATCATAAAGGTGTTGAGGAAACCTTTCGAGGCTTTTTGCGGACTCATCAAACACAGGAACAGGAAATGGAAAAACAATCAACAGCCGTGGTCTTTCCGGGTCAGGGCTCCCAATGCTTCGGAATGGGGAAAGAATTTTTCGATCAATTTCCCGAAAGCCGCGCGGCATTCCAAGAGGCATCCGAGGCCCTTATGTGGGACACTGCGGCAATGTGTTTCAGCCAAAACCCGTCGCTGAACCTGACCGAGTTTGCCCAGCCCCTCATCCTTACAACCGAAATCGCCATGTTCCGGGGGCTTTGCGTGCATTACGGATTAACACCCTCCTGTTACGGCGGCCACAGCCTTGGCGAATACGCGGCCCTGGTGGCGGCGGGTGTCATGCCCCTGGGCATAGCCGCACAACTGGTCAGTTTGCGGGGAAAACTGATGCAAACGGCCTGTCCCCAAGGAACCGGAGGCATGGCCGCCGTAATCGCCCGGAACATCGGGATGGAGGAAATACAGGCCGCTCTGGCGGACCTGCCTCTTGATGTGGCCAATGTCAATTATTCCGGCCAGATTGTGATAGGCGGGCTTTTGAGGGCATTCGGGGAGGCCGAAAAACGATTGGGCGGACTTTTGGATAACCGGGGTGACTGGCGCTTCGTGCCTTTAAACGTAAGCGCGCCTTTTCACAGCCGTTTTATGGCGCCCGTTTGCGCGCCTTTCGGCGAGGCCCTGGAAGATGCGAAAATCAATTGGGACACGGCAAAGGCCCGGAACGTGACATCGAACGTTACGGGGCTTTTTCACGAGCCGGATTCCCAGCGCATAACTGACGCGCTGACTCTTCAGGTGTCGCGGCCGGTGTTGTGGGAAAACAACATGGAGGCTCTGATGAAGAAGGCTACCCAGGTGGTGGAAATAGGCCCGGCCCGGCCACTTTCGGGCTTTTTCCGGTCAATCGGCATAGATGCCCGGGCTGTAACCAGCCTTGCCACGGCCCGGCGGGCCTTTGAAAACAGGGAGGCGGCCTGATGATGCGATTCGACTCCGGCCACTTTGCGATAATCCTTGGGGCGTCTTCCGGGTTCGGCCTCGCCACGGCCCAAAAGCTGGCGGCCCACGGCATGAACCTTGTTCTGGTCCACCGGGACAGGAGAGGCTCCATGGACCGCATTACGCTTTGTTTCGACCAAATTCGCCAAACCGGGGTGAAGGTTTTCGCGTTCAATGCCGATGCGCTTTCGGATGAAGGCCGTACAAGGGTTCTGGATGAAGTCAAAAACGCCATGGGAAAGAGCGGCAGAATCCGCACGATGCTCCACTCCATAGCTTTCGGAAACTTGAAGCCGCTGGCTCCTGCCGGGCCGGGCGGACAAGAGAGAGGGGAAACCGGAACAATTCTCAGACGCGAGGATTTCGACCACACGATTCACGCCATGTCCACCAGTCTGGCCGACTGGACAAGGGATACTTTCGAGCGGGGTATGTTCGCCGACGATGCAAGGGTTCTGGGCCTCACCAGCCAGGGATCAACCCTGGCCTGGCGCGGATATGCAGCGGTTTCCGCAGCCAAGGCCGCCCTGGAGGCCCTTGTGCGGGCCATTGCCTTTGAATATGCGCCATACGGAATTCGCGCCAACATTATCCAGGCCGGAATATGCCCCACTCCGGCACTGGCGGCAATACCCGGACATAAGGAAATGCTTCATGGCGCAGCCCTGAAAAATCCCCTTGGCCGCCTCACCCGGCCCGAAGACGTGGCAAACACCGTATTTCTCCTCTCCACGGACGAGGCTGCCTGGATCAACGGGGCCTTTCTTCACGCAGATGGAGGAGAGCACATTGCAGGCTGAGGAAAAATCATGGATGCGAACCAAACAGACAAAAGCCTCGTACTTTCCCTGGTCCCCCAACAGCACCCGTTCCGATTTTTGGATGACATCCTCTCTTTGGATGACATGCAAATCGAGGGCGTCTGCCGGTTCGGGGAGGACTCATTTTTCTACAAGGGACATTTTCCTGGGCATCCGGTCACGCCGGGAGTCATTCTTATAGAAGCCATGGCGCAGACAGGGGCAGTGGCCCACGCCATATACCTTATGCTGAAAAAGGGGGCGCCGCCCGAAACCATCAGGCGGAGCATGTTTGTTTTTACACGGGTGGAGGAGGCGGAGTTCACGAAACTTGTTCCTCCGGGCGCACGGGCGATTATAACGGGCGAAAAAATTTACTTCCGCGCCCGGACCATCAAGACCCGTGTACGGGTGACTCTGGAAAACGGCGAGCCTGCGTGTTCCGGCATTTTGACCGGAATGGGGGTGGACCTTGCCCGATAATCGCCGGAAAAAAGTGGTTGTTACAGGCCTTGGGGTGGTCAGCCCCATAGGAAGCCGCCTGCCCGATTTTGAAAAGGCGCTAAAAGAGGGCGCGTCTGGAATACGTTTTTGCCCGGAGCTGTCGGAAAACGGCTTTGCCTGCCAGATAGCGGGAATTGTGCCTGATTTCAACGCGGTGGGCGGTGAAATTCTGGGCGGCGAAGCCCTTGGCTCGCTTCCGGCCTCCATCGCCTACGGAAGTACCGCAGCCCTTTTGGCCTGGAAGGATGCCGGACTTTCCGAACCCGACCCGGACGGCGAGCCTGACTGGGACACCGGGGCCGTCATAGGCACGGGCATAGGCGATATGGACACCATAGCCAACAAAATCGTTCCGCTGGTGAACGCCGGCCAGGTGCGCCGTATGGGAAGCCGCATAATCGAGCATGTCATGCACAGCGGCGCCACCGCCCAGGTGGCCGGGCTTCTAGGCCTGGGAAACCGCACGTCATCCAACGCGTCGGCCTGCTCAACAGGCACCGAGGCCGTAATCGAGGCGGCCCGACACATCCGGTGCGGTGCGGCCAAACGGATGCTGGCAGGGGGCGCGGAAGGCTCTTCGCCATATACCTGGGCCGGGTTCGATTCCATGATGGTTTTGTGCCGAAAATTCAATTCCTCACCCAAAGAGGGTTCCCGCCCCATGAGCGCCTCGGCCTGCGGCTTCGTGCCTGGAGCAGGCGCGGGCATCCTGGTTTTGGAAGATTATGAAACCGCCGTCAGGCGGGGCGCTCGGATTTACGCGGAAGTGGCCGGAGGCAGCCTGAATTCGGGCGGGCAGCGCAACGGCGGCACCATGACAGCCCCAAACCGCGAGGGAGTCAAACGGTGCATAAAAGGCGCGCTTTTGGATTCGGGCATCCTGACGGAAGAGCTTAACGCAATTTCAGGACACCTTACCGCCACCTTCGCCGACCCTTTGGAGATACAAAACTGGGCGGCGGCCCTTAGGAGGGGGCCTGAAAATTTCCCTTTCATCAATGCGCCCAAATCCCTTTTTGGCCACTGCCTGGGCGCTGCCGGGGCCATCGAATGCGTGGCCGCTGTTTTGGAACTCTACGGGGGCTTTTTGCATACTTCGCTCAACTGCGAAGACCTGCACCCGGAAATCGAACCCTTTGCAAATAGCGTGGTCCGGAATTTCATTGAAAAACCGGACTTGAAAAACCTGGCCAAAGCCAGTTTCGGATTCGGCGACGTCAACGCCTGCGTCGTCTTTAAAAAAACCTAAGGAGAACAACATGCAGGAACAGGAAATTTTGAATCGGGTGATGGCTGCCGTCAAACCCTATGCCGGAAACCCGGTAAGGCTCACCAGCGCCAGCGCCTCAACCCGCCTTGTGGAAGACCTGAAAATCAATTCCGCTCGTCTGGTGGACATAATTATCTCCTTTGAGGATGTTTTCAACATCCGCATTTCCGATGACGAGGCGGAACGCATCGACACGGTTGGGGATGTTCTTAAAATGGTCAAATCCAAACTCAACTAAGACGTGAGGGACTGAAAGCGCGAACTTAAGTGTTACGCATCAAGGCCAATTTCACTCACATACAAAAGCGAACGCTCCTTCATTGGCCGTTTGCGTTTCTTCCATTTCATCGCTTTCAGTCCCTCACGTCCGGGGTATTAAAGTTGCAGGGTAGACTTTGATGCAAAACACAGATGATGGCGTTTTTCGTCAGCCTGTTATGGAATGCGTGGGAAACGACATCGTTGATCTGCGCCTGCCTCAGGCCCTGGGGAGGTGCGGAGACAGGCGCTTCATCCAAAGAGTGCTGAACATGGCGGAAGAGGAGGCGTTTGAGCGGATGGGCGGCGGTGACGGCCTTTTATGGGCATTTTGGGCCGGAAAGGAGGCCGCTTACAAGGCCTTGTCCCAAAGGTACCCCAAGGCTCCCGGAATGCCTCGAAATTTTGAGGTTAAATGGCAATCATCCCTCAAGGAAAAGGAGCTTTTCGGGATGGCTGCCACCTTCGCAGAACCCGTTTTCCTTTCCGCGAGCATATCCGAAGAACACGTCCATTGCACAGGCGTCACCGGAGGATTCGGTTCTCTTTCCAAGGTCCGATCCCTGGTGGGTGAATGGCCCGGCCTGGGAGACGATTCCCGCCGCGCCCGCACTCTTGCGGCAAGCCTTATCTCATCCATCGCGCATATCCGCCCGGAAGAAATCAGCATTTACAGACCGCCCTGCCCACGGCGTTCGGGCCCGCCCCGGGCCTTCCATCATGGCAGTCCGCTTCCCTTCATCATTTCGCTCAGTCACGACGGACGGTTCGCATCATGTTCCGCAATACATAAGTACTGAAAATTTGGACCTGAATAACTATCTGCGGAGTATAGCCGCCAATCACCGAGAGATGG
Organism: Deltaproteobacteria bacterium; assembly: GCA_016235345.1. Taxonomy (NCBI): domain Bacteria; kingdom Pseudomonadati; phylum Myxococcota; class Myxococcia; species Deltaproteobacteria bacterium. The sequence continues at coordinate 1,475 of JACRLG010000011.1, read as the reverse complement.
GTAGCGAATTTGACCCGCTTGGTCATCTGTTGCGAAAATCAAAAACAGTGCAGAGGGAGGCTTATTTTCTTTGAGGTAATGCTGAAAAACTCAAGAGAGGCCTGGCATCAGAAATAGTATCGGGTGAAAGGCAAAAAAAACTACGATATTAAGCGGAGTATGGTTCTTTTCCATTTTTAAAAAATCCGGCAAAGGGAAGAAATGCCCCGGTCTTCCTCCCTCCGCCAATTTTTGGGAAACGAAAAATGGAAATAATTTGCGCTCCTGGTAATAACAGTAGCGGAATAAAACAGTCTGTAATTTGACCCAAACAAAAAAGAATTTTAGGCCCATACAAAATATGGGGTTGACAAGGCCGAAAAAATCAGGCAAACAAGGCCTTCTTATGTGGGGTTCCGTGTGTGAATCCATGTGGGAATTTGGGCGAAATGTGGGGAAAAGACCCGGAAAACGAAAAATCTGGAATTTCTTTTTCTTAATGATTCCAAGTTCCTAAGCAAAATCGGGGAAGTTAGAAAGCCTGGGGGACAGCATTTGTAATCAGTGGGTAGTGGGTTCGAGTCCCTCCGCTGGCTCCAATTATTTTTGCCCGAGGCAAAAAAGTTCTTTGCTTTTTTCTGCGGTTTTGCATATGAGGAAGCCCGTTCGGCGATGGAAGGGCTGCGGCGCGTTACGAAGGCTTCTTTCAAAGACCGGCCAGGCCGGGAAAAAGGCTCTTTCGGACATCGGCCCGGCGGCCTGAAACATAAAAGTTCTCGCTATCGCGTTTCCATGCGGCATCTCAGCCGGAACGCGACAAAGAGGTGGGGTTCCCGAGTGGCCAAAGGGAACAGACTGTAAATCTGTCGGCTAATGCCTTCGGAGGTTCAAATCCTCCCCCCACCACCAGCCACGGCGCGAAGACATGCAGGAGAATAAGGCTTTCGCACTGCGCGTCTTTCGGCTCGAAGTAAGAGGGTTTTTTGCGGAAACCGGTGAAAGCGGCCGGGTTTTGGCAGGGCGAAAGAAGTTATGAAGGGCGGGAGTAGCTCAGTTGGTAGAGCTACTGATTTGTAATCAGTGGGTCGTGGGATCGAGTCCCTCCGCTGGCTCCAATAGATGCATACGGTGGGGTTCCCGAGTGGCCAAAGGGAACAGACTGTAAATCTGTCGGCTATAGCCTTCGGAGGTTCGAATCCTCCCCCCACCACCACTCATTGGAATTATGCTCAATGTAGGAGAATCCGTTTTCGGAGTCGCTTCTGACTACATGGCTGCCAGCAAGAGCATTACGCATCGCGGTTTTCATTTGTGGCGCGGCGATGCAAGGATGCATGTGGATGCGAGCGTTCAGAATCTAGTTTGATCAGAAAAATCGGGCGGGAGTAGCTCAGTTGGTAGAGCTTCAGCCTTCCAAGCTGAATGTTGCGGGTTCGAGACCCGTCTCCCGCTCCCGCAGCGCCCGTCCCCGGGTGGCAACAGCAGAAAGAACGCAC